>JBLFWR010000092.1:0-13504 GCA_047611725.1 Binatia bacterium | reverse complement strand
AATCGGTCATCGTTTTTGCCGCCGGTTTTTGCCGCCGGTTTTTGCCGCCGGTTTTTGCCGCCGGTTTTTGCCGCCGTGGGCGGCGCGAGATACACGCTTGAACCAACGTGTTTTTCAGCTGGCTCCTATCCATATTCCCCCGTGAGATCGCCTACAGTTGGCGCTTGGTTCGCCGAGACCTACTGCTGTGGGTGGCCCTGGCGACACTGTTGTCGCTGGCATCGATCGGAATCGCACAAACTGCAGTGGTTCCCGGTGGCGGTGGCGGCCCCGGTGCCGGTGCCGAAGCCGTGGCGCCCTCACCCGTCCTGGCCCTGATCGGGGTGCTGGGAATGCTGGTCATGGCGACCCTGCCGCCGGTACTGTTCCTCGCGGCCGCACGCCGCGAGACCCTTCAGTGGGCCGATGTCGGCCGCCGCATCGCAGGGCGAATTCTGCCGCTTTTCGCCTATTTCTTGATCGCAGCCCTGCTCAGCTGGGGAGCCGCCAGCCTAGTGCTCATCTCCGCTGCCCAGCTATTACAGGGCACCCCGGTCGCGGGACCCGCCTCAGGCACGCTGGCCTCGATCATTCTGGTAAGCATTCTTTGCGCTTTCGCGTTCCTGCCCTTCCTGGTCTTGCTCAGCGATCGCTCTGAATTGCCCGAAAGTCTTTGGGAGGTTCCGTACGTGCCGGCCATTGGGCAGGTGTTTTGGCCGCTTTTCGCCAGCGCTCGCATGACCGTCGGCCTGCGCTGGAGCATCGCTCCGTACGTAATCTTGAACTTCGTGGCCCCACGTCTGGCGCCCGCAGTGCCGGTTGCCGTGCTGCTTCCCGCCATGGTCGGCGGCCTGATCATCTCACTGGTGTCTCTGGCCGTGGAGTTCGACTATTGGCTGCTTGCGTCCAGCCGCCACAACCTCGTGGATTTTGAGCTTGAGTGGCCTGACAAGGGGTTCGGGGAACGCTGAAAAAACGGTGAGAGGCGCGCGGGGCGGTTCACTCGAACCTTCACTCGAGCGTCACTCGGCCGTGTCTGAGTGGTCCCCGTGAGCTTTGTGGCCCTCATGATCGTGGTGGTCATCGGGATCCTCGGGATCGTGGACGCAGTCGGCCAACGAGCCGATCCAGACCTCGCCGCCCTCGAAATGCTCCTTCTTCCAGATCGGAGCGACTTCCTTCAATCGATCGATGAGAAAATGGCACGCGCGGATCGATTCGGCTCGATGCGGCGCCGATACCGCGATCACGACGCTGGATTCGCCCAAGGGCACCTCGCCGGTGCGATGGACGATCGCCGCGCCGCAGATTTCCCAGCGCTCGGCAGCTTCGGCGGTAATTTTGTCGAACTCGGCGACGGCCATCTCATCGTAGGCCTCATACTCGAGTTTCAAGACCAAGCGGCCGCGGTTGGTGCGGCGGGTCGTGCCAAGGAAGGTCGTGGTTGCTCCCGCTTCATCGTCGGCGACGGCTGCGACCTGCCCCGCCAAATCGATTGCGTCGGTTGTCATGCGGTTTAACGACACGAAAATTGCTCCTTGGTGGGAAGGTTGGTGGGCGGGTTGGTGGGTAAGCCGACTCCGCCCGCGACAGGGGGGATGATCGCTACCTCATCGCCATCGGCCAACGGATGAGCCACATCGACATAGTCTTGGTTCACCGCCACGCGCAGACTTCCGGCACCGAGCGAGAACACATCGTGGCGACTGGCCAACTCGGCGAGCAAAGCCGCGACATCACTGCCGTCCCCGAGCTCGATCGCTTCTTCGCGAGTGCCGATCCGCTCGCGCACGATCCCGAAGTACAAAACACGCAACTGCATTCCGCGTAGCCTCTTTAAGTAGCCTGTCTAGCCTGGTCTACTCGGCCAGCAAGCCGGCCACGTGGCCGAGCTGGGGAAGAATGAGACGCTCCACTGCCAAACGGCAGGCGGCCGTGGAACCCGGCATCGAAAAAACGACGGTCGTGCCAATGACACCGCCCGCGGCGCGAGAAAGCATTGCGGCCGGGCCGATCTCCTCGTAGCTCAAAAAGCGAAATAGTTCGCCAAAGCCGTCCAGGCGCTTTTCCAGCAAGCCGTCCAAAGCCTCGTAGGTTGTGTCGCGCGCGGCCAGCCCGGTTCCACCGGTCACCAAAATCGCCTCGATCGCAGGCTCATCGGCCATCCTGGCGACCTCGGCCGCGACTACACTGGGCTCGTCGGGAAGAATTTCCTGGTCCACAATCCGGTGCCCGGCGCCTTCGAGCAGCTCACGAATCAGGGCTCCGGAGCGATCGTCAGCCTGGGTACGGGTGTCGGAAACGGTCAAAATCGCGCAGCCAACGGTACGGCGATCGTCGTGGTGATGATGCTTGCTCACGCTGGTTTATTCGCACGAAGTGGCAGTCCGGGCCAGCAGCTTGGCCAGCCGCTGGAGGGGATTGGCTTCCCGACGGGCTCGGATCGAGTTATACGACCGCAATGTCTTCCCTAACCGGCACCGCAGAATTAGCGGATCCAGCGACCGAAAAGCGTCTCTACCTTGAGACCTACGGCTGCCAGATGAATGTCGCCGACTCCGAGCTCATCCTCGGCTCGTTGGCCCGCAGCGGCTACGTGCGCACCGACGACGCCGAAATTGCCGACGTCATCATGCTCAACACCTGCGCGATCCGCGAGAACGCCGAACAGCGCGTGTCACAACGCGTGCGTGCGTTGATTTCACTGCGACGTGGCACAAGCCGCGTGCGCATCGGCTTGGCCGGTTGCATGGCGCAGCATCATCGCGATGAATTGCTCTCGCGTATTCCGGGCCTCGACTTTGTTGTTGGCCCCGACGGCTATCGACGCCTGCCCGAACTTTTGGAATCCGACGAGCCCGCGGCCGACGTTCACCTGGATCGCCGCGAAACCTACGAAGACATCACTCCCGTTCGCGGCGAGGGCGTACGTGCGTGGCTGACCATCATGCGCGGCTGCAATCGCTTCTGTACGTTTTGCGTCGTGCCGTTTGTGCGCGGTCGCGAGCGTGGTCTTCCTCCCGAAGTGCTGCGCACCGAACTCGAATCGATCGCCGCGCAAGGCTTTCGCGAAGTCACTCTGCTTGGCCAAACCGTGAACGCCTACAAAGTTGACGACACCGACTTCGGTGCTCTTTTGCGTATGGCCGCATCGATTGAAGGCATTGAACGCGTGCGTTTCACGTCGCCGCATCCTGCCGACATGCACGCCTCGGCGATCGAAGCGATGCGCGATTGCCCGAAGATCTCGCCCTATCTTCATCTACCCGTGCAAAGCGCATCCGATCGGATGCTAGAAGCCATGGATCGCGGGCACACAATCGCCGAGTACCGCGAGTTGGTTATTCGCCTGCGCGAAGCCGTACCCACGCTGGCCCTTTCCACCGACATCATCGTCGGCTACCCCGGCGAAACCGACGAGGAATTCGAGGCGACCGCGGCCCTAATGGAAGAGATCGGCTACGACCACGCCTTCATGTTCAAGTACTCCCCCCGCGAAGGCACCCGTGCCTTTCGCCTGGAAGATTCCGTTCCCGAAAAGGTTAAGAGCGAACGCTTAACTCGGCTAATCGAAGAGCAGACCGAACGCGCCGCCTTCATCAACCGCGCCATGGTCGGGTGCACGACCGAGGTTCTGGTCGAGGGCTCCGCCCGCCGTCAGGAAGGTTGGTTGGCGGGTAAGAACGAGCAGTACAAGACCGTGGTGTTCGAGCCCTGTGAAGCGAAGATCGGCGATATTGTGGATGTGGAGATTGAAGCGGCTGGGTCACACACGCTGAGAGGCAAGGAAGTGGTGGGGACGCGGCGTTAGGGGGCGGGGGAAATTTTACGCTGAGCGATTGTTCGAGTTCCCTGTGATCGATGCGCTTCGAGAACAAGACGCGATCGCCGCAATCGTTAAGCCAGCACTCAAAGAAAACGTGAGTTTTGAAGAAGGCGCGCTTCGGAAGATTCTGGACGTGACCCTAGGCTATCCATCCTTCCTTCAAGAGTGGGGGAAGCACTGTTGGGATAGCGCCGAAAATTCGCCGATCCACCGATCTGACGTCGACACCGCGTTCACGGTGCCAATGTTCGATGAGTTCATGCGCCGGAACATGCCAGGCGACGACTGGCGCGAGTGAAGCCGGGAGCGAGGTATTCCAGCATGAATTCGACCGGATAGTGCAAGCGGCGAATCACGGGCTTGCCGTGACAAACGGCCGGATCAACAACAATGCGACTCAGCAAACTCACCGGAGGAAAATACTCGACCAGCCGGGGTCGAACAAATTGGATCTCTGCCAGCACGACACGCCGGCTGCCAAGCCTCACCGGAAATGCACTCTTCGGGGCCCGCGGGCGCGAACTAGGTGCTCCCGTTGGGTAGTCTCATCCACTGAAATCGCACCCCTGTTTTGGCTCGCGCCGTTCATGGGGAAGCGACAACTCCCCTGACACCTACGGCCACGGCCACGGCGCAGCCAACAGTCCGCGCGGAATGTTGATAACTTTCGCTGCGCTTGGCGTCCATGAACGTCCGACCAAAGTCCAGGTCGGCTTGGAATTGATTGTGCCCGCGGCAGCGCAGTTCGATGTTATCGAGTTCGTGCTCTCCGCCTTGGCCGAAAGGTATTTTGTGATGGTATTCGAGGTTGCGTGTGGCACGGCATCGATGGCCGTTGTCGTCTTGGAACCTGCAACGCCCAACATCACGCACCCAAACAGCCCGACGCAGCGCAGCTGGGATCGCTCGGGTTCGATGCTCTGTCGCGATTCCAGTTCGAGGTTCTTTCGAAACGCCGCTTCGCGGCTCTCGCGGCCGATCCGTCAACGCTGCTTTTTTCTTCAAGGTATCAACCAGCAGCAACTCGATGGCGCGACTTATAATAGCAGCGGGATCTCCCGCTGCTTGGCTACTCAACAGATCTTCAAGCGCGCGAAGTTTGTCGTGGGTTCGTTGATCGACAGTGATTTCGACTTTGTAGCGTCGCGGGGCCAGGGGAGTGATCCGACCACGGGTTGCGGTCGTTCGCGTGTCAGCAGTACGCAAAACGGGGCTGCTCAAATCGGATTCTTGCGTTTGTCGCGTCACTGCCACGAGTTTCGCTCCGGCCGGGAGTGCAACGCTGGTCAGCGGAGAAGCTGATTCAAGCGCAGCTTGTGAGCACGCCACCTCTCGAGAAGCACCCTTCAGAATCGGCAAAGTCCGAATCCGCGAAGGGACATCAGCCCGTGGCGCAATCTCGGCAATCAAGCTTTCAATCTCCCGCGCACTCTTGTGCTTAGCACGCGAAAGAACTTCACGATGGTTGGCCTCGGTCAAATGCTTGGCAAGCAACTGCACGGCAGTCAGATGCAGCTCGCCACACTCAAGCATGCCCAGAACGACCGGAAATCGACGAGCAATACGGGCCGCCCAAATCCTCTTCGCCGTCATCGATTCGGACATGTGGTAGCGCTGCATACAGAACGCGAACATCGACGAGCAAGCATGCTTAGCCCACAGCTTTCGCTCGTCGATCTCGCTGATCGCGACTAGCAATTGAACGGTATTGCGCCGCCCCTCGGCGATCACGCTTGCGAAGTGAGCCAATAGTTTTTGTTCAGAGAGATTGGAGAGAGGGTGTTGCGAGTTGTTCATGCAGCGAGAGTAACATGGGTTTTTTCTTGCGCTTCGCGAGCAGGTCGGGGGCCGGGAGTAAACACGATCAACCAGCGCGCTAAGTACTCACTGCTCGTCGATTGAACATTGCAGATCAAAAAGTTCGCGCTCGGCAACGATCGCGCAACACACGCAAAACTACAGCGCCAAAAACCCCGTCAAGGACTTTCGACGTTGCGCGACGATTCTATGACATCGCTGACATAACGATGAGGCGACCGAAAGAGGCGAGACGTAGTCGCGAAGTTACCGGTAAGCCTTCGTTGGGCTTCCGGGTGACAAAGTCCCGTCCTGATGACGCGACTGCCGCGCCTCATGACTCAACCGGAGAGACGAACTCCCGCCAACAGTCGGCGCGGAATGTGGATAACTAGCGGCGCGGGGCGCTCGGATTGCACGTTCGTTCAGCCGAGCCGAGCCGAGCCGAGGCGAGGCGAGGTCAAGGCCGAGATCGGCGGGGATAGATGAGCCCTTCCAAAACAATCGGTACCCGTCCCCGATTAACTCAACACTCGCTCCAAAAACTCGCTTAGGGCTTCGGCGAAGCCGTCGGGGTCTTCTAGGTAGATTCCGTGGCCTCGGTTGGGGACGATTGTGAGTTCGCTGGCGGCGATGGCGCGGCTCAGGATTACGGAGCCGCCTACGCCTAGGAAGTCTTTTTCGCCGACGATGATCCAGGTTGGGATCGATAGGGTCTTTAGGCGTTCGGTTAGGGGGTCGGTGTTTAGGGTTCGCATGGCGGATACGACGTGGCTGGCGCCTTCGCCGTCGGGAGTGGGGGAGCTGCCGACCTTCATGGCCATGGCTTTCATGATGGCTTCGCCGCCTTTGGCGCGGCCGACTTCGATGCACTTGGTGTACCAGGCTGCGGTTTTGTCGTTGCACTCGCTGGCGGTGCCGACCAGGCCCAATGCGCTGACGCGATCGGGATAGTCGGCTGCCGTCTGCATGGCGATCACGCCACCGGCGGAATGGCCGACCAGGGCGACGCGCTCAATCGAAAGGGCATCGAGCAAACCGATGAGATCTTTGGCGAGGTCGGCGCGGCCGATCTCTTGCGTGGAAACGCTGGTCTGGCCGTGAGAGCGAAGGTCGTAGCGAAGCACGCGGAAGCGATCGCTTAAGCGTTCGGCCTGACCGGCCCAGGCTTCCAGCGACGAAGCGATGCCGTGAACGAAGACGACGACGGGTGCACCTTGCGGGCCCTCCAAGCTGTAGCGAACGTCGAGATTACCGACGCGGATGCTGGACGCCTCCGGCACTTAGCCTTCCTCTACGGGTTCGGGGACGAAGGTCTGCGAAGCGTCCGACCACGCAAAGCCGGTGATAACTCGCACGACGCGATCGTAGACCGACACGACCACTTGCACGGCATCGGGGTAGTTCGGCTCACCAAAGGGCGTGGCCTGCGCGATGTCTTCTTCGGAGAAGTAAGCATCGTGGTCAGGATGCGAGTGGTAGAAGGCAACCAACTTGTGATCGCGCTCGTCGGCCGCTTCCAGTCCGATGCGTAAATCTCCAGGATGCCCAGCGTAAGCGGTGGCCGCAGTTCGCGGGTAGCGCTCGGGGTCGGTGGCGTGCATCTCGTTTTGAATGTTGCGAATGCGGTGCACGCGAACCGAGCCATCGGGCAGGCCGATCAGCAAACCACAGCACTCTTCGGGGTACTCCTCTAACGAGTGTTCGCTCATCGCGTTTAGAACTTCTCGATCCAGTTTCATGATTTCTCGCTCTTAAGTTTTTAGTTTGGGCGCGCTAGGCGCGCGGTTCGCGTCGCGGGTTCGGGCTTCGACCAGCGCCAGTAGAACGCGGTTGGCCGGTGCGGCAAGGCCAGCGCGTTCGGCACGGCGGCAGATCTCGCCACAGATCGCATCGATCTCGGTGGTGCGACCCAGTTCGAGATCTTGCAGCATCGAAGAACGATGACGCGCGGTCAGCGGCACCAAACGTTCGTGGAAGTGGGTCAGATAGGCTTCTGCATTCGGCCAACGCAATTGCACCCCTTCGGCAATCGCGACGGCAAACGCTTCGCCCACGATCTCGGCCATCGCCAGTCGCAATTGCGGGTCGGCCGCCAGCTCGCCATAGGAGCAGGCCAACAGCGCTCCCATCGGATTCAAGGCAGCGTTGTAAAACACCTTGGCCCACAACGCCTCGCGAATGTCTTCATTCGCGAGGCAAGAAATCCCCGCTGAGGCGAAAATCTGCGCCCACTCATCAGCAGCCGGGCAAACGCCGCCTTCGGGCTTGCCAAGCAGAACTGGTTCGGCCTCAACCGTAACTTCGACACACCCCGGCTCGGTAATGCGCGCGCCGAAAATCACCCGTCCGGCCAACGTGAGCTCGGCGACAAAGCTGCTGGCCAGGCGCTCGACGTTGCCAAGGCCGTTCTGGAGGGCGATCGCGACCTGTGCATGATCAATATGACCGGCCAGATCAGCCAGAACCGCTTCACTGGCCGAACTCTTGGTGGTTAGCAGAACGGCGTCATAGCTGGTGGCCAATTTTCGAGCGTCGTCGGTGGCCAAGCGGGGCAAAGAGGCGTGATCGCCCCAGATTCCTGAGACCACCAGGCCCCGGCTACCAATGGCCTGAAGTTGGGACCCGCGGGCCAGAACATCCACAAAATGCCCCGCCTCGGCCAAAAGACAGGCGAACACAGAGCCCACCGCCCCACAGCCTGCGACGAGGACTTGGCGTGGGGCTGGTTGCTCATCCTGGCTGGTCATCCTGGCTGGTCATGGATCAAAAGATGAATCCTGGGTCAACAATTTGACGCGCTGCGACGAATATAGTACAAGTCGCCGTTTACTTAGAGCTTTTCCCTTTCACTGAAGGACTTACGATGGACGAAACCGCCGCACCTACCCAAACTGAACGCTTCCTGAAGCCTAAGGCGGTCTCCTCGCGCAAGCTTGCTCGCGACATGGAGAATAGGCTCATGATGGCCGAGGAAAGCGCTCTGGACCTCGACCGCATTCGCGACGCTGGTATCACCGTCTCCGAGTTGGGCCGCCGAGTACGCGTCTACAATTCGGAAATGACCAAGCAGGTCGCGTCCTACATCATTCCGATTGAAGTCACGAAACTAGTCGGCGCCGATGCAGAGAGTGCCGCTGGTGCCAAAGTTCAAATCGGACGTCTCGTAGCCTCCGACGGTGGCCTGTACCTACGCCACAATCCTGGACTACGCGAGATCGGCGTCAACGACCGCGGCGACGTCATGCTGCGTCAGGATGCAGAGACCGCCGAAGACAACACCATCGGCCCGGTCCTGAACTCCTACAACACAACGCAGTCCGAACTCGCCTCTCGTTTGGTTGCTCGCATCGACAAGAAGACCCACGATCGCGACGTCAAGGAAGCCCGCGCGTGGCTCGAAGCGATGAACGTGATCAGCGGTGGCAAGACCCTGCGTGCCCGCTTCCTGTCGGCCGGTGTAGCCTGCGAACATCGCGGCAACGTCGCTCAGCTTTACCGCACGACGCAGGCGAACTTCTACCAAATCAACGATCCGGTCGCGATGGAGCTGCAAACCGCTCTCGAAGAGCGCTTCCGTCTCCTAGACCGCCCCGTGCCGATGGTTCGTGTGATCTCCGTGGTTGGCGTTCCACCCAACGAGCGTGCCTATAAAGAATTCGTCGCCCAGCTAAAGGCCAACAAGCAGAACCCCATGTCGCTCGGCTTGCCGAGCCGCTTGCGTGATTCGCAGTTTTTCGACGGTGCGAGCAAGTCGATTCCGCCGTCCTGCTTCATTTACGCCTGTCCTCTGGAAGACATCGGCGACTCGATCTACGTGATCACGATCAACACCGACTACCACGGCGAAATTAAGTCGCGCGGGATTCACTCAGGCGTTTCATCGGTGATGTCGATGGCCGAGGTGCTGTCGGCTCACGCTTCGTGCTCGATCATGAATAGTGGTGGTGGTTGCACGGTTTTCATGGGGCGCGAGAACTCCGGAAAAACGCTGGCCGCAACGTTCTGGGCCGAACGCAACTTAACCGCACGGCGCGACGAGCTGATCCGTCGTTACAAGATCGACTCGAAGACCGACGAGCAGGCCGAAGCCGCAATGAAGGTGGTTGGGCATGTCTGTCAGGACGACTGGGTCCACATTGTTCCGTCCGGCGACGAGCAGTGGGACACCTGGCCTGCCGAGCGTTTCTTCTACGTGCGCAGCCGCGGGTTACTCAGCCGCGAGTTGATCCTTGCCGAAAGTGAGCCGATCGTCGAGAACGCGACCGCCGACTACGGTGCCGACCGCGAACGCGAATCCCTTGGACGCGTCGTTCACGGCTACCCCGACGAGCGACTGTTTCTGGATCCCGACATCGACACCTACTACTGCGATCGCGATGTCCACGAAGTTTGTTCGCTGGTGCTTCTTGAGGACGACCCCGACAACGATTTTCTCGCCCGTCGCCTCAGCCCGAAAGAAGCGCTCGAAGCTGTATTCCGCGGTGGGACATCACCCGGGACCCAGCAGCCGTTCTTCAATGACTACACCGACCTATCGGGGCTCCTGCTTTCACAGGGTGTTGTCGGCGACCGTGTGTTGACCGCCTACGCGCAGGCTCACAAGGGCGACGTCGCTGCTTTGATGAACGGCGATGCCGAATTGGGCAAAGTTGTGATGGATCGCATCGACGCTCAGATCGCTGTCTGGCGTCTGTTCCTACACGACGTGCCGGTCTACATGACCAACACGAGTAAGGGCGGCGACGTGCTTCAGGACCTGAACTGGTACTGCTCGCAGAACCCGACCTGGCTCAAGCTTCGTAAGGAAATATCGCACGAAGCGTTCGCCGCGTTGATGAAGGAAAAATACGACATCAACTACGACGCTGACGGCAACTGGATTCCCAGAGCCTAACACCAAAGGGGCCCTCGTGATCGACACGCTTCGATCACGAGGGCCCCGTCTCTGTGCTATCCGGCTTGCTACGCACCGGCGGCAAACCGCTGCCCGAAACCCAGTACACCAGGCCCCCGAAAAGCGACGAGGCCGTCAAGACAACGAACCATCCCAAGCCGAAGGCGACCGCCGTGGCATGATCAACGCCCTGTCTTTCCAGAAACCACAGATAGCCCATTTCGCGAATCCCGAGCCCAGCCAGCGAGATCGGTAACGCCGACAGGATCGTGACCAGCGGGTGGAAAATGAAGTAGTAGCGCCAGTCGACATCCATGCCGACCGCGGCCCCGAGTACAATGAGGGCGAGAACTTGAAGGACATGGAACCCGGCCGAGACCCACGCGGCTCGAAAAAGTAGCCCCCGGTCCCGCCAAAACGAGTCGAGGTCTTTTTCGATCAACACTCGGATGCGCGAGCTAGGCGGCAAAAAGCGTCGGACGACGGGGGGAATCACGAACCAGCCAATGGCCATGCCGATCCCGACCGCGAAGGTGATCGCCACCACCGACCAGGGCAGATCGAAACGCCCGAAGGCCGCCAGGGCCAGCATCGCCACCGCCACCAGCATCGCCAATCCCGAAAGGCGGTCGAACAGTACCGTGTTTAAGGCGATCAGGCGCCGACCGTCGCGCTCTCCTAGATACAGACCGCGCACGACATCTCCACCCAGCGTCGAAGGCCCAAAAAGGTTGAAAAACATCCCAATGAAGTAGTAGCGGGTCATCTCGGTGAGATGGTGGGCAAAGCCCACTGAGTGGGCGATGAAGTACCAGCGGTAGGCGGTCATCCCCTGGCCAACCAGGTACAGAGCCAGAACAAGGGCAACGAAAAGCGGCTCGGTAGCAGCCAAAACGCCGGCCAGTTCGGCCGGATCCACCTGCCTGGCGACCAGCCACACGGCCATCGCCGAGACCCCAACTTTGAGTACAGTCCCCGCCCAGCGACGGACGTTCGCTGCGAGTTTTGGCGATTTCGGCTCCACCCAACCGGAGATATCAGGGGGCGCAAGCTTGCACCACAAAGTCGGGCACGCCGTCAGGGCGAGCCTGCTGAGGCGACTTCTCGGATTGACTCGGCACCAACCTCTTTTAAGAATGTCGAATTATAGCTAGCTAGTTAGCGTCCATACGCGGACTGAAGACCTCGGCAATGCTATTTTGCAATGCCGACCTCAGGTCTCCGTACATGGAACACACTGCCGAGCTAGGTTTTACTGCTCGATAAACTCAACTCACCCCCACCTACAGGAGGATGGAATGTTCAAAAAGTCCGCTTACGTGACCACGATCGCCTGCTCGCTCGCTCTTTTTGCCTCGGCTTGTACTGACCCCCAAGAAATCAGTGACGTCAAAAGCGCCATTCAAGAGATGCAGGCGCAGCAAAAAGACCTTCTCGACAAGGTAGACAAGCTCGGTAAGGGCCAGAAAGAGATCCTCGCCAAGGCCGCCGCGCCTGCTAAGGCTGCTGCTCCGGCTCGCCCGGCTGCAGATCCGGACAAAGTTTACGACATCAAAGTCGGCGACTCGTACGGCAAGGGCCCGGCTGACGCACCTGTCACCATCGTTGAGTGGTCGGACTTCCAGTGTCCGTTCTGCGGCCAAGCCGCCGCTTTGGTCGGAGACCTCATGGAGGCCTACCCGACTCAGGTTCGTTTCGTCTACAAGAACTACCCGCTGCCCTTCCACAAGCAGGCTGCTCCTGCCGCCAAGGCGGCCATCGCGGCTGGCAAGCAGGGCAAGTTCTTCGAGATGCACGACCTTCTCTTCGCCAACTACCGCACGCTGGCGGACGACAAGTACGAAGGATGGGCCACGGAAATCGGATTGGACGTCGAGAAGTTCAAGACCGACATGGCTTCGGCCGAGACTCAGGCTCAGCTGACCGACGAAATGAAGCAGGCTGGAGCCGCTGGCGTGCGTGGCACCCCAACGTTCTTCATCAACGGCAAGAAGCCTTCGGGCCGCTCGCTGGAGCTGTACAAGTCGCTCATCGACGCCGAGCTCAAGAAGAAAGGCTAAGTCCCCGGACTTAGTTTGATTTGAGAAGGGCCGGGCTCCGCATTACGCGGGGCCCGGCCTTTTTTCGTTTTGGGGGAGGGTGGAATAGGCGCTGCGCTAACGCTCGCCCAAATCGCCCCGGCCGGGGCTAGCTGCACTGGCACGGTGACTTTGCACCGCCGGTAACAGGCAGTACGCCAGTTCGGATCGGCGGCATGGATGTCTACAACTGCAACTACGAAGGTTTCGTTGGTGTCGCGGCGGGCGATACCAGCACGATCCGCGTATTGAGTTGGGAAGAGTATTTTCCGGGCTTCTGGAGCAGCGGTCAGCTCGACCCCGTGTTCATCCAAAACAAAGGCGTGAACGCTGCCGCGGTTGAAGGCTCGCAGCTCAGCCAGGTCTACGTGGTGAGCAGCGTTTCCGCGGGTCTCTATCGTTTCTTGCCCACGGGCGGGAACTTCACGCCGGTCATCCCTGAATACCTCGGGACTTTGCCGCTGGGCTACGACATTCGCGGATTGAGCTTCGGACCAGCCGCCCCGAGTGGGACGACCACGACCACAAGGACGTTGGACGCTGCATCAAAGACGCTCACAACGGCAAACTCGCCGGTACGGCGACACCTACCGTTGACGATTGCGTGCCCGCCGATCGCAAAAACAAAATACAAAGGGCCAGCGACAAGACGACGAAGGACGATGCTAAACGTTGTCAGGGAGCCGCGAGACCTGGAGGGCCGAAGCGCAACTCCCACCGCCGGTTCCAGCCGCGCCGCGTCGACGATTTCGCGGGCTGCAAGTACGGCACCCAGGCCGAACGCCGGCAAGCCCAGAAACTAAAATACCATCATGCTCGCCGCCGTGGTGTGTTCCAGCGTCCACGCGGCGGTTACTAGTCCCACACCAGTGGCAGCAAGTGTCAGTGAGAAACGATACTGCATCAGCCATCCTCCTTGGTTGGCGC
>JBLFWR010000091.1:0-13514 GCA_047611725.1 Binatia bacterium | reverse complement strand
GTTAGCCCAACCCCAAGAGCATACCGCAACGTCGCTCCCGCCTTTCCTTCGATCGAGAAAACCGAAATCCCCTCAGTGTGTGCAGCCAAGGCGAGTTTGACGGCGGATGACGTCATTGCGGTTGGGTCGCTCCAAAGTTGCGCCAGTCGTTCGAAGCGCATGCGTTGTCCAGGCGACGGGCCGTCCTTTTCAAGGCTATCGCGAAGCGCTCGAGCGGCATCAGAACCGTGCGCGAGATCGTAGACTTTCCATCGAGCGCTGGCGTCGAGAAGCGCGCCGATCGAATCGCTGACGAACAAAACCGACCCGTCGGGCACTTGTTCGCCGACTTGATCATACAGCGTTCGACTACGTGTCAGTCCGTCGCGGCGAAAAGCGATCAGTTGAGCACTGTAAAAACTCGGGGTCGCGACCAACAAGATGGTCGCGATGGTGACGATCGCCATTTGTCGTGGTGCGCGTCCGAAGCTGGCCAGTGCGCTTGCTGCAGCCAACGCCAGTGGCGCGAAGACCGGAACGAACAAACGTAAATCCATGTGTGGGCTGCCAGTACGGTGATACCAGGCTAGGCCCAGACAGAAGGAAGGAAGCGCCCAAAGCGAAAGTACCAGCGCTTCGAGGTTTCGCCGTCGCAGGCTGGCAAGCACGGCCACCGTCCCGATGATCATCGTTGGTAGCACTCCGGTCGCCAGCGCTTGCGAAGCGAACAACCCAGCATGCTCGGCGATCATGTCGCTACGAAGGCCGCCCGAAGTTTCGCCGGTTAGGCTGTAACCGGTGATCCAGGGAGACCCAAAGGCGACTGCCTGATGGATGGCAGTTGGAGCCAAGCCAACGAGCACAGCGGCGAGGCCGGCCGTGCTTTGTCGGGCGAAGGCAGGGGATAGTCCGGTTTCTTTCAGGCGCGCGCAGGCAAGTGCCGTCAACGGAAAGGCCAGCAAAATCTGCGGCGCACGAATGCTAACGGCGAAGCCAGTCAAAAGGCCTGCTGCAATGGCCAACGCGACGCCTCCCCTGTCTTTCCAGCGCCAGGCTACAACCAAGGCCCACAGTGAGCAGGTCCAAGCTGCCATGTAGTTGAAGGCTAGCCCCGATAGGAAGGCGACGGTCGGATGCGTGGCGAAGAGTAGGGCCGCGCAAATGGCCGCGCCGGTCCCACCCAGTCGCAGGCCAAGTAGAAACATGGCCCCGACCGCTGCGATGTAGAGGAACGGGTTGAGCAACAACGCTGCGTCGATCCCGCCGACTTTCCACGCAGCCGCGACCAACAACGGATAGCCGATCGGATACTTCGAATACAGCGTGCCGGTTTGGTTCTCTACGAGTTGCAGTGAGCTATAGCGTAGCGGGTGATCGTTGGGGATTGCGGCGTCGCCGTTGCTCGCGATGCGTGCAGCGGTGGCAACCAGAGCGTTCTCGTCAGCCTCTTCCCAAGGAATTGCCGCAACGCTGGCCCAGGCCACGAACAGTGACAGGACGCCAAGCAAAACCGTAGCCGCGATTCGCGCTGAGCCCCGGGCGCTCAGTGTTGGGCTCAGTGTTGCGCTCGGTGTTGCACTTAGCGTTTTTGGCGGGCGGGACTCCACATTTCCTTCACGGGCACGAAAACGAAAAGCAGGAAGCTCGCGAACATGCCGGTTCTTGCCAAGTGTACGAGCGGTGTCCATGCGGCCGAGTGATAGACAATCAGCCAAGGCAACACGATCTCAAACAACAACGAGACGAACGAGCCAACGATGACGATAAGCTTGGCGCGCTCACTCCAAGAGCTCATGAAGAAGATGTGCCCGAGTACGAGGAAGAAGATCGGCATGCTGAACAGATGAAAATGCGCGGTTTCAAGCATTTCGAGAAACGACTTGCCGCCCAATCCCAGTTCTTCTTGGCGGTAATACTCGGTGATTTCGGCACCGGTCATGCCTGATTTGCCCCACATGAAGCCGAGGCAGGAAAGCAGGCCAAGCAACACCATCGACAGGAACATCGTGTAGAACAGCCTTGCGCCCCAAGGCAGCTTGGCTAGTTGGTAGTCACGGGTGGCGAAGATTCTCATGGGGGTGCGGCCTTCCAGCCGGATCGTTTCTCGAAACCGTCGGTCAATAACTGTCGGTCGCCATCGAAGACCATGGCTTCGATGCCCGCGCTTGCCTGGGCCAAGGCCAACACCTCGTCGGGAGCTACGACCAGCGCGGTGCTCCATCCTTCGGCAACACCGGCATCGTCGGCGACAACGATCGCCAATCGTGACGCTCGAACCAACTCTGCGTTTCGCGGGTCGATGATGTGAGGCGTTCGTGCGGCGTCGGTATCGTTGCTTACATCACCGTGAAGACTTTCGGAAGTGGACAGGGCCAGGTCACGTAGAAACACGGTGCCGATCAGCTCGCCTGCTCGCCGCAAGGCGAAGCCGTTCGTCGGGGTCTGGATTGGCGGCCCGACCACGGCGATGCTGCTTTGTCCGAAGTTCACGATCGCGTTGTTCACATTGGCGCTTTTTAGCTGATCGGCCATGCGTGCGGCGGCAAACCCTTTGCCGACGCCGCCCAGGTTGATCACGGTGCATGCTCGCGCGAGCTCGGCAGTATCGGGGGCAACCAGGTGCACTTGTGTGTGGTCGATGCAGTCACGGCGCATTTCGGTGTCGCTGGGCAGTTCGAGGCCGGGGATCTGGACCGGCGGCTCCATCGCTACCCCAACGGTAATATCGAACGCGCCGTTGGTCGCGCTCGCTAGGTCTGAGGACAGCGCGAGTACGTCGTAGAGTCCCTGTGGCACCGTTTGCAGGCCGCGCCCAGCGGCAAGGTTGAGTTGCCATAGGTCGCTGTTGGCGTTCCAGCTGGAAAGTTCGGAGTCCAGTTGGCGTGCGATCGCGACGGCTTCGCGAATCAAACTCTGTCCCCGGGTTCGATCGCGCGCATCGAGGGTCACCTCGAGCAGAGTCCCCATGACGTAGTGAGATTCGCGGACTTCTTCGGCTCCGACCGGACGCACGACTGCGACGACGAACAGTGCCGTCATCGCACAATTGGCGAGTGCGACGCGTGTCGCGAAAGCCAACAATGCCGGTCTCAACCGCCAGCCTCTGCGATGCCGTCTTCTTGGCTGTGATCGTGGCTGTGGTTGGCCAGGGCAGCCACGGCGATTGCCTTTTTCACGCCCCGACCGATGGCCTGCACCGACAGAGTTGCGCCGGTGATGTTCCGAATGTCTGCGCCGGGTAGAAGCGGTGCTCGGCTGTCTTTGCCGCGATACTGGGTCAGAAAACGTCCGCTCCTGACTTCGCCGCCGTAGGCCTCACGGTAGACCATCACCGAAACTCCAGCGATGTCGCCATCGGGTTCGACGCCAACGATAAAGGTGATTGGACGATGCTTGCCGATTTCTTGAACGATGATCGCCCGCCCCAATAGCTCGTCATTTTTCCACGCTTCGAACAGCGGGTAGGACGGTTCGAGCACGGTAGGCTTGGCACGACCAAGGGCTTCTGCGATGCGCGCGCGCAGATTTTCGTTGGTGGCAACGTCATGGCGCTCGAAGCGATCAGCTTTGGGGAAGACTGCTCCAGGTGCTTCATCCTCGGCCAGAAACACCTCGTCGGCGCCAGCAGGAGCGATGATCGCGAGCAATGCAAAGATCGCTACCGCGGTTGCCGACGCGCAGCGCTTCGCGGTTGAAGCCGGGGATGTCGCTTTCATAATCGTGGTGGCTGGCAATGGCTCAGAATCCGAACGCGCCGCCGAGCATCACGGTGTGCGCTTCATCGTCAGTGGTTGCCATGTGGTTGGTGACCAACCCGAGGCTTCCCTCATCTACGCGCGTGTACTCGTAGGCCAATTGTATGGCCACGGTGGCTACCGGTCGGTAGGCGGCTCCGACGCTGAGTCGGTCAACACGATGGTCGCTTTTGGTGAGCGATGTGACTTCGCCTCCGGTGAACTTGAGGTCGCGCATCAGGCCGTCGATCCAAACCTGCTCACCGCGTATCGCGTAGACGAGACGTGGATCGGCGAAAGAGCGACCGAGAAACGAATCCTGCAGCCAACGCGGCCGTGAGTCGTAGCGGCCTTCGAGCCAGTAGCCGTGGCGGGTCTTGGCAAGACTGTCCAGTTCGAACTCGATCTCGCTTTCGAAGTCCGGGCTGGCCGAACTTGGTGTCGCGTTCGAACTCTCGATGGCGATCGCGGCAAAGGATGTCGCGATATTTTCGACATCGCCAAAGTCCGAGTAGATGTACTCACCTTCCAGGGCCAGCGATCCCCAGGTGGTGATGCCGTCGATCGCGACCGTGCTCACCGCCTCTGAAGGAAGCCAATCAGGTGTGTACCGGCCGTAGTAGAACGATCCCGCGATCTCATGCCCGAGCGAAGGGCTAAACGCGAGGCGGCCGGTTAGCGCCTTGCCGTCGTCTACGTCGTTCCCAAACGTTCCATTTTGGATTTTGAATTTGGCTTCCAGCTCGAGCTTGTCGCGTCGCCCGTCGCGGGTTTGGATCACCTCTTCGACTTCGGGGCTGAGCGATGCGCCATTGACGATGAAGAGTTGGTAGTCGAGCAGACCTTCGTCGCCGACCTGAACTTCGCCGAGGAACCCCAGCCCGAGTTCCGACCAAGCCGCCTTCGCGGCAAGCGCGGGGGCGCCGCGATCAACCAGTGGGCGTCGTGGCAACGTCCATCGGTCGTCGTCATGGGGCACGTTGAAGCGACCCACCGGGACCAATACGCCACCCATGCGCAACCGGAAAGCGTCAGCGAAGGCGTACTCCATCCAAGCTTGTTCCACGGTGATTTCAGACTCGTCGGTGCCTTCGATCTCTTGCTCAACCTTGAGGCCGCCAGCTTCTGCAGTAGCCTTGCGTTCGAGTTCGAGTTTGCGGAAGCGCTCGAATTCCAATTCGAAACCGATGCGAAGCCGGTCCGCGATCTGTGAATCTGCGGTGAGAACGAAACGACGGAAGGCGAACGTGTTGTTCACATCTTCGGCGGTGGTTGCGTCGTAGCGGACCGATCCATAGCCGCCAATACGGGTCTGACCAAGCGTGGAGCTTGGGGCGCCGCCGGCTCGGATGCGGGCGGTGGTAGGAATACGGCCGTCACCGGGACCCGGCGAACCAACGATCAGGCTGGGGGCGATTGGTGACGCCTGGGGCGCGGCAGCAGCGACGGCCGCGGCTTCATCACGACGAGCGGCGCCCTGCTTGAGACGGTCCACTTCAAGCCGAAGCATTTCAATCTGCTGCTCAAGACGTCCGATGGCCTGGATTTCGGCACTTTCGGCGAAGGCCTGGCCAGCGCCGGCGCCGTGAAGCAGGGCTAGTGTTGACAGTACGGCGGCTGCGACACGAAGCCCCTGATTTTGCAGGCCTTTTTTAACTTGGTGACGGTGGCGATTGGGAACTTGATTCATCTGACTCATCTCAACTGGGGGCAAAGTTTTGGTCGCAGCGCGTTTAACCTCGCACCACAACTTGAAATTGAAAACCATTGTCATCTTCATTTAGCATTTTGAATATCATTGTCAAAAAGGATTTGCGGCTTTCTTCTGGGACTTGTGCCAAGGGACGACGATTTCGGTCGTGTGAGCCTGCTTGCGCCGTGCGGCCGAGTACGCAAGGAATCGTCGATTACACCGAGTTTGAGCGCGACAAGTTCTAAGCGTGGCGGCAAGCATCGGTTCGAGGAGCACTGGGACAATGAACGTCGGGATTGTGGGTTGGCGAGGAATGGTTGGGTCGGTTTTGCTCGAGCGCATGCGCGCTGAGGGTGATTTTTCACGCATCAATACGACCTTCTTCTCGACCTCTCAGGCTGGCCAGCCGGGCCCCGACGTGGGGCAGGGCAGCCTTCGGTTGGCCGACGCGGGCGATCTGAAAGGGCTCGCAGCTCTCGACGCGATCA
Source organism: Binatia bacterium (assembly GCA_047611725.1). GTDB lineage: Bacteria > Desulfobacterota > Binatia > UBA1149 > CAITLU01 > JBLFWR01. The sequence goes on along the minus strand of JBLFWR010000091.1, from coordinate 7,620 downwards.
TTAGTTGTCAGGGCGGTGACTACACGAAGCAGGTTCACACGGCTTTGCGTGCGGCTGGCTTCGACGGCTACTGGATCGACGCAGCCTCGGCGCTGCGCATGGACGACAAGGCCGTCATCATTCTTGATCCAGTCAACCGCGCCGTAATCGACGACGCGCTCGATCGCGGCGTCAAGGATTTTGTCGGCGGCAACTGCACTGTTTCATTGATGCTGATGGCGATGGCCGGTCTCGTCGATCGTGGGTGGGTCGAGTGGATTAACGTGGCGACGTATCAGGCCGCCTCCGGTGGCGGCGCTCGTCACATGCGAGAGCTCGTCGCTCAGATGCGAGCCTTGGGTGCCGCTCCGGGTGTAGCCCTGGACGACGCGGGCACCGACATTCTAGCGATCGATCGCAGTATCACTGCGGCGTTGGGCGATACGGCTTTTCCGACAGAAGCGTTTGGCGTGCCACTGGCCGGAAGCCTGATTCCGTGGATCGATACGCCGATGGGCGACGGCCAGACGCGCGAAGAGTGGAAGGGCCACGTCGAGACCAACAAGATTCTTGGATTGGCCGCTGACATTGCGGTTGATGGAGTCTGCGTTCGAATCGGCGCAATGCGCAGCCACGCTCAGGCGATCACGATAAAAATGCGCGAAGACGTACCGCTTGCCGACATCGAAGCGGCGATCGCGGGCCACAACGAATGGGTGCGATTGGTCGCCAACGACAAGGACTCGACCTTGGCCGGGCTTTCACCGGCCGCAGTCTCGGGGACGTTGGAGATCGCCGTTGGTCGGGTGCGCAAGTTACGCATGGGTCCCGAGTATGTGTCGCTGTTTACAGTCGGCGATCAGCTTCTTTGGGGTGCGGCAGAACCGCTGCGCCGCATGTTGCGCATTTTGTTGGACCGGGCCTGAACGATCGTCGTTAGGCCGCCCGGCCGCAGCACTTTTTGTTCTTCTTCCCGCTACCGCAGGGACACGGGTCGTTGCGCCCTACCTTCGGCTCGTCGCGGCGCACCTGTTTGAAATCAGGTGCCTGCGCATCGCTGAAACGCCACTCGCCATCGACTTTCTCGAACAAGCTGACTTCGCTGTGTTTATTTAGAGTCCCTTTCTTGTCGCGAAAGTGCGCGGTGAATTCGACCGTTCCGGTTGAGTCTGTGGCGCTGCCGGCAACAAGATTGTTGATCTCTAGGCCCATCCAGTCCGAGTCTTCGGCCCAGCGGCGGGCCCCTTCGGCGTCAAAATCCTCCAGACTTTGAGGATGCGTGGTGGCTGCCACGAAATCGATGTTCGCGCAGGTGTGGGCCGTGTAACGCGCCCGCATCATTTGTTCTGCGGTCGCAGGTTTGGCGGCCCCGGAAAGAAAAGGCTCGCAGCATTTGTCGAAAGTTAGATCAGAACCGCAGGGACATTGGGTCATTTGTTGTTTCTCTTGGGCTTTGTTGCGAGTAGCCCGTCGGTTTCTTTGAGCCCACCCGGGCAACGAAACCGACGATCGACCGCGCTGTGGCTCAGCCGCCTAGTGCGGCTTTGAGGGTGTTGAGGGTTTCGAGGTTACGTTGGAGGGTATCGACACTCTCCTGCATTTCGGTGATCGAGGTGGCGAGCTTGGCGGCTGTGCCCAGAGCACCTTCAGTGCCGATCATGTTGCCTGCTGCGGCTGCGCCCGCTGCTTTCAAAGCGTCGCCAAACTGAGCTTCGGCGTTATTTTGGTTAACCGATCCGGCGAGGAAGCCGAAGGCGAATATCGCGCTGATGACAACGATGCGGGAGAAAAGGGCTTTTTTAGATTGGCTCATGTTTGGCTCCTTGGCTGAGGTGCGGAGAACTCGGAACAGCTCCGAGGGCCAGCCTGCAACTCAAGCGAGGACGCCGATGCCATGCAAGGGGTCGTGGCGGGTTTGGCGAGGGGTTTCGTATAGGTCGGGGCAGGCCAGCTGTACCGCCTCTTCCGGGGATACAAAGCGAAAACGGGGATCGGCTGCGATCCTGCGAATGTTGCGCGCTAGGTTTCGCTGAAGGTCAGGCTCGAATGGCAAGTCCGACCGAACCACAAAGTGAAGAACTTTCAATGCTGTTTTTCGCGAGACTCGCGACAAGCCAAACTCGAAAAACCAAGGACGGTACGTCATGCAAAGACGCACCCAGCGCTGGCGTCGGTGGTCTTCTGAAACAAGCCGGCCCTGCCATCGCCGACCGAGCTGATGTACCCGACGTCCGAGCTCAAACGCGGCGGGAAAACGGAACGTGGCTAGCGGGCAAAGAATCGTTGGATAGCCGTTTGCACGGTCTTCGCGCGCGAAGTTGTCACGCGCTGGTCGCCACGGGTCGCGGGGCATTCCTTCGAAGTTGGGGATCACCCCGCGGCTTGCTTCCCAGGGGAACATCCTTTCGATGCCGTGCAGTCCGGGTTCTACCGTAAAGTCGTAGCGGACCCGCTCGTCTTCGTAGATTGCCAACAAACGTTGGTCCAAAGTGCGATCCCCAATGCTGATGGACTGACAATCCGTTCCGAACGCTTCGCGATAACTCGCTAGCGATTCGCGGACGCAGACTTTCGCCCATGCGGGGTCGTCGTTGTCTACGATCCATCCGTTGCCATCGTCACACGGGCGGTAGAGATGGACATGGGCGCCGATCTCGTCGCCGCGTTCGAGGAAGTTTTCGAATTGGGCCGCGTAGGTTCGTGCACCCCAGGCACCATCGCCGTAGGCGATCCGAATTTGGGGGTCCAATCGCAACAACCACGCGGTTGGCACGGTGCCGAGGCCGTCTCGAAGCAGTTCGTCGCGCAAGCGATCGAACCAAGCCTGGAACAATTCAAACCCACGCCAAGGCTCACGGTTGCGGAGATCTACTTGGCGCGGATCGGGCTCGACATCTACGGCAAAGCAGACGGGGATCGGGTTGGCGAGTGAAGGCGACGTGCCCATAGCGATGGGACGTATCTATGCGTATTCGCTAACCGGATAAAGCTACAGCACTGCAGGTCTCGTTTGCGCGCGCTGGATCAACCCCCGTCGGTGCCTTGCTCCGCCAATCGCGCGACGTTCTCGGCGTGGCTGGCCCGTGAGATGCGATAGGCGCTAACGAAAAGTAACGACAGCAAGTACACGCTGAATAGCAGTGGCACGTAGATCCAACCCAGAGAGGCGATCACCGAAGGGTCTACTTCACCGGGCTTGGCTCCTTCGGGGAACTCGATCGCGGTCAGAACTCCGGTCGCGACCATAACACCAATGCCGTGAACCGATTTTTGGATGAAGCTTCGGGCGGCGAAGAAAACACCCTCGGAACGTCGTCCGGTGGCAACCGCACTTTCTTCGACCGTGTCGGCGACCATGGAAGCCATCAAGATCGAAGCGGTCACGATCAGCGTGACTTCAATAATCACGAAAAACAGCAGCACGGGCATCAAGGTTGGCGAGCCGTTGACGGGCATGAAGTCGAGAAGGCGTCCGAGAATGGGAATCGGAGGTATGACGATGGCCAAGCCGTAGATCGTGATCGCCGCGGCCTTTTTACCCATACGCCGCGCCAGAGCGGGTGCGGCAGCCAGTGCAACTGCCGACGAAAGTAGCGGGCCGAACGCGAGCATGCCCATCTGATTGGCGGTCAGTTCCCAGAAAAAGGTATTGAAATAAATATTGAGTGAGGTGCTGATTCCCGCTGCCATCGCACCAAAAATTGCTGAGACAAAAAGAACTAAGAAGGAACGATTGGAGAGCGTCTCGCCCAGCTCGCTAAGGGTTTTGCGTGTGCTCCACTGATGTTTGGCAGGAGGGCGGTGGAGGAACGGGATGTGCCGGTGGGTGCCTATCGCCGAAACGAGAATCGCGATGAACATCACGACCGATGCAATAGCGCCGTAGGCTTGCCAGCCTGCCGGGTTGAGCTGGCCGATCGGATACTCAGGTGTGGGGCGAAGCAAGAAGAAGTAAGCCGTGATGGCCATACAAAGACCGCCCCACCATCCGAAGAAATAACGGAACCCAAGCATCGAGGTGCGTTCGTCATAGTCGTCGGTAAGCTCAGCGACCAAAGAGGAACTAGGGATCTCATAGAGGGTGATGAAGGTACGAACCAGCACCGCCATTACAATCAGGTAGGTGAGTAGGTCGTTCTGATCCAGACCCGACGGCGGATTCCACAGAAAGTAGAACGATACGGCGACCGGAAGAGCCGACGCATACATGAAGGGATGTCGTCGCCCCCAGCGCGAATGTAGGTTGTCTGAGATGTAACCGATGATCGGGTCTGAGATAGCATCCACGGCCAGAGCGAACAGAATCGCACCGCCTACCCATTGGGCCGGAAGGCCGAGCACCTGATTGTAATAGAGCAACAAAAAGAAGGCGAAGCCGTTGTCTTTGACACCGAACGCGACCGAGCCGAATCCGTAGTAAAGCTTCGTTACCAGTCCGCCGCGTACCTTTTCGAACGTCGAGCTCATGTGTTGAAGTCCAATTGGGCAATGCCGATACCAGACTCTCCGGCCAGGGCGTAATGAAGAAAGGTTCGATCACCGTCTACAAAAACGGCAGGATCACGAAGCTGGTTCACTCGTCCATAAGCAACGCTGCGGATCGACGGCACGAGTGGCTGATCTGCTCCTTCGGCGTGCTTATCGCTGAGCTGATCACTAAAGGCTACCGTCGCAATGTTGAGACATTGTGCCGTACTTCTGTAGCCCAGCCCTCGGCAGCGACGCTCGGATATAGAGCCGCGATTTGCGAAGGTGGAGATACGGCGTTCTTCGGCTACTAGCCGATAACACGCTGCCTTTCGGCAATCACGTTTGCCATAGCTCTTGAATCCGTCCAACACGGCCCTTCATGTATCCGCTGCCGCCACGAAATCACCAGCCGTTTATTGAGATGGAGCGGGCGATCGGACCTCATCGAGAGTTCTTCGGTAGCAGTGATCTTTTGGCGGTGTTGCCGTACTGGCTGGGTCTTGGTGTCGTGCTTTGGGCGGTGCATCTTGCCTTGAAACGAGTCTCGACCGGCGCCGCAATTGAACGGCCGGCGCCGGTTGCTTGGTCATGGCCTCGTGCGAGCGAAATTGGTCTGTGTTTCGGCCTGTTTGTGGTCGCGGCTTGGCTTCGCATGAACGAAATCTTGGTTGAGCCGTTGGAGATGCAGGAAGCCTCCGAGCTCTACCCGATCTTTCAAACCAATTTGCCACTGCCGTCAAATTTGTCTTGGCTGTCTTGGTTTGTGGTGGTCTTCATTGGAAACAAGATGGAGCCGCACCAGTTCCTGTTTCCAGTTTCGTTGTTGCCCTTTCGAGATCTCGTGCTCGACGTGCGGCTGCTTCGCTACATCCCTGCCTTTTTTGGCGCTTTGGCCGTGCCAGTAGCCTATTGGTTGGGTCGCGTCAGCGGGTTTCCAAGGCGCGAGGTTGCGATCGCCGCGTTGGCTCTAACCTTGGCGCCGTTCCACGTGTATTTCTCTCGCGCAGTGCTGCCGTACACGTTGACGAATATCACGGTCGTTGCGGTCGGAATTGCGCTTTGCGGGTACATGACTCCGGGGAGCGCGCCGTCTAGTCGGCGGCGATGGGCCTTCGTGTTGTCGCTGATGGCCGCGATCTCATCGCACTACGGGGCCGTGCCATTGGCGGCTTTGAGTATCGGCACTGCACTGTTGATTGTTGGGGACCGTCGCAATCGAGTGTTCTTACTACGCGACACAGTCTTCGCCGGCCTGTGCTACCTTCCGTTCTCCAGCCGCGGCCTAATCTACGCTTTGCAGCCGAACTCTTTGTCGCCACATCAGCTTCTCATGGACGTGGAGATGTTTGTTGACCGACCCTTCGTCCCAGAGTTGTTGGCCTACATTCGCTATGCGCTAGCTTCGGTGTTCGGGGTGATCTCGCAGAACCCGTCACCTGTGGTGCAAGGCGTCGCGGCCCTTGCTTTCGGGCTGACTTTCATCGCTGGCGCTTTCGTGATCGTTCGTCGCAGTCGCTCACAAATAGTGGCGGTTCTGGTGCCGGGCCTGTTTTTCTTGTTGTTCTTAACGCTAATCGGTCCGATTGGCGTTTATCAAAAACAGCAGGGTGTATATTTCCCTCCACGACGCCTGGTGCTCCTGTATCCGTACGTCTTGCTCATCTCGACCGCAGGATTTTTCGCGCTGACCAGCTGGCTCGGACGCAACCAGACAGCTTGGCGCGCGGTCGTTCTTGTGCCAGCCCTCGCCTTTTTCGCCAGCGGAGCCCTACGAACCCATTACGAGGCTACGATCCCCGACGGAACGGCGCTTGGACAGGCGCTTCGTGAAGAACTGAAACCCAACGACGGGGTTTTGGTTGGTCCGTCTACATGGATGCGATGGGCAATCCTTTACGGTTTGCTGGGGCCGGAAGATCCTCGTTGGATCGCGCAACTAGACACGCCCGACTTCTTTTCTCTGGACTACGAAGGTCATCCGTTTCCGGCCGAGCGGCCGGCCGACGCAATCATGATCAACATGCCTGAGACGTTGGCGTTCGCCGAGACCCACCTGCAACGCGAACGGCTGTCGCGAGTTTGGCTGATTCATCTTTGGCAAGACACGGCCGGCTATCCTGAGATTGTCGAGGACCACGATCACCAGGCGACGCTAAGGCGTTTGCTCAGCGAGAATTTTGAAGCACGTCGCGTGATCGAAGAACGAAACGTCACGGCAACGCTTTACGAGCGGGTCTCGCGGCTTGAGCCGCCTGCCGAAGGCTACGAGGTTGATCTGGGAGCGATGGGGCACCCGTTCGTATCACTGACGTGGCCGCCGCCGCCCGTTCCCGTCGAATCTGATCACGCGCGACATCTGCTTGTTGGTGGGCGCATTGATGTTCCGTTGCCTGGACCTGGTGAGTGGTCCGTCGATGTAGAGATGCGCTTGGAGAAGGTGACCAATTCGATGGCGCTGACCTTCTTGACGGGCCCCTCCGAGGGGCCGTTCGGGTCCGGTCGTCGTACCGTCAGCGGAGATTGGCGGTGGGTGGATACGAGGATCGTCGTTGAAGACGGCGACGAATTACCGACTTTTGTTTTGGAGTTTCGCGGCGACGATGAGCCACAACCAATGGCCACCGATGAAAGTCGTCACTTTGAAGAAATGTTGTTTGGATACGTTCGTGGAACACCGCTTCAAATTCGCGGTCTAAGGGTGCGGCGCGTCTCCAAAGGCAAGCAGGACGGCGCGCCGTATCCCGGACTCCTTTGGAAAACGTGACGTTCGCCGTGCTACACAGAATGCACCTGAGGCAATGCCGTTGCGTCCACCGTATCGCCATCACAAGTCGCTGAGATGATGCGGTCAGGGCGCACGATGATCACGCGATACTCGGAGACAAGCGAAAGCATAATTCCTTCGGGCTTCGGCACGGTAACAAAAACCGCCCCGACACTATTCCAATAGGCAAGCGCCTCCTCGCTAAGCGCGAGGCTTGGGTCACTAGCCCCGAGGATCGCCCAGCGCGGTCCGACCGTGCGGTCGAAAGGGCCACTGGCATCGCCAAGTTGAATCACGCACTGCGGGACAAGTTGCCCGACCCAGTCACTATTCCCCTCTTGAACTAACTTGCACGACACATTGGGGAGAACGGCGTCTCCGCCATAGGCGTAGGCTTGAAGTTCTTT
>JBLFWR010000090.1:0-13698 GCA_047611725.1 Binatia bacterium | reverse complement strand
CCGCCTTACTAAGAGGTTGTATTTCGTAGGGTGGTGCTGGGGCACCGGGGGCGAGGCAATGCTCGCTTCACTTGGTCCTCGCGCTTCGCGCTGCGGAATCGTTCTTCGAGCACTGCCTCGCCCCCGACGCCTTCGTGTGGGTTTTGGAATGCCGAAGTGCACGGGCTCACGACATTGACGTGAGCCCGTAACAACGGCCGAGGTTATTCAGCCTTGTCGGCTTCCGCAGGTTCATCAGGTTCATCAGTTTCATCAGGTTCGTCGGGTTCGCACTCTACGTAGCCTAGGCCGCAGAGTTGCTTCCAGGTTTCGGCGTCTACTGGTTTGTCGTTGCCGTCGCGGTGGACGGTTTCGTAGGAGACGATTTTCTCGGGGGTGCGGCCGAAGATAGCGGGCAACTCGTCGATGACTTCGCCGAGAATGTCTCGCGCTGATGGCAGCTCAAGCAGATACAACATCGTGGGGGCTATGTCTTCGATGAAGGCACGCTCGCCTGCGATGTTGCCTTCGATGCCCGGACCAGCGACCAGGTAAATCCCGTCGAAGTTGTGGGTGCCGACCGGCTTGGTTTTGTCGCGGTTGGCGTGGAAGCCGTGGTCGGAAGCCAACACTACGTAGAACTCGCCGTGCGCTTTGCGTCCCGCTTCAATGATGCGGCCGAGCCACTTGTCGGTGGCGCGGTAAGAGTCGGCAACGGCGGTCGAAAACTTGGCGGCCTTTTCGAGATCCAAGTCGGGGAATTCTTCGGGGTACGCGTACGCCCAGTACGGATGCGAGATGCGATCGGTGAACGTCATCACATAGGTGAACAGATCCCAAGGCTTGTCCGCATACAGCTCGGCCGCGCCCGACTGCACGTCGAAAACCTGCTCAAGATGTTCGTACAGATACTCCGGCGTTTCCGGATCTTCCCAACGACTCCAACCTGGGCCTTCGGGGATGTAACGTTCGCCGAGAATCTTCTCGACGTCGTCGCGTAGAGGTTCGGGTGTGCTGACTTTCAGGCCAGCGTCGGTGCGGTAGTACGGAGAGATGTAGAGGCTGTTTTCGCTCATGCGTCGCACACGCAAAATGCCGGTAATCTCGGGACGACGCGGAATCGTGCCCTCGAACCACGGCGACCACTCGCCTATTTTCAAGCCAGCGCCCGCGTTCAAGATCGCGTCGATGTTTTCGTTGTAGGCTATCGAACCTTTGCGTCCGCGGATTTCGTCGGCCGTTAGAACCTCGCCCGTATTGCCACCAATGTTGGCGCCGGAAAGCGGAAAGCCCGAAAGCATGCCGCCCGAAACCGCCGTCGGCTGCCAGGTGCCCGGAACGTTGAAGACGTAGGACTGCTTACCGAAGGAATCGGCGATTTCCCAAACCGCCTTCACCTTGCGGTGCGACGACTGCGAGTGTTTCCAGTCGACCACGCCGTGAACCTTATGAGGATGGCCGGTGAAGATCGTCGTCCACACAACCGGCGACAGCGCCGGCGGGCGCGACTCAAGCACGCCGTGAATCGAGTTGGCGTAGAGCTTGGCCAGGTTAGGCAGCTCACCGGCCGTGATCATCGGCTCCATAACGTCCCAGGTGCCGCCGTCGATACCGAGCACCATTACGCGCGGGTGGAAGTCTTTGGATTTTGGGTCGGAACCGGAAGTACACGAAGCAGCGAGCGCTAGGCTCACCATCAAAATAGAAGGCAGAAATCGATTCATGATGGATGCAGAGGCGAGCCGCTTGCGGGCGATTCGCTTCCGTGGTTGTCCTCCGGGGTTGTCGTTTTGAAGCGCTCCAGTGGCTGGCCAACATTAGCGTTGCGCGAAGCCACCGAATCCAAGAAGTAGCCCACGGTACGATTTTAATGGCAAGTCTCGTCATGCGCAGCGCAGCGTTCCTTCTGGCCTGCATTTCCCTTCTGGTTCACAGCCACAACCGGCCCGCCCAGGCTGTGTCCGCTGGCGCGCTTTGCCCCAACTGCAACGTCGTCCTGATTTCGGTGGACACCCTGCGCGCCGACCATGTCGGCTGCTACGGCTACGAACGGCCGACCACCCCCAGTATCGATGATTTCTCGCGCAACGCCGTGATTTTCGAGCGCGCCATCTCCCAAGCCCCATGGACCCTGCCCGCTCACGGCGCGATGTTCTCCGGCCTGTATCCCGGCCGCTTGGGCGTGACCTCTTATCCGGCGGTGCGAAAACTCCCGGATGGAAACGCTGTCCTGCCCGAAGAGCTTCGCAAAGCTGGCTATGCAACGGCCGGCTTTACCGGCGGCGGCTTCGTGTCGGCGCACTACGGTTTCGACCGCGGCTTCGACACCTACACAACCAGCGGGCGCCGCTTCGAATACAATGTTCGCCAGTCGCTTGATTGGTTGGGCATCAACAAAGACCGGCGCTTCTTTTTGTTCCTTCACGGCTACGACGCGCACCGGCCCTACTACTCAACCGACGCCGACAAGAAGGCCATGGGGCTGGCAGACGATCTGCCGGTCGAGCGGCTGCGTTATTGCTTTCGAGAAGAGCGCGACCGCCCCAGCGACGAAGGCCTGGCCGAAATCATCGCCTACTACGACGCCGCCATCCGCCACGGCGATCGCGAGCTCGGCCCCTTCTTCGATCGACTCAAGCAACTCGGTTTGATGGAGAACACGATCATTATCGTGACGTCGGATCACGGCGAAGAGTTCTTCGAGCACGGCAACTGCGACCACGTACGCTTCGTGTACGAGGAGTCGGTCCACGTGCCCCTGATTATCTACGTGCCCGGCCATTCGCCTAACGGCAAACGAGTTCCAGGCCTCGTGCCCGCGTCGATCTCTATCGCCCGCACCGCGCTTGATCTGGTCGGCTTGCAGCACTCCATGCCCGGCGTTTCGTTGGTTCCCATCCTGACCGGCGAGCGCGACTCCTTCCCCATTGTCTACAGCCAAGCCGACAGCACCGCAGGCGCCCTGGGCAGCCGCGGCGAGGTGGTGGCGGCGACCCGGCGCCACGACAAACTCGTGTCTTATATGGAAGAAGGCGCGTCCGAGGGCTTCGATTTAATAAAGGACCCGCGCGAGCAGAAGGTTTTGGATGAAGACGCCAAGGCCTACCGCATGCGCAACACCCTGCGCGCCTGGGCGGCGTCGAACGATCCGCTACCCAAGCCCAAGACCACCTCGACAAAGATGACTCCCAAGCAGATCGCCGAGCGCGAAAAACGACGCGAACGACGCCTGGAATTGCTTGCTGAAAGGATTCGCGAAGAGCCGGCTCTGGGCGAAAAGCGGCGGGCAACGCGCAAGCCTTCGCCGCCGCTTCCGCGGGAAAGCGATGACCCGCCTAAGAAGTCTGACGCCGAGTTCGACGGCGACCCCGAAGCCGAACCGAGCATAGAAGTGCCCGACCATGTGCGTGAGAGTTTGAAGGCGCTTGGGTATATCGAGGAGTAGCGCCGCACAGACAGGCTTGAAACGTTGCCTGTGCGGGCGGTTTGCCCTACAAAACCGGACCGTTGTTCCCCGGTAGCTCAGTTGGTAGAGCGGGTGACTGTTAATCACCTTGTCGCTGGTTCGAGTCCGGCCCGGGGAGCCATTCTTTTTCTATACGAAATTTGTTGTGTGGAGGTGGGCTTCCGACCTGCCCTTCCGCTTCGCGCAGTTTTCCCCCTGTATTCGCAAGAGTTTGCGGACGGGGGTTGCGGCTGACGCGCACGCATCTGTTAACCACGGCACGCAGCAGAGAGCGCCCCACCACCCATTTCCGCCCTGTCGCTCGCCAAAACTCCATCCGGCCCGAATTCGTTGGGCTTTTCCGTCCAGACGCAACCCTTGCGATGTGATCGAATCCTCCAGATCATCAGCGAATGTTTCACGCTTTCAGCTTCATTTTGACGACGCTCGTCCTCGCCCTTCGGGCGTTCGGGAAGTCCAAGGGCGAACTCATGCTCGAGAATCTTGCGCTGCGTCAACAACTCGCGTCCATGCATCGAACAACCCGACGACCGATCATTTATAACCACGAGCGTTTTTTCTGGATCGCGCTTCGCCGAAGCTGGACCGGATGGAAAGACTCCCTCATTTTCGTAAAACCCGACACGGTCGTTGCGTGGCATCGGAAAGCTTTTCGGCTGTATTGGCGACACATATCCAGACCGAAAGGGCGACCACCGATCGATCCGCAGATCCGAACACTCATCGCCCGCATGGCGACAGAAAACGCGGGATGGAGGGCACCGAGAATTCACGGCGAACTACTTAAGCTTGGTTTTTCCGTCTCAGAACGAACTGTTTCTCGATACCTGCGTTCGTTCAGAACGCGCCCGAACACGGGCGCAAACTGGAAGACTTTTCTCGAGAATCATCGTCATCAAATCGCGGCCACCGATTTCTTCACCGTCCCGACCGCAACGTTCAAGAACATTTACGTGTTGTTCATCATCGATCACTTTCGCCGTCGGATCCTTCACTTTGCTGTCACCAAGAACCCGACGGCCGACTGGGTCATACAGCAGATGCGCGAAGCCTTCCCTTGCGACAGCGCTCCACGCTATTTAATCATGGATAACGATTCGACGTTTTCCGACGCGGTAACGGAATCACTTGAGAGCTTCGGCGTCACAACAAAGAGAACGTCGTTTCGGAGCCCTTGGCAAAACGGGGTTGCGGAACGATGGGTCGGAATTTGTCGTCGAGAACTCCTCGACCACGTGATCGTTCTCGGCGAACGACAACTCACTCGGCTCCTGGAAAGCTACATCGCCTACTATCACGACGATCGGTGTCACTTGGCCCTGGACAAGGACACGCCAGCGAAACGCCCAGTCGACCATCAAAGCGATTCGAAATGCGAAGTCGTTTCATTGCCTCGCGTCGGCGGCCTGCATCATCGATATGCCTGGCGCGACGCCGCATAGCGCTGACACCTACTGACCACGACCCGAGATCACCCCACCCTCTCGGTCGAACTCCATCACGAGATCAACCAATTTTGCCGGCCGTACCCGAGATCCGAGACGTTGGGCCAATGGCTCCACACGCGCGACGATCTTCATGAGTATCCACGTGAAGCGGCTTCGAGCTGACTTCCGATCGCCGCAACTGGAGTACGGCCGTTAGATTTGTGCGCGGAGCGAGTTTTGGCGAGTCACACGCGTCCCTATTTCGATGATGAAGAACGCGAAGATCGGTTGGAAAAGGACATCGTAGGTCTGCAAAAAGTCACCAGACCAGACGTGTCGACCATGATTGCGCAGAAACGTTTTCCATAGCTGCCCGCTCGGTGGTCGCCCCCTCGCCGCACGCATGTACTTTTGAATCGTTGATTTTGCGTGCCTGAGACCGAGCTTAAGAAGCTCGCCGCGAATCCGTTCGCACCCCACAGCTGGTTGTTCCGCGCGATTTGGCGAATCTGATCTATCGTTGCCTTCGGCACCCGTGGTTCACGAGTCTTGGATCTAGACTTCCGCTTCCAGAAAAGACGAAATCCTTCACGATGCCATCGAAGAATCGTATCCGGCTTCACCAGGAGCATTGCGCTCGCCCAAGTCTTGGTGCGGCTCGCCAACTTCCAAGGCCGGTGTAAGGCTGAGTTCGGGCTCGTACCCAGTGCTCAAGAAGCCGACCGAAGCGGCCGAGACGACAGCGGAGAGTTTCGTAGAATTCCCGGTTCACTAGTTCCGATGGTCGGCCAACGCTTCGATGTCAAAGACGTTCCACTAGTCCTGCCCAAACCGCTGATTTTTCCAGGGTTTCGGACCGGACACGCCAATCGGCCAGCACGGGCTTCAAGCAGTATTGATGCGTTCATGGATCCGCTCTAACCGCTCTAGCACCCACTCGATAGATTCGGCGTCGCCCACGATCATGTCTTCCATTAGCTCGTAGTCCTTACGAATGGCTTCGCGCAAACCACCTGGGGGAATCACGACGAGCGTTCCGGGTTTGGCTTCCGAAAACTTCTTCCACGCTTGCGGGAACGCGATGTCGTTGTGTTTTGCAACGTGGTCGAGCAACGCAATGTCGTCCAAAGCAGACTCTCCGGTAGGAGACTCCAATATTTTTGCAACATCATAGTAGTGACGCGACAGGCGGTGGCGGTCGTTCAGCCCCCGCCCTTCATCGCGATAGCCGCAGTGAATGCCGTGCAGAATCACGACCTTCTCCCAGAAGGTGCGCTCAGCAGTGATGGTAGAGATGCCATCAACTTGAAGCGACCCACCAGACCAGAGCTGATCGATGTAAGGTTCGACGGAACAGTTCTGTTTGGGCGCCGTCGCGCCTCGGGCACCAGCTTCGATTTTCACTTTTGGCTTTACGTACAGCGACGAAGCACTGCCCGTCAACGTGGGATAACCAACAAGCAGAGTCAGCTCATCCGCCGGATCCACTTCTACTTCGCAGCCTCCAAGCATTTCGTTGAGGGAATGCTCCAAGACGCCCCGAAGGTCCCCGCCAACGTAGTTCGCACACTTTGCTTGGAGTCGCTCGAAGCGCCTCGTTCGTTCTTTCTTCGACGTTTCCTCATCGTTGCAGAACGGGTCCAGAATCTCGTCACCGCACCACTTCGACCGATCGATGATGATGTCAATATCTTCGGAGAAGCGATTGATCAGTTCCCATACTTTGGCAAGAGACGTTCCTCCTTTGAAGAACGAACGTGGATGTTCCACCGGGAGGCCGTTGTGAAGAATGTCCAGAACGAGGCAAACCCAGAAATCCTTTTCGACATGATGCGCCGGCAGGCCCCTCTCCGCGGCGGTCGCCAGGAAGACGTCTCGCCGATCTTGTTCGCCTTGCGCGAGGAATCTGGCGAAGGCGTGGTTCACGCCGCAGCGGTCTCGGCGATCGTGTCCACCACGGGCAACATCCACGCGGGCAAACAGCCCTTCTTACGCACTAAGTTCTTCTTCACCTCTTTAGGCAAGCGCGCCCGAATCCTAGCAATCACGCTCGGATCGCGTGCAGCGTTCTCACCAAGCCACTGCAGTGCGAATACTGCCGGGCCTGCTGGTTGATCTGCCCACTGCATCATCGCGGGAGCCACATGCCGTAGCCGCACCTTATACTGCCCAATCTTGATCGTGCGGCTGGGGCCATCGGTGATGTAGCTGAAGTGTGCGGGGACGAGATTGGTAAGCCCCAAGGCGTGCGCCGCTGTTGCGCCAGAGGGGGCAACGCGACTGCCGTTGCGCCGAGCGACAGCATCAATCGCCGCATCAACACTTACCGGTGCCGGCGCGTTCAATATCCGGCTAATTCTCGGAATGTCATAGAGACCACGCCCCACTCGCCGGACCTTGCCCGCCCGAACAAGACGCGACAGTGCCTGATCAACCGCAGCACGACTGCCTAAGTCCAGAAAATCCTTTGGGGTGGCCACTCTATCTCCCTTAGGGTAGGCACTAAGCCGTTTCGTAATTTTCTTAGCAATACTAGTCACTTAATTGGCCTCCATGCCTCTTCTATTGTCAGAATAAGTATCTATTTTTTCTGACACAATCAAGAGGAAACTCCCCTGTCCTGGCTACTTCCTTCGACCACCCTGAAATCGTTGCGTTTTCGTTGAGTCGTCCGAGGTCCCCGTTGCGCCGCTAGACAGTCAGCGCCGACTTCGCCACTAAGCCGCGTGCTTCGGAATTTCACGACACTCCTCGGGTGAGCTCTCGCTTGGATCTACCTGACAGGTGAACAGGCATTCCGAGAGTGGCTCCGCCCGACGTCGATGCTTGTAGCCTCGGCTGATCGACTGCGGAACGAATTCGGGGCGAGCTTCTCAAGCTCGGCATTCGCGTATGCAAGCGCACGATTCAGAAGTACTCCTACGCCGCTCGCGGTTCACGGCCGCGCGGTCAGAGTTGGGCAACTTTTCTCAAGAATCATGGACGGGAAATCAGGGCCTGCGACTTTCTCCAAACCTACGACATCTTCTTTCGGCCGATCTTTGCGTTCTTCATCATCGAAATCGGTTCACGTAAAGTCGTCCAGGTGGGCGTGACTCGATCGCCCACGCAAGATTGGGTCGCTCAACAATTGCGCAACGCAACGTCGGTCGGGGCGACCCCGAGGTTTTTGATTCGCGACAACGACGCGAAGTTCGGGACCGAGTTCGACAACGTCGCCGACGACGTCGCAATCGAAGTGATCCGAACGCCCTACCACGCCCCCAAAGCCAATGCGTTTTGCGAACGGTTTCTCGGAGGCGTCAGGCGCGAGTGTCTCGATCACACCTTGATACTGAGCGCCCAACATCTTCAGCGAACGCTGTCGGACCACGCGACCTACTTCAATCAATCGCGACCGCACCAAGGGATCGGCCAGCAGATTCCCTCGGGGAATCGCGCCACCAGTGTGCCGGGCACGCGCGTAAAATCGCTGCCGATACTCGGCGGGCTTCACCACGACTACCAATGGGCCGCGTAGCGGGACTCGGAGCTGCACGGAATCTGGAATCAGCTGCCGGACGAGTCGAGTAGCCAGTACACCCTCGATGCGCGACTGAAATGCATCGCCAAAAATCCCGTCGCCGTCACGGAACAGAAACCGAACGTTCGTCTCCCACGGAAGTGCCTCCACGACAGGTCAGAACCGCCCTACGTCAACAATCAAGCGCGGATGAGGTTCTCGGGAGGCACAACGGTCGCCTTGTCGGAGCCCTCAGTTGACCGGTTCGGTCAATCCGTACATCGCAGCGTCTTCGGCGACCGGGAGTCGCATCTGGTCGCCCCACCACGACTCGGACGACATGGCGCGCAGGTCGCTCATGTTCGCTTCGAAGGCCTGCATGCCCTCAGGACTTCGGTCAGCGCATCGGATGAGCCACCGGTGCTCCGTTCGGCCGGAGTCGAGTGCGTTGAACTCGTAGGTCTCTAGGCACTCGACGAAGATGAACGTATCAACTCCCTCTTCGTGGATTGGAGACAGTCGGCACGTGAAGTACTCATAGGGCCGCCAGTCGAGATACTCCCGAAGACCATCACCACCTTCGCCATGCGCGCAGTGACTCGATGCTCCCGTCGCGAGACGCCCCTCGTCGTTCGGATGGAATTCCACGCCGGTCTCTAAGGCCCCGACATGCCGGAGACGCTTACCGGGCTCCACGAAATACTGCCAGCACACCGCTGGCGGCGCGTCGACCACAAACGAGAACACGGCGTCAGCTTCCTCCTCGGTGAGCCGCACCCGCTCGGACTCGCGCCGCTTGTCTGCGACCGCCGCCAGATCCTGCACGACACCGGACACCTCACCGAAAGTCTCATACGACTCCGTATGGGCCGGCAAGGGGAGCTGACTCGATCCGCAGCTCACGCAGGGATCGGTGAAGAGCCCATATGAAGTCGGCCCCCCACTCTCGATGACCGTGTTCTTCAACAACCGATGCACGAGGATCACGTCTGGACCGGCGAGATCCACGCGGCCGTCGTCGTCACGATCGACGATGAACGATCCGTAGTGGGCAACGAACTTCAGGTCGAGGCCGCCGATCTGGCTGCACGCATCGCAGGGACATGTTGTAGATCGCGTCATGTTCAAAAGCCGGTTTTTGAAGTCGAAGTAGCACGACTCGACCAGCTCCACGAGCAACTCGCCGTTCGGAAACGCGGCGCGCGGCGCGAAGCAGAAGACTGCGTCGCCTTCGAGCTTCACGAACCGCATCGGAGGAGTAAGTGTCGCCCGGATCAGCTTGGTGAGCTCGGTAACGATCGCGTGCGAGTGCTCCAGCTCCGTGCCGGCCAAAAACGCTGTGTACCCGGAGATATCAGCGAGGAGCAAGTAGCCCTCGCCGATGCCCTCCGTCACCTGGTCCGTCATTTCTTCCTCCCGCGCGGCACCGACGTGCGCCCTCGCTGCCACGCCGCGCAACCTATCAAAAGGGCGGCGCGGCGGCGAGACCGGCGCAAAGGCGAGCGGACGGGGATGATCCCGGATTACATCACGTACAGCCCCGAACGCCGGGGTCGGCGCGGCTAGTTGGGACATTCGCGCTCTTCCTTGGCGGCCCCTTCGGCCCGCTGCGTTCGCCAGAGAGCAAAGTTCGCCCAGGAGACCAAGTGGACCCCAGAATTCGAGGGGTCACTGAGGGCAGCAGCCAAGTCCTTGCCACCACAACCGCTTCGACCAGAGAGAGAGTTCGAGTCTTTCGCTAGAACGCAGAGAGTGAGTTCGCCTAGCGGATCAATTGGGGAGCCATCCTTTTTCTATACGAACCTTGGGGTTTGGCAGGTCATCCCCGACCTGTTTTTTCATCTCCGCAGTTTTTCTTGAGTATTCGCGAGAGTTTGGGGATGCGGGTTGCGACCGACGTCCACCCATCTGTTAACCAGCGGTCGCGTCAGAGAGCGCGGATTCACCGATTTCGAGCCCGTGCTGGCCGGTTAGCACATCCGCGCCGCTACGCCGCTATTCTGTAGTCATGATGAAGGCCAGCGAGAACCGGAATCTCGACAACACTATCGCCTGATTCTTCCGGCACTCCTCTCGCCTCCGGAACGCGCTGTCCGAGCCCTTGATGTGGGCGCGAGCGATTGAAGTATCGGCAATACTCCGAGAGGACGTACAGCATCGGTCGCTCCGTTCGCGCTCCATCCCCTGGCGTCAAAATTAATTCGGCCGAGTTTTGGTACATCACGGGACCAAAAACTCCGCGAAGGAGCCTGTTTTCCGTGGCGTTCCTTAGCGGATGAGCAAACCGGCCAGCACGACGGCCGAAACGCCCGACCACCCATCAGAATTGTTGGCGACTCTAGTTGACGTTGAACAGCCGACTTTACGGTGTCTTGCTGAGCCGTTCCGCCATTCGAGTTTGCCAGCCGGCCCCCGTGGCCTTCCAGCGCTCGATCACATCGGCGGGGAGCCGCAACGAGATCAACTTGCGAGGGTTCTTTGAAACGGGCCTGCCCCCCTTGTTGACCTTAGCGCGTGCGAGCATCTCGTCAGTCAGCTCGGGAAGTTCTTCGTACTCCTCGGGTTTCACCACATGGCTGTCAACACGAGCAAGATCAGAGTTCGAGGAGCGGCGTGATGCTTTCTTTTTCACGGTCATTGGCTTTCCTCATGCTGAAGACGTGGCGATCCGCGCCACGCGGGGTGTAGCCCACCACGACCATCCGGTCTTCCAGAAAGCCGTAGCAAATAATACGCGTCTCGCCGTAGTCCATCCGAATGTCCTCAACCTCCAGAGTGATGCCCGCAAAGACCACTTCTGCATCTGAAAAATCCAGACCACGCTCGCCCAAGGTCTTCTCGCGTTTCGCGGGATCGAACGTGATGGCCACGAGGTTGTTGTATCTACAACAACCTCGTCCCGCAAGCTCTATTTTGAGTCATTCTGAGTCCGGACAGGTGGCGGCGCGTGCTGGCCGGTTGGCACATCCGCCGGTCTGGCACGCATCGCCAAAGCGTTCAGAGGACGTTCCCCCAAGTGGGCCCCAGAATTCGAGGGGTGACGGCGGACAACAGCCAAGCCTTTGTCACGACAGGCTTTATGACATCTGCGCTTGGGCGACGGCGGACTCCAAGAGGCTACGGTCGCGCAAACCGTCTGCGCCGCCGAATCGTAGGAGTTGTCGCTGGTGCAGCAGCAGGACGTCGTCCACTTCTAGGAACTCCGGGTCTGGTGCTACCGCATCCGTCACTTCGCCAGTTTTCGGAAGGTCTCGTCGTGCGCATCCATGATCGCATCGGCGGCAGCAATTACACGGTCAGATTTAGGCGACGTGACCGGCCGGATGATCAGTGCCTCGCCATCCGTGCTGACATCAAGGGGCGTGTCTTTCGTGATGTGAAGTAGGTCGAGAATGGGCCGCTCGATAATGAAGCCCAGGCTGTTGCCGACGGCAGAAAGTTTCTTGATCATGGGGCACTCGGTATTACGTACGTAAGAACGTTCTAGTAACCGTTGTGGACCTTTCGTGCCAGTCCTATCTCAGCACCGAAGGGGACTCACGATCCCCCTGCCCCGTCGCGTTGGAATACCCCGATCGGGAGAGAGAGCCGAGAGAGCCGAGAGAGCATTTTACAGCGGGCTCTTAAATGGCCCGACTAAGCTGTCCCGGCGTTTAACAGCCCATCGTCATCACTCTCGAAGCCCCGGGCAAGAGCCCAAGCATCCACGTCAAGATCAGGTCGGCCGAGTTTTGGGACACTACACCGAACATGCCCCGGGGACTGTTGAGAAACGGCCGAGCGCTTTCCCCGCATAAACTCAACCCCGAAATCCAGATCTGCCTGGTATTGGTTATGCGATCGGCAACGTAAGGCGATGTTCGCAGACTCGTGCTTACCACCCTTCCCGTAAGGAACTTCGTGATGGAACTCCAGGAAGCTTGTTGCGCAACACCGTCGTCCC
Source organism: Binatia bacterium (assembly GCA_047611725.1). Taxonomy (GTDB): domain Bacteria; phylum Desulfobacterota; class Binatia; order UBA1149; family CAITLU01; genus JBLFWR01. The sequence continues at coordinate 1,381 of JBLFWR010000090.1, read as the reverse complement.
TTTTCGTCGACGAACGCACACCGGCCGACGTCGCGCTTCCAGATCTGACGGCGAATCGCTGCAGGAATCGCGCGGGTTCGGTTCGCGTGGGTAGCGCTCGCCCTGCCTGTAGCGCTCGCCGTTCTTTCAGTGCCTGCAGTTCTCGTTGTTTCCGTGATCGCCGCCTTCTTCTTGAGCGTTTCGTCGAGGAGCAGCTCGATGGCGCGACTCACAATTGCTGCGGGATCGGCTCCAGGGAGTTGGTGCCGCAGTAGATCCTGCAATACGCGGAGATGATCGTGCGTGGTTTGGTCGACGGTGATTTCGATTTTGAAACGTCTTGGGGCCAGCGGCTGAATTTTTGCCTGCACCGCGGGTTGGGCGGAGGTAGTGTCCGGCAAACGGACAGACGCCTCCGTCATGGCTCTCGCTGGCAAGCTGTCCCCACCAAGCTTCGGTTCTGTTCCCGCGTTCGTAGCCGCGACTGTTGGGGAATGGGTTCTCGGCACTGCCCGCACCCGCGAAGGAACATCGGGCCGTGGGGCCAGCTCCGCGACAAGAAGATCTATTTGTCGTGAAGTCTTGTGCTTGGCGCGCGCTAGCACCGCGTGGTGATTCTCTTCGGTCAGATGCTTGCCCAGTCGAGTGACCCCACTTAAGTGCAACTCACCGTAAGCAATCATCTGAAAAATAACGGGGAAACGCCGCGCCGTACGCGCAGCCCAGATTCGTTTGAACGTCGCTGACTCGGACATGTGAAAGCGCTCCATGCAGAACGCGAACATCGAAGGGCACGCATGCTTCGCCCAGAGTTTGCGCGCATCGATTTCGGCGAGGTGCGCCAGTAGCTGTGCGGTGTTGCTTCGATCGAGTTCGACCAACGCGGCGAAACGTTGAAGAAGTTTTGTTTCGGTGAGCTGCGTCAAAGAAGTGTTCGTATTCATACGAAAAGACTAACACGGGTTTTGAAACTGGCCCTGGCGCCGAGGTCGGGGTGCGAGGCAGACGGAAGCATGGCGCGCGCCTGCACGTCGCCGCAGCTCTCGCAGCGAGATCGATAGCGAAAACTTCGTATCGGCCGGAGATCGTCGCGTAGGCGCCAACCTAGGCGGTCGAGAATGCCGTCAAGGGAATTCGCGATTTCATACTGCTTTAATGCCGATCAAGCATACCGGCGTCCCAACGTTCCGCGCGGCATGTGACCACGGGGGCTGGGATGCGAACCGCGATCGATCAACGCAACATACCCCGGGGACTGTTGGATCTCGATATTCTCAACATGCCCCGGGGACTGTTGAGCGGGCTCTTCCCCCGGAGAAACCGGGTACCCGAGGGAACGTTAGAGTCCTTCGTGACAACGTAGAGAACAAGTTCGCCTAGCCAAGCGGGAGCGTGCGCTAGC
>JBLFWR010000089.1:0-13886 GCA_047611725.1 Binatia bacterium | reverse complement strand
CTCACCGCGAGCCAAGCCATCCATATCCGACCGGGCGAAACGCCACAGCCCTGGCACACCGATGATTCGTTCTACCCGATTCCTCGTCCACGGGCGCCGATCAGTGTCGGAACCATTTGGGCGATTGATGAGTTTACGGCCGCCAGTGGGGCGACGGAGGTGGTTCCCGCCAGTCATGGTTGGGAGGACGACCGCATCATGGACCTGATTCGTCAGATTCCGAGTAGCACAAACAAAGACGGCCAGCCGCTGCCGGTTTCCGCTGAAGCACGCCAGCTGGAAGGCGAAGCTTGCGCGGTCGAGATGCCGCCTGGCTCGGTGATCATTTTCGCGGGGACGCTCGTGCACCGCGGTGGCGGCAACACGGGCGAGCGCAACCGGTTGGCGCTGTCCAATCAGTACTGCCAGCCGTGGGCCCGGCCTCAGGAAAATTACACTCTGGCCATTGACGCCGAACGTCTACGCGAGATGACCCCGCGAACGCGGGAACTGTGCGGGTTTTCCATCCACCCCCCGTTCATGGGCCATGCCGGTGGTCGGCACCCGCTTCGGCAGGTTGGTCTGTAGGCTCTGCGCTCGGAAAGGCCGTGCTTGCGGGCTGGCGCTTTTGACATTCCGGCTCGCGGTCTAAATGACACATCGTTCAACTTTAGTGGGTCATCGCTGCCCGTCGCCTGCGATAGGCGGCGGCGCCGGACTCGTGCGGCCTCAAGACAAGGAATTCAGATGGCTTACAACGGAAAATTGGCAATCGTCACTGGTGGTGGCTCGGGCATGGGGCAATTGGCTGCGCGGCGTTTCGCTGACGCGGGTGCCAAGGTCGTGGCCTTCGACGTCAACGAAGTCGGGCTGGGTGATACGGCTCGCTCGAACGAGAACATCTACACGCAGGTTGTTGATGTCACCGAACCACTGGCTGTTGAAGACGCGGTGGCACGCGTCGAGGCAGATCTTGGTGAGGTCGATCGCATTTACCACGCGGCTGCCATCATGCCGTTGGGCAAGCTTATGGATCAGGACACTGCGGTGATCCACAAGATCATGGCGGTTAACTACGGCGGCTTGGTGAACATGGCGAAGGCATCGTTGCCGCCCATGCTTGCGCGCGGTCGCGGAGAGTTCGTTAGCTTCGCCTCATTGGCTGGCTGGTTTCCTGCGCTCTACGTCGGCGCGTACAACGCGTCCAAGTTCGCGACTGTCGCGTTTACTGAGGTGCTTGCGCATGAGAATCGCGGCCGCGGCGTAAAGTTCGTTTGTGTATGTCCACCGCCCGTTGCCACGCCGCTTCTACAGCAAGGCAAGGACACGGTTTGGCCGAAGCTGTTTGACCAGGCGCCGCCAATTGAACCCACGGTTGTACTGGACGCCATCGAAGCGTCACTGGCCAAAGACGAATTGATGTGTTTCCCAACCACGGAAGCGAAGTGGGGATGGCGCATGCGGCGTTGGTTCCCTGAGCTTATGTGGAAGCAGGTTCACAAGGCGGAGGGATTCTAGATGGGACCGTTGGAAGGAATTCGGATCATCGAAATCGCTGGCATTGGTCCGGGGCCGTTTGCCGCGATGATGCTCGCCGATCTCGGTGCCGAAATTGTTCGCGTGGACCGCGCGCAGAATGTCCCCGTGTCGTTCCCGAGCGCTCCCTCGGCTGATCTGTTGAATCGTGGCCGCTCCAATATCGCTGTGGATCTGAAGAATCCCGACGGCATCGCCACGGTATTGCGCTTGGTTGAGGGGGCAGACGCCATTCTCGAAGGCTTCCGTCCCGGCGTCATGGAGCGCCTTGGGCTTGGTCCCGACGTTTGTCGTGCTCGCAACCCGCGCCTGGTTTACGGGCGCATGACGGGATGGGGACAGACCGGCCCGATGGCCAAAGCTGCTGGGCACGACATTAACTACATCGCGTTGTCCGGGGCATTGGATCCGATTGGTCGCCGTGGTGGGAAGCCGCTGGCTCCGCTGAACCTTGTCGGCGATTTTGGCGGCGGCGGCATGATGCTCGCCTTCGGGATTCTTGCGGCTCTACTTGAACGCAACCGTTCCGGCCTTGGTCAAGTCGTTGACGCGGCCATGACCGACGGCAGTGCGGTTTTGTCTACAATGATTCACGCCATGCGCCACATGGGATTTTGGCATGATGAGCGCGGCACCAACATGCTCGACACGGGTGCTCACTTTTACGACACCTATGAGACGGCCGACGGGAAGTACGTTTCAATCGGATCGATCGAGCCACAGTTCTACGCGGAACTGTTAGAGAAAACGGGTTTGGCCGGCGAAGATCTGCCCAGCCAAATGAATCGCGACACTTGGCCTGAAGCTGCCGAGCGCCTAACCGCCGTGTTCAAGACCAAGACCCGCGACCAGTGGTGCGAAATCATGGAAGGCTCCGACGTGTGCTTCGCGCCGGTCTTGTCGATTCCTGAAGCCTACGAACACCCGCATAACAAAGCTCGTGGAACCTTCATCGAGCTTGGCGGCGTTACGCAACCCGGGCCGGCTCCCCGTTTCGACCGCACCCCGCCGGTTGTCGATCGACCGCCGGCTCACCCCGGCCAAAATACCGACGAAGTTCTAGTCGACTGGGGTTTTACCACGGAAGAGATCGCCGACCTTCGTAGCAAAGGCGCCGTACGCTGAATCGACGACTCGTGTGTGGCGACCGCTGTCGGTCGCCACACACGGCGTTAGTCTTGGGCCTTCACACCGAGCTGCGTAATCAAAAGCGCGGCTCCGGTCATCGTAACGCCCTTGAGAAAGAACGATAGCTGAATCGCCTTCATAGTTTCGTCGGTGGTCACAACCATTAGGTAGCCGTGTACGACGATTGTTACCGGAACAAGAAACGCAACGAGTAGCCATGCCCCGAGGCGAGGCCAACGTGCGGTCAGAATCATCGCGCCGCCCGCCAACTCGACGACACCTGAAATCAGAACCCAAAATTCACGCCAGGGAATGCTTTCGGGCATCAGTGCCACATAGCCGGCAATGTCGGTGAAGTGAGTGATGCCCGAAGCAAAGAAGATGAGTGTGAACATCACGCGTCCGGCCATGCCGATTCCGGAATGGAGCAGTCGCAAATCATTGTTGGCTGATTTCATTGTAGTTCCTTTAACTTTTTGCGTTGTCGCGTCGTCGTGTGCGAGCCGGGGCAGGCACTGGCGCGATGGGAAGGGCCGTGCGGTACGTAACCTGCTTCAGCGCGAAACTCGATTTGATACTGGCCACGCCGGGAACCTTCGTCAGGTGATCGAGTAGGAAACGTTCGAAGGCGGCCACGTCGGGGACAACAACGCGCAGTAAGTAATCGGCGTCGCCTGTCATGAGATAGCACTCAAGTACTTCAGGGCGAGCCAGCACGAGCTTCTCGAAACTGTCCAGTCCGATCTCCACCTGTCGCTCAAGGCTAACCTGTACGAACACACTTACTCCCAGTCCCAATGCCGCGGGGTCGACCAGTGTTGCGTAGCGACGGATGACCCCGCTTTCCTCAAGGTCGCGCACGCGTCTCAGGCACGGTGACGCGGAAAGGCCCACACGCGTGGCCAAATCTACGTTTGAGATGCGAGCGTTGTCCTGGAGTTCTGCCAGTATTTGTCTGTCGATCTCGTCCAAGCCGACCTGCTCACGCTGTCCTTCCATCACGCCCTCCATCTTGAGACTTGCTCCAAATATCCACTAATTGGCATAATCTCCCTTTTGGCCCCATTTGTGAGCAATAAAATGCCATATCGGGCGTCGATATGCACGCATTGCGCAAGCACCTGCCACGCGTTTTCGGGCTATATAGGCTGATCGGGGCTTGGCGGCTCCGCAGCATCAAAGACCTTGAAGGTGAATCACGTATGAACTCGATAACGGGCGCGACAGCGCTGGCTGGCAACGGCGGCAAGGCACAGGACTCCGTCCATCTGGCCCGCTTGGCGGAGCTTGAGAAGAAGATCTTGTGGCTGGCGGTTTGGACGATTCACAACGCCAACCACATACGCGACAAGCGCGACGGCCTAAAGGTCGGAGGCCATCAGGCCTCGTGCGCCTCGATCGTCACGATCATGACGGCGCTGTACTGCGACGTGTTGCGTCCGCAAGACCGTGTCGCGGTCAAGCCGCACGCAAGTCCCGTCTTTCACGCCATCCAGTATTTGTTCGGTCGGCAGTCACGCGAAAAGTTGGAGCGCTTCCGCGCTTTCGGCGGTGCGCAGTCTTATCCGTCGCGCACTAAGGATGTTGACGACGTCGATTTTTCCACCGGCTCGGTCGGGCTTGGTATCGCGATGACGTCGTTCACGTCGCTCATTCAAGACTACGTACGGCTCAAAGATATGCACGAGCCGGGAGTGAAGGAGGGGCGTATGATCGCCCTTTGCGGCGACGCGGAGTTGGATGAAGGGAACGTTTACGAGTGTTTGCACGAAGGTTGGAAGCACGACCTTCGCAACGTCTGGTGGGTGATCGACTACAACCGGCAAAGCCTTGACGCGGTTGTCGAAGATCGACTGTCTCAACGTCTCGACGTGTTGTTCGAATCGATGGGCTGGCGGGTCGAAACGCTAAAGTATGGTCGCCAACTGGAAGCCGCCTTCACGGGGCGCGGAGGTGAAGCTCTGCGCGATTGGATCGACTGTACTCCCAACTCACTGTTTTCATCTTTGGTGTATCGGGGTGGAGCCGACTGGCGCCAGCGCCTTCTAGCCGACATCGGCAGTGCCTCGGGTGTGCGCGAGTTATTGGACGGCTACGATGACGATGGCCTGGCATCGTTGATGACCAACCTAGGTGGCCATGACCTTTCCACGATCCTCGAAGCGTTTCACCGCGCCGAGAACGACGAAACACCAACCTGTTTTCTGGCATACACGGTTAAGGGCTATGGGCTGCCGTTCGCCGGACACAAGGACAATCACGCGGGGATGATGAACCCGGAGCAGATGGAAACACTGCGCGCGCGAATGGGAATCGGCCAAGGCAATGAATGGGATCCCGCCGAAGGGTTGAGTCTGAGCGAAGAGGAACTTGCCGAGACGTTGAACGCCGCTCCGTTTTCCGCCGACACAAATCGTCGTCACCGCTCACCTTTGGTCGCGGTCCCGGCAGCGTTTGAAGTGCCACGGGCGGAGCAGATTTCGACTCAGGAAGGTTTCGGGCGGGTTCTTGCCGACATCGCGCGGCGCCATCCCGATCTCGCCGACCATGTCATGACCACTTCGCCCGATGTCACCGTGTCGACCAATCTCGGGGCGTGGGTGAACCGTCGGGGACTTTTCGACCGACGCTTACGCGCTGATGTGTTCAAGGAAGAGAGTATCGCTTCGGCACAAACGTGGTCGCACTCTCCCAAGGGCCAGCACATCGAATTGGGGATCGCCGAGAACAATCTTTTTCTTCTTTTGGCTGCGGCCGGAATCTCGCACTCGGTGGTGGGAGCGCGCTTGTTGCCGATCGGGACTCTCTACGATCCGTTTATCAGCCGTGGTTTGGATGCGTTGAACTACGCCTGTTACCAAGGTGCTCGATTTTTGCTCATTGGTACTCCGGCCGGAGTCAGTCTGGCGCCCGAAGGCGGAGCTCATCAATCTATTTACACGCCGCTTATCGGCATGGGCCAGCCCGGTCTGGTCGCCTTCGAGCCATCGTACGTTGACGAGCTTACCGAAATTCTACGGTGGTCGTTCGAGTACATGCAGGCTGACGACGGAGGCGCCGTCTATCTGCGTCTGTCTACGCGGCAACTCGTGCAACCCGAGCGCGACTTCAGTGCCTCGTTGGCCAGTGACGTTACCGAGGGCGGGTACTGGCTTGTGGAGCCGGGCAAGAGCGCATCACTAGCGTTGGTTTCCTGTGGCGCGATCACCAACGAAGCTGTCAAAGCGCACGCTCTTCTTTTCGAGGATGATCCCGATGTCGGACACTTGGTGGTGACCTCGCCCGATCGCTTGCACACGGGATGGCTTGCTGCCGAACGCGCACGTATTTCGGGTCATGCCCAGACTAGTTGCCACGTCGAAACGCTGCTGTCCGCAGTTCCTTCTTCGGCGGGGTTGGTCACGATCGTGGACGGGCATCCGGCAACGCTGTCGTGGCTCGGATCCGTGGCCCATCACGCAGTGGTTCCGTTAGGGGTCGAAGCGTTCGGCCAATCCGGAGACACGATTGATCTCTACCGCGAGTACCACTTGGATGCCGATTCGATCATCGATGCAGCCGCGCGCTTGTTGGTCTCCAGGGGCGCCAAGTGAGCGTGCCTAATAACTCGGGCCAAGGGAGCTCTGCGATGTCCGTTGAAATTTGTATGCCGAAACTCTCAGACACGATGACCGAAGGCGGCGTTGTGAATTGGTTTGTGGCCGAAGGAGATCGAGTGGAAAGCGGTCAGGTGATCGCGGAACTCGAAACCGACAAATCGGCTGTTGATCTTGAAGCCAGTGCGTCGGGGCTTGTGGCCCGCATCGTTGTGCCCGCAGGCTCGGAGGGCGTGGAAGTGGGCGCCGTCCTTGTAGTGATCGACGAGGGAGCCAGTGCAGGCGCTGCTTCGTCTTCTGCGGCGGCCGCGTCGGCAGTATCGCCCGCATCGGCTGGCCCGCCCCAGGCTTCGAGTGGCACGAGTTCCAAAAAATCGAGCGTGCCCAGCGATGGTGGTGCCGCTTCGCCACCCAGCAGCGTTTCCACAGCGGACATCGCGGCTAGTCCGTTGGCTCGACGTATGGCGGCGCAGTCCGGCATCGACTTGGGCTCGGTGGTTGGCAGCGGCGCACACGGCAAGATTGTGAAGGCCGACATCGAAGCTGCACTCGGTATCGCCAGTGAAGAGGGCAGCGTCGCTTCGAGTGCGGCGATGGCGGCAACGCCGAATCGCGGGGCGTACGCGCCGTCGCCTGCGAAGCGCGAAGCCATCGCGACGCGCACGATCAGCCCGCGTTCCTACCCGGATTCAGGGCCAACGCCTTTCGAAGACGAAACCCCTTCGCGTACCCGTCGCGTGATTGCCGACCGCCTAACGGCTGCTAAGCGCGATATCCCGCATTTCTATTTGAGCGCCGATGTCGACGTTGCGCGTCTGGTTTCTTTGCGCGCCGAGCTAAAGGCGAAGCGCCCCGAGCTTGGACTGACGCTCAACGATTTCTGCGTTCGTGCATTGGCTCTGGCTCTGGCGCGCGTTCCCGACGCCAACGTGGCTTGGATCGACAACAAGCTGCGCCGTTGGCAGCGAGTTGACGTGGCGGTTGCCGTCGAGGGACCCGCGGGGCTGATCACGCCGGTCGTGGCGGGGGCCGATCGCTTGTCGCTTTCCGATTTGTCGGCAGCGGTTTCCGAACTGGCGCGGCGCGCACGGGCGAACGATCTGAAGCCGCACGAGTACAGTGGTGGCTCAGCGACGATTTCCAACCTTGGAATGCACGGCGTGAGTTCGCTCTATCCCATCCTAAATCCCCCGCAGTCGGTGATTATCGGAGTGGGCGCCGCCGAAGATCGTGCCGTCGTCCGCGACGGCGTCATCGAGCCTGGTCGGGTGATGACACTGACGTTGGCCGGCGACCATCGTGCGTTGGACGGTGCAACGGGTGCCCGTCTCTTGGCGGCGATTCGCGAGCTGATCGAAGATCCGCTCTCGCTGTTGGTGTGATCATGGACCGCAACGTTGACATCGCGATCGTTGGTGGCGGGCCGGGTGGCTACGTGGCGGCATTGCGGGCGCGTGAGCTCGGTTTGACCGTAGCGCTGGTTGAACGTGATGCGCTCGGCGGAGTCTGCGCGAACATCGGCTGCATTCCAACCAAAGCTTTGCTGCATGTGTCAGAACTCTGGACCGAAATCGCACACGCGGACAAGTTGGGCATCACGGTGGAAACGCCGCGTTTCGATTTGGCAAAAGCAGTCGAGCACTCGCGAAGTAAAGCCGCGCGAATGTCACGCGGCGTGAAAGGGCTACTGGCCCGCGCCGGTGTCGACGTTGTTGCCGGTCGTGCGCGTCTGGCTGCTCCGAATCGTTTGGCGGTTGAGGTAGCGGACGGCTCCAAGGAAGAGATCGTCGCGGGATCTATAATTCTGGCCACCGGCGCACGGCCACGCGAACTCGCTGGTTTAGAAGCCGACGGGCGTGTCGTGTGGACCTCACGGGATGCACTGCTCGCCGAACGTTTGCCGTCTTCGTTGCTCGTGGTGGGGGCCGGTGCGATCGGGATGGAGTTCGCGAGTTTCTATTCTGCATTCGGGGTCGAGGTTACGGTTGTCGAGCAGCTTGAGCGGATCCTACCTCCTGAAGATGAAGAGATTGCGACGTTGGCACGAAAGGCGTTCGTTGGGCGCGGAATTCGTTTCCATTTGGCCTCGTCGGTCGTTGGGCTGACGCCTACCGATAACGGTGCGCAGGTGTTGATACGCAACGAGCAAGGCGACGAGGTAACGGTCGAAGTCGAGCGAGTCCTGGTTGCCGCTGGAATTGTCGCCAACACGGAGGATCTCGGGTTGGAAGGCACACGTGTCAAACTTGAACGCGGCCGGGTTGTAACCGACTGCTGGGCGCAAACCGATGAGCCCGGGATTTATGCGATTGGCGATCTGACGGCGGGTCCCTGGTTGGCGCACAAGGCCAGTCGCGAGGGAATCGTCGCGGTTGAAGCGATCGCCGGTGTCGCTGGTGCCAAGCCGTTCGATGCCGGGGCGGTGCCAGGCTGCACGTACACCCTGCCTCAAATTGCCAGTATTGGACTCACCGAAACGCAGGCGCGTGATGCGGGGCGCGACATTCGTGTCGGCCGTTCACGACTGGCCGCCAACGGAAAGGCGACGGCAGTCGGGGCGACCGAGGGAATGGTCAAAACTATTTTCGATGCGGTTAGCGGGGAGTTGCTGGGAGCACACCTCATTGGTTCCGAGGCGACCGAACTCGTCGCCACCTTCGCCGTCGCACGCAGTTTGGAAACAACAGAAGTGGAACTGGCCGCTACGGTTTTTCCGCATCCAACGATTTCCGAGGCGATCGGTGAGTCTGTCCTCGATGCCTTCGGCCGAGCTCTGCACGGCTGAAATTCTGAACTTCAGCTTCCCCCGCTCGTTGGCCCCGCCACTTCGCTCGTGAGAAACCTCACGTAGATGAAACTGTGTACTTTTTGGATCGATGCCGGGTTTGGTGGCTATGAGCGGCTCGGCCTGATCCTGCCCTCGGGAAATGTCCTCGACCTAAACACCGCCTATGCGTTGCTTCTGCTCGAGCGCGATGACCACCCACGGCCCTATGAAATGGCTGAAGTGCTGGTGCCGCCCGATATGGTTGAATTCCTGCGCAACCGGGAATTTGGCCTCGAGGCGGCTTCGGATGTCGTGGAATCGTTTGGCGACGGTCTCGACGACCCGACTCTGGAAGGCCCTAACGGCGAGCCGGTTGTCTACACGGCTGCGGACTTGAACCTGTTGGCTCCGCTTCCGCGTCCGAACTCAATTCGGCAGGCGATGGCCTTTGTTGAGCACGCGCGCGCGATACGCAGCGACCAATCGACTGTTCCTGACTACTGGTTTGAGACGCCGGTCTACTACAAGGGAAACTGCGATGCGGTTATCGGGCCAGATGCCGAGTTCCCGATGCCGACTTACGCAGAGATTCTCGATTACTCACTGTGTATTGCTGCAGTTGTTGGCCAAGACGTTGGCGAGCTGTCTGCTGCGGAAGGCTGGGATGTGATCGCCGGCTATACCATCTTCAACGACTTTATTGCGCGAGACATATCGGTGAAAGAGCAGGCTTGCGGAATGGGTCCGTCAAAGTCGACGGACATGGAAGGCTCGAATGTTTTGGGGCCGTGTCTGGTTACGGCTGACGAATGGGACCCGCGCGACGGTCACGCGATGATCGGCCGCGTGAACGGCGAAGAATGGTCGCGAGGAAGTACGCGCGACATGCATCATGATTTTGGTTCGATTCTCGCTCATGTCTCTCGTTCAGAGACGGTACGCGCCGGTGACGTGATTGGATCTGGGGCTGTTGGATCTGGCTGGGAACTCGGCCGTCAACTTAAAGAGGGCGACGTAGTAGAGCTTGAGGTTGAAGGTCTCGGCCAGTTGCGGACAACGGTTGTAAGCCGCGATTAGATCTTTCCTCTGATCTTGCTCGGCCAAGTTTCGATCAGCGAGGGACTCTTCGGCCGCCTGCGTAGTGCATGGTCGCACGCTCCCATCTTTTTCCGCTGGCTCTTAGGGTGCCGTCTAGTGCCTGTTTTTCCACTGCGATCCGCGTCGCTTCGACGTCGTTGATGGTCTTCCATGCGCGTGTCGAGGTCTGCTCGCGCGCGGTGAAGTGGCTGAAGCCATAGACGAACCCAGTTCGGACATCCACGATAAGCGCCGAAGCGGTGCTCGCAATTTCAACATCAGCTGGCATCAGTGGCCCGAAACGAAATGGGCTTGCGATTGGCAGAGCTTGCGTAGGTTGGCCAAGGCGAGCGAGCGTGGTGTCGAGCGAGTAAATGAAAACCAAGTCCGCGTCGTTTCCTGCTGCGTGGCCCGCTGCGTGGCGCAGCGATTCGACTGAATCGGCGTCAGTGGGGATTTTCTCCGGCGCCATACGCCAAACCCGCCCCATTTCCGGCCAATCCCGCATTTTGTTGAGATGGTCGTCCGAGGTCACCGGATCGTGGTTGGGGCCGGTGATCACAAAACGGCTACTACCTCCGACTCCGCTATAGCCCGGCGCCTGAATCCGTACGACGGCCATGAATGCCGGAAAGTTGGCGCGCGGCTTGCGCGCGAACGAGGTCGCTAGGTTGCCACTGGCCAGGCGCGCCAGGTCGGATCCGCCCCCCGGTGTTATGTAAGTTGTGCCGCAGCCAGCGATTGATGCAGCGGCGAGCAGGGCAATCAGGCCAATCAGGGAGCGGGGGAGTACCGGGACGATCATGGGCGATCTGGATCGTGGCTGGGCGGCTGCCTTTGCGCAAGGGCACAAGCCAAGAAACGGTGTTCGTTTCCTCACGCGGCACGCGGTGTAAGAAACGGTCCTCGGAGATTGTGCCCATGGAACTCAAAGCTGTCGCGAAAGATGTTTATGCCTGCCTGCAACCCGATCGTGGCTTGGGCTGGAGCAACTCCGGCCTGATCGCCCGCGGTGGAGCCGTGGTCGTCGATACATTCTGGGACCTCCCGAGAACTCGACGAATGAAAAAACTCTACGAAGAAGTTCTTGGTAGCGCACCGACTCGAGTCGTCAACACGCATCATAACGGTGATCACTGTTGGGGGAATCAGTTGTTCTGCGACTGCGAGATCATCGGTCATCGTCGGATGGAAGAAGGGATGCGACGTGAGGCTGCCCCTGAGATGCTGGCTGCCTTGGCCAGCGGAGCTATACCGATGGAGGGAGGGGAGCGCTTTGTTCGAGCGCTAAGCGACTACGACTTCAGCGGAATCAAGTTGACACCACCGACCACCCTTGTTGATGAGCGCATGGAACTTGATCTAGACGGACTGCGCGTTGATCTGATTTACGTCGGACCTGCCCATACGATTGCTGATCTTATCGTGCACATTCCCGAGCGCGGCGTCCTGTTCGGGGGCGACATCTTATGGAGCGCATGCACGCCGATCGGCTGGGAGGGCACATACGATCGATGGCTGGAGGCGCTCGATCTCGTAACCTCTCTGGCTCCCGACATTGTTGTTCCGGGACACGGCCCGGTGACAGATCTTTCGGGTGTCGCCGAATTGCGGCGTTACTTGGAGTATGTGCGCACCGAAGCCACGCGATTCTACGAAATGGGGTTACCCGAAAATGAAGCTGCCCGCCGGATCGATCTCGGCCCGTGGGCCGATTGGACAGAGCCGGAGCGTATCGTTTTTAACGTGCACCGCGTCTATCGCGAGCTTGCTGAGGTTCCCTACGACGCGCCTTTCGATGTCACTGCTTTGTTTAGAGAGGTTTGTGCCCTAGCTGACGAGCGAGAAGCCGACCAGAAGTAGGCTTCAGGTTCTAGCTACAGGTGTGATTCCGGCTTTGCGCCGGTGTCCTGGGAACGGCCTGGGTCATTCTCCAATGTGAAATAGAACGTCGCGCCGCAGTCTATTTCTCCGTCCGCCCAAACCTTACCTCCATGGCGCTTGGCGATGCGTTCGACCGTCGCCAAGCCAATCCCCGTCCCCTCGAATTCCAAATCGGTGTGGAGTCGTAGAAACGGAGTGAATACTTTTTCGGCCTGCGAGGGATCGAAGCCTGCACCGTTGTCGGAGACAGAGAATGCTTGCGGTGGCCCAACGCTCTCGCGTCGAAAGAAAACCTCCGGCGTGTGGACACGTTCTGTAAATTTCCAGGCGTTCGCGAAGAGATTTGTCAGCATTGTGCCAACAAGGCCTGGGTCGCCTTCGGCCGTCAGACCGGGCTCGATCACAACTTTCATCGAGTGGTCAGGGTACTGCTCGGCGACATATGCCGCGTTGGTTTCTGCCAACGCGCTCAAATCGATATGCGTGCGTTGAAGATCGACCCGAGACAACCGAGACACTTTCAATAAGCCCTTAATGATCTCGTCCATCCGGTGTGCGGTTGTCGAAATGTGTTCGGCAGTGGCCCGATCGGCAGGGCTTAGTGTGTCGACACGGTCTTGAACAAGGTCCCAGGCGTCGGCGCTAATCAGACGCAGCGGGCCGCGAAGATCGTGAGAGACTGAATACGTGAAGCTTTCCAGGGCTCGGTTGGAGGCGCTCAACGCAGCCGTTCGGTCAGTGACCCGCGTTTCGAGCTGGTCGTGCGCTAGCCGAAGTTGTTCTTGCGCTTTGCGTCGCTCGGTTTCTGCAGTTTCGCGGTGCACGCGAATCTTGTGGGTTTCCTCCCGTTCTGTTTCGACCCGCCGCGCGATGATAACAGAAGCTGCCAATGTCACCGTCATCGAAGCGATTGCCGGATAAGCGTGGGCTTTCGTCACGCCGCCGCTGACAATGAATGCGTTGTACAGGACCAGGGCTTGGGCTGCGACCACAGTCACAAGTTGGGTGACGGGTCCCCAAGGAATGAAGCTCGCGGCGCCGACTGACAACGCGACGAACATGATGACCGGAACATCCTTATCCCCACTGCTGGTCGAGATCAGTCCCGCCATTACGTAGACGCCAACGATACAAATCCCCGCGAAAAACCTTGGCCGTTGCGCCGCGAAACTTGACGGCGCCAGTACGATTCCGCCTGCGACCCAAATCGCGAGTAGGATCTGCAGCCAACGGACCGGCGCGCCCAGCCCCCCGAGAAATAACTCGTCGGCCACGATGAACAGCATTAGGGCGTAGAACGTCACGCGCAGTACCCAGCGCAGGCCACTAAGAATTTCGTCGGCCAATACGGCGCGGAAATTGTCGAGATCTTGGTCGGGCTCGAGCTCGGGTGTTTGCGGTATCATCGGTGCGGACCGTCGGGCGAGGATCGGTTCGCGGCAATAGTGACAACCACCGACTTGTAGGCTGGCGTGCGGCTTTGTTCGGCGAAGCTTTCTAATGGCACGAGAACGTTCGCTTCGGGGAAATAAGCTGCCAGGCAGCGACGCGGAATTTCGTAGGGAACAAGCCGGAGCTTAGGCAGTGTTCGTACGATCCCGCCGTGATTGCTTTGCACGTCGACCAACCCTGCGGCTGAAAGCCCAGCTTCATGCATGTCGGTCTCGTTAATGAACAACACGGCGCGGTCGCCGTAGATTCCGCGATAGCGATCATCGTCGGTGTAGACCGTGGTGTTAAACTGATCGTGGCTGCGGATCGTCATCAACAGGAACTCATTGTCTGCGAGATCGTCGGCAGGCATCTCGTTGACAGTCAGTAGAGCCTTTTCTTCTTGATTGGTGAACCGACGCTCGCGAGGGCCGTTGGGCAGAACAAACGAGCCTTCTGCTTGTAGCCGTTCGCTGAAGCGCTCGAAC
>JBLFWR010000088.1:0-13981 GCA_047611725.1 Binatia bacterium | reverse complement strand
GCGCGGTTAGGGGTTGTTCCCAGCGACCTTTTGGGGTGTCAGGAACGACTTGAAACGCTTGTTGTCGTTGATTTTGAAGTCAAAGAAGCTCGCTTCCCAGCAAATCGGCGCGTCATCGCGGAGCAGCTGTACCCGGACTTCCGAAGTCTGGTTGAAGTATTGGTCGAACGCCACGGGGCCTGGGGGGTTGATGTCGATCCCATTGAGGACGATATCGATAAAAGCATTAGCTGGCGGGCGCTTACGCGTAATGTAGAAGCGCTGCACCCCCGTGTCATTCGAGTTCCGATCGAAGAAAATGTACCCGCGCGGGTCGATGCGCCCGCGGACACGCCAGCAGGGCCGGTTCGGATAGCAAAACCCGCTGTTCTCTATGAAAGAGTCGACGACCAACCGGTCATCATCCCAGATGCAGAATGCGTACCCGGTGTCAGCCAGCGGGTTGCCGAAATCCTCAAGCGCGGTCTCTCCGCGTGAGTAGCTCCAGATGACTTTGTCGATTCGATCGTCGCCAAGGTCGCGGAAGATGAGCCTGCTCTTGCCGGTGGGGATGCAGTAGTCGGCACGTCCGCAAATAGCCGAGCAGCAGTCGCCATCGGCGAGATTGCCGTCGTCGCAGAGTTCGCCAGCGTCGACCACGCCGTCGCCGCAAACGGCGAGAGCATTTGTCGGGGCAGTTAGGCTGCCGAAAGCCAACATAGCGAAGGCAATTGCGGCCGTAACGAGGGTGGCCTTTTCCTTAGTGTGTATCATTGGTTTTGATCTCCGCTCAGTCGCCTGGGCAAACGCCAAGGCTAGTTCCAGGGAAGCCGGAGTTCGTGTCGTAACTCGTGGCGCATGCCGTTTCCGGATGGAAGAACATCAGCTCGTCGCAGCTGGCGATGTCTGCGCAAGTTTGGCTGACCCCGCAAGCGGCGTCGGTTGCGTTGCCCGACATCGAAAAGCGGTTTAGTCGCAGCTTACATCCCTCAGCGTTGGGAAGCCCGACCACTCCGAATAGTCCGTTGTCATCGGCACGAGTGAACGTTGCGCGCAGGTTGTGTGAGACAATCCCGCTGCCTGCGTTGCGGCGTACGAAGCACCAACGTGTAAACAACAACTTGATATGGCTGCCGTCAACGCGGATCCCGTCTCCACCGTTGTCGCTGATCTCCGTGAAAAATACTCTCGCGGGGCCGTCAATACTGGCCATGACGAGACCGGTGCCGCCGTTGGATAGGCTGTTGAGGAAGCGCGATTTAAAGGCCTTGTCGGCCTGAATGCCGTCGCCAATGTTTTCGGAGACTTCGACGGTATTGACCAACAAGTATTGGGTGGACACGATTCCGACGGCATTGCGCTGGATTGTCGCTTTCTTGACCAACATGCGCCCGCCGGAAAGCCCAACTCCCGTGTTGTCGGAAACTGTGCACGCGCCGGCGCGAACGAACCCAGGGGCCGAAACGCCTGCGTCGCCGTTGCCGGTGATTTCTACTCGCCGCACGCTGGCGTTGCCGGCCGGCGCGTCGACGAGGATGCCACTGCCGCCGTTGTCACGAACCGCAATCGAGCGAACAGTAACCCGTGGCGTGCTGTCCGTGCCTTGGGCGACGACGATCCCGTGGCCTGCGAAGCCTTCGACACTCGCATCCTCAAACCGGCTGGTAACCAAGCATTTGTCGGTACACTCGATCCCGTTTCCGTCGCCACCCGATAGGACATGCCCGCGCAGATCCAAGCTTGTGCCCCGACTGAGCGCCACGCCTGGCCCAGCGTGTCCGGTGCAATCTAGGTCTGCCTCGAGAAACCCGTTGCCGCTGGCAATCACTTGGCCACAGGCGGTGATCTCAACACTTGCGGCGGTTGCGGCTGAGGCCGGAGCAAGGATCAGGATTGCGGCGGCGGCCACAGGTGCCATAGCGGTGGAGCGAATGTCATCCAGAGTGAATCTCATAACGCGCGACTTTAGCACGGGGGACGCTTGACCGAAGCCGAATACCTGTTGGTTAACGCGCGTTCAGGCTGTGGTCGCGCAGGGTACAGGCCCCGTCCGCGCCTGCGGCCCAGTAGCCCATTGCCCTGGGTGCGCCGGGGATGTTACGAACCACTGTCGGGCCGGCACACCTAGTGCTCGGCGTTCACACGGGAAAGTTATCACTATGAAGAAATGTACCCCGCGCGACGCTCGTATGGCGTCCTTGGCGAGTTGTCGAAAATTGGGTGTCGCAGTTAGCTTTTGCGTATCCACCCTTTGGATTTCATTGATGTTTTCTGGAGTGCTGGGCCAGGTTGCCCAAGCGGCCTGGATTCAAGAAATCTCGAGTTCGGTCCCTGATGGGTACGACGCTGCCAATGATGTTGTGGTCGACAGCGCGGGAGATGTGATCGCGGGCGGTATCATGAGTGGTCCCGGAAACGGCTATTCGTTCGCCGTTATGAAGTTTGACGGCACCACCGGCGCAGAATTGTGGCGAAACGTGACCCCTGGCAGTTCCGACCCTGATTTGGGTGTGAGGGTGGTCCGGCTGGATGCGAGCGACAACGTGGTGGTGGCCGGCGAACGAGATCTGTTCTTTACGGTTGCCAAACTTGATGGTGCCACCGGCGCCGAGATCTGGACCACCCAGTTAGATGGAACCCAATCTACCTTCCGTACAGCTCAGAACGCGCGAGCGATGGTTTTGGACGCCTCGGGCGATGTAGTTGCGGCGGGCTATCTGAACAACGAGGGCTTTACCCGCGACCTGTTCGTCGCGAAGTTCGATGGCACAACTGGCGCAGAGCTTTGGCGGCTCGAAGCCGATGGCGGCGAAGGCAGGGCGGATGAAGCTTTCGACGTGGCCGTGAGTACCACGGGTGATGTCGCGGTAGCTGGAAAGCTTGAAACGGCGCTGACTTCCGACGATTTCGTCGTGCTTAAGGTTGACGGCGCAAGCGGCGCCGAACAGTGGAGGAACGTTCTGGACGGCAGCGAAACTGCTACGGGGCGAGACGCCGCGTTTGCGGTCGCCTTTGACGCGGCCGGGGCTGTTTTTGCCGGTGGGCGCATCGATGACGTAGTGACACACGAGGACTACGCGGTCTTTAAGTTTGACGGCTCCACGGGTGCGGAACTATGGAGCAGAATTCTTGACGGTACCCTCGGGGGCGAGACCAGCGATGAAGAAGTAAAGGATCTGATCGTGGATTCGGCCGGCCACGTGATCGTGGTCGGTGAGCTCGAGAACTTGACCAACGTGCAGGATATTACGGTCATCAAGTTCGACGGTTCGACCGGCGCTGACATTTGGCGCACCGAAATCGATGGTAACGATGCCGTAGCGTTTGATGCGTCGTACGACGTGGAACTCGACGCGGATGAAAACGTGATTGTTGCCGGGCGTGTAGAGAACGTTCCGGTGCCGGTGTTCGAATTCACCGTGGCCAAGATCGACGGATTGACGGGCGTTAAGATCTGGCAGCAGGAAATAGACGGGACCAACACGCGCAGTGCTCCGGGTATGGAGGAGGCGCTTGCCATCGCGGTAGACGCGGCGGGCGATATCGTTGCCGCAGGTTACGTAGACAACCGAGGCACAAAAGAAGATTTCACTGTCACGAAGCTTGACGGTGCGACAGGTATTCTCGGCCCGGTTTTTGGCTCCAAACTTGTTTTCAAAGACCTCGCCGGAAAGCCTGAGCGTCGCAAAATTCGGGTCGGGATGCGCGACTGGACGCTGCGAATCCCTGCTGGTGGAAGTCCCGAAGATCCGACTGTGGCCGGAGCAGAATTCACGTTGGTGAATCCTCTGACTTTGGAAAGTGAGACTTGGACCTTGCCCGGGGGACCGAATTGGCGGTCAGTGAGCAACGGCACGCGAGGGTATGTTTATCGTGACAAGGCTGGAGACAACGGCCCGTGCAACAACCTAAGGATTCGCCCGGGCGGCTCCGTGAAATTGGTCTGCTTGGGAAAAAAGGCCCCCATCGTGTTTGGCCTCGATGAACCGACCCAAGAAACCCTCATTATTTCGATGAGGCTCGGCGGAACCGCTCCTCAGTGTTCTAAATTTGGGGGGACCGTCACCAAGGACGTAGGCATTTCGAACCCCGGGCCGCGTGGCCAGTTCAAGGCGGCACGCGCTACGATTCCTTTCGGAGAGGCCTGCCCCTAGTCGGGTCACCGGACGGATTTTGCGCTGCCCAGAGCGGGCGGGGGTGGGTGTGGTGCCTAGCACCTGTTTGCTAGGTCGGCGATCCGCTTATCAAGACCGATAAGCGGATCGCCAATTTGATTCCTAATCCTAGCGCACCTCGTTGCACCTTTCCGGGTCCCGTTCGACACAATCACGACGGCTGAATCGCTTGTTTCTTCCTTCGATGGGTTCATAGCACCCGGCTTTCGGTCCGCAACAGTCCTCATCATTAAGGCAGCCATCGTCTCTGAATTCCGGATCGCTGGAACGTACCTGGAAGTAACGGAAGATCTGCTGAACGCCATTCGGATTGCGGCCGGGGACGAGGTCGCAGTCTGACAGAAAGCCCATCGAGGTTCCGTCGTCGCGCATCGAAGGTCGTTCGTTGTTACACCCCGTGGTCCTTGTGATTTGTGTCATCTTTCTCCGGCCTTTGATTCGGAAGATCTCAAAATTGCCGTCGGCGTTGAATGGGGGCTGGTCCGGCTTGGACTTTCTGACGACCTTTACCTGCTCATCATTGGAGTCGAACCCGATGAAGCCGCCGCCGTCGGCGATCGTCGGATTGCGCGAATCCCGGCCCTCTGCGTTGTCGGTTAGCTGCGTGAGTTGCGGGTGGAAAATACGATAGCGGAAGATGTTGAAGCCCGTGGAAGCGTTGTTCCAAAGGTCCAGCCCGGTGTGAAACACCGTGAAGGGGCCGCGTGCAAAATTGCTAGCTGCCGTGATGAAAGGCCGGAAGTAATCGCCGGGCAGCAGGCCCAGCGGCAACTCGCGATCAGCGCCGCTCATCGAGTCAAGTTTCGCGTTGATTCGGGTATAAATGTAGAGCTGATTGCCGGTAAGGCCCTCATCGACTTGGTCGAAGTCGCTCACGAATACGGTGTGTTGGCACTGCCGTGGAAACCAGTACCCGCCGATCACCGGCTCGCGGCTCGTCGTGCCAGCCGGGCCGTCGCTGATCTGGGTAAAATCGCCACCCACGGGAAACACTGTTGGAGCGCCCGTGTCGTAGAGAAATACCTCGCGGCTTCCATCTGGGTTCGAGAAGCCGGTGTCGGGTGTTGTAACGTCGATTCCGTCGTTAGTGTGCAGATCTCCGTTGGAATCGAAGACGATGCATTTGCCGTTGTCACTAGGGAAGGGATTTTCATTCACGATGGGTGGCATCGTGTCGGTGATCTGGTGAAAGATGCCGGTCCCGAGTTCGTAGAGGAAAATTTCTGGATTTCCATCCGCGTTGCTCATCGTTGCGTCAAAGTCGCCGGTTGAAACGAACGCCACGATTTCCGGGCGTGCCGGTTTGCCGGTGGTGTCCGTGGCGCGGGCGCCTTGGTAACTCATCCCGCCGGGCGTGTTCGTGATCTGGACGAACGTGTCAGCTTGTTGATTGTAATAGAAGACCTCTTTTTGGCCCGGCGCGGTACCTGGGCCGAGGACGTCGCCATCGGAGGTGAAAACGATCGAAGTGCCGCGCTCGGATCGCATGCGCACATCCTCGATTGTACCTTCGGTGAGGTGAGTAACCTGCTCCATCATGGGGATGGCGCCGCGGGCTTCGGCTCCAGTTGATGAAAGCGTCAAAGCGGCAAGGCCAACAACGAGCGTGGCGGATAAATGGGGGGTGATTCGCATCTTTTGTAAAACTCCGGGCGATTCGATCGGGTTGTGGCTAGCCAACCTCGACTTCGGGTGGTTTGCCTGCAGGGCAAAGTGTTCGAAGCATGCTATCCGTTTCAGGTTTCCAAGTGAAGGGACAATCTTTGTTGCGCCTTTAGGCGGGCCAAGTGGCAAGTTGACCGTTGACGCCACCGGCAGCTTGGATCACGCTGCACGGCTGGCTCCTAGGCCTGCGCCCAGCTCGCGAGGAAACGTGTTGGGCGGGGCCCCCTCTCTTCTAGGGTTCGCAAAGCTTGAGTCCAAAGAATCTGTGACGGTCGCGGTGCCAACTTAGAGTGGCGTACACCCAGGAATACTATGCAGAAGAATGATTTCCACGCCTTTCTTCAAGCTCTTTCGATAGCCGCGCTGTGGCTGCTCTTGGCTCCCAGTCGGTCCGGTGCAGTGATCGCGGATGACGCGAACGACATTTGCTCTCCCAGCGCTGATCCTTGTGTCATTTCCTCGCTCGTCGATGTCGTGGACCAATCCTCGCTTGATTTCGGCTTGAGGTCGCTCGTTTTGACAGGTGGCGGACGGTTCAGCTTTGGAAACGGATCGGCAGAGATTCTCTGCGGGAGGCTCAATGCGTCGCCGAATTCGATCTTCATTGACGCCAGTGGCCCAGAGGATGGCGAAACCACCGGTGGGGACATTTCAATTTTCATTCGCCGTGGTTGCTCGAACGCGCCGACGATCCCCTGCCTAGATGACACGGATTGTCCCAGTGGCACTTGCTCGGTTGGGGATGGCTCGGCGACGGTGGATGGCGAAATCACCGGTAATGGTGACGAGCCAGCCTCGATCGATATCTTCGCGGCGGGCGATGTCGTGATTTCGAAACCGATCAGGCTCAAGGGGACGTCGGGGGAGGCGCCGGGTGGCACGCTTTCTGTCGAGTCGGCAACCGGGAGTGTTCATATCGCCGACAAGATTAATGTTTTGGGAGGCGGGCTGTCTGAAGGCGGTGAGATCAGCCTGACAGCAGCCCTTGATATTGTGGTCGACGATGACATCGAAGCCAGCGGTGGCGACGGCGACGGCGGGATCATCGATATCGCTGCTGGCCGTGACTACGTGCAAAGCGGAACTTTGACAGCCAACGCAGTGGCGGGCGAGGGGTTTGGTGGCGAAATCATCATTACCGCTGGGCGTGACATCATTTTTACCGATGGGACGACGAACCAACGCCGCTCGATTATCGCCGATGGACACACCAGCGGTGAAAATTTCGGCGGTGATGGGGGCCTGATCGAACTCGACGCAGACCGTGATGTTCGGCTTGGGGTTTTCTCTCGGATTCGGGCCGATGGCTCTCAGCCCGATGGGTTCGGTGGAGAGATCTCCGTTCTGTCGGGCCGAGATACCGTGCTCAATGGAGAAGTGCGCGCGCGTGCTGCCGGAAAGCTCGGGGAAGGTGGGTTCTTCGAGGTTCTCTCCGATGGCGGTATCGAAATTGGCGCTACCGGTTCAGTGGATCTGCTCGGGGGGGAACGGGGCGGAGGCATCGCCGAGTTTCTGTCGAAAGGGCCCTTCAGTGCCTTTGGTACCATCGACGTGACTGCGGGCAATGGGGGGCCGGGTGGTTCGGTGGAAGTGCTCAGCGATGACAATGCGATTTTCCAGAGCACGTTCACGGTGGGCGGAAGCTTGGGGAACGTCGGCGAGGGACGCATCCTGGTCCAGGCCTGCTTGGTGGAAATGCGAGAAGGCGCGTCCTTCGAGAACACTGCTCCGGGCGGCCAGAACTTGATCATTGCACGTGAGGCGGCGGTGCTTCTGGTCGGTTCCGAGCTGCGTGCCCCAGCTGGTTCGAATCGAATTCTCTATCGCAATCCGGATGTGCGGCCGGTCGTTCTTGGTTTCGTTTCGCCGATCGCGTCGGAGATTGTCGATGAGACGATCGAGTTGTGCCCCGAATGTGGCAACGGCGTCGTCGAAGGTGACGAGATTTGCGACGATGGCAACGTCACTGATGGCGACGGCTGCAACGCCACTTGCGTCGATGAAGGGTGCATCGCTATGACTCCCGGGTATCCCGAAGTCGCGCTGTGCGATGACCGCGACCTGTGCACGGTGGATTCCTGCGACCCTACAATTGGCGAATGTGAGCGCGGTGCCGTCTGCGACGACGGCATCGAGTGCACAGTCGACAGCTGTGCCAATGGCGTGTGCACGGCGATCCCCACAGACAGCCGTTGCGATGATGGCAATGTCTGTACAGACGATTTTTGCTCCACCGAAGTTGACTGTGCGGCGGCAAACAATGCCGCGCCTTGCGATGACGGCCTGTTTTGTACCGTCGACGACTCGTGCCTACGCGGTGCCTGTGGTGGGGATGCGCGCGATTGCAACGACTCAGTCGGTTGCACCATAGACTCTTGTGACGAGCTTGCAGACACCTGCACAAATGCAGCAAACGACGAGGCTTGTTTCGATGATGTGTTTTGCAACGGGCTCGAGACATGCAGTGTTGAGTCGGGTTGCCAGGTCGCCCCGAGCGAAGCCGATTGCTCGGGGTTGGATGGCGTCTGTGAGGCCGGTGTTTGCGACGCTGAACTTGATATTTGCGTGCGCGAAGCTGCCAACGAGTCCGCCGGTTGCGATGACGGAGACGAATGTAGCGACAACGACGTTTGCGCCGCGGGCGTTTGTCAGGGTGTCGCGATCCCAGACTGTGTGGTGCCTGTTTGCGGCAATGGCACGGTCGAAGGCGACGAAACTTGTGACGACGGCGATGCCGTTTTCGCCTTCGGCGATGCCTGCAGTGGAACTTGCCTGCGCGTTCCCTGCGGCCGCCCCACCAACTCGATGCGTGCGCGGCCGGTGGCCAGCGATGCTCTATACGTCTTGCGCGTCGCGGTGGGGGACGGCGCCTGTGTCCCTGAAGTCTGCGACGTCAACAACAGCGGTCTCATTCGCGCCAGCGATGCGCTTGCGGTGTTGGTCGCCGCCGTCGCCGGTGACGTTACTTTGATCTGTCCTGCACCGTGAAGGTTCTGATTCCACTGCCGCACAGCGACTTCGACCCTACGGAGGCCGCCGTTAGTTGGAAGGTCGTTCGCGATGCTGGGCACGACGTGTTCTTCGCCACTCCGCAGGGCCGTCAAGCGAGCGCTGACGCGAGGATGATACATGGCGAAGGCCTTGACCCCTGGGGCTTCGTTCCGCTGTTGAAGAAGTTCAAACTGGTGGGCCTGATCCTTCGAGCGGCTGCCCCGGCCCGAGTCGCGTATAGCGAAATGCAACGTGACTCCAACTTCATTTCGCCTCTCGCGTACTCTGATTTGAATGTCGAGGATTTCGACGGACTCATTCTTCCCGGTGGGCATGCTCCTGGCATGCGCCGATACCTTGAGGACGAAATATTGCAGCGGTTCGTCGCAGAATTCTTCGAGCCGCAATCTACAGATTACGCGCACAAGCCGATTGGAGCCGTGTGTCACGGCGTGGTTCTGGCCGCGCGTTCGACCTCTGCTAAAACAGGCCGATCTGTGCTGTACGGACGCAAAACGACCGCTTTGACGTGGAGCCAGGAACAATCGGCATGGCGTCTCACGAAGTACTTCGCGCGTTTCTGGGACCCTTCCTACTACCGTACCTATTCGGAACAAGAGGGCGATCCCGACGGGTATTGGAGTGTTGAGGCTGAGGTGAAGCGTGCGCTCGCCGCCGATGGCGATTTCGTGACCGTGCCCAGCGATGCAAAGGACGTCGGAATCAAAACCGACAACCTGCACCGAGATAGTCTTGATGACTCAAGGCCGGCGTGGGTAGTGCGCGACGGGAACTACGTGTCGGCTCGTTGGCCCGGTGACGTCCACACGTTTGCGAAGAGATTCGTTGAAATGTTGGCGGAGCAGCCAAAGGGTTCTGCCCGCCGGGCTTGAGACAGCCCTAGATCCTACCGGCGGCCTTCAGGAACGCCAGAGTTTCGGCCAGCCCGTCGAGGAATGAGGTTGGCTTCCATCCAAGCTCCGTGATGGCCCGTTCGGCGACGGGTCGTGCTTCGTACTGCAAAAACGTCAGCTGGCCTTTGGGAAGCAGGGGAGGCTTGTTGGTCATCTTGGCGATCGACTCACCGATTGCGGCGACCGCGCTCGCAATGAGCAGCGGCATCGTTGGGGGAATTCTCGACCGCCCCGTCGCCAGTCGCACCGCCGCGGCAACATCCTGCAACGACTGATACGATTCACTCAGAATGTAGCGTGCGCCGATCGCTGCCTGTTCCTCTGCACGAATGTGCCCTTCGGCGACGTCGAGTGAATACACCACAGGCATGCCGCCGGGTAGCAGCATTGGTACGCTGCTACGTGCTAGATCCGCGATTAGCTGGTTGGTGCCGGGTGAAGTTGTTGGGCCAGGCCCATACACACCGGACGGATGCACGTAGATGGCGGGCAAGCCCCGTTGCTGGGCGGCGACAACAATACGGTCTGCTTGCTGCTTTGAGCGTTCGTAATGCGTTGCTTTCGGTTGCGGGTCGATCTCGGTTTCGTCGAAGGTCGAACCCGGCTTGGGAAATGTGAAGGTGTCGATCGTGCTGGTGTAGACAAACCGAGCCACGTCAGCCGCCAGGCTTGCCTCTACGGTGTTGTGAGTTCCGATTGCATTGACTCGATCGAAGGTCGCAGGCTCACGGAGCCACTGCTCGGGGAGACCTGCACTGTGATAGACCACCGTGCAGTCGACCATGGCGGCGTCGAGACTGTCACGGTCGGTGATATCGCCGCGCACCAACTCAACGTTGTTCGGCATAAGTGGGCTGGCCTTGGCAATGTCGCGAACCAGTGCGCGTACCGGGCGCCCACGTCTGGCGAGCAAGCGAACGATATTATTGCCGACGAGACCGGTCGCTCCGGTTACCAGGGTTGTTTTCACTTCGAGTTCTCCTGGATCGATTTTACCAGCTGCTTCGGCTTGACCAGATTGAAGAGTTCTTCTCGTAGTTCGTAGCGAGCGAGGTTGTCGAGGAACAATTGCGCAGCGCGGTCGTGCGAGCGCAGGCTGTGGCCGCTGGAATGGGGTGTCAAAATCAAGTTCGGTGCGTCCCATAGCGGGCTATTTGGAGGTAGTGGTTCTTCGCGGGTGACGTCTAGGGCAGCGCCGGCCAGTCTTCCTTGGCCAAGAGCGGCGAGCAATGCGGTTTCGTCTACCAAATCGCCGCGGGCCACGTTGATGAAAAGGGCGCCTGGCTTGACGCGATCGAATCGAGCGGCATTGAAGAGGTCTTGGGTGTCGCGGTTCGATGGCAGCGCGACGACGATTGCGTCGGTGTTTGGCAGTTCTGCATCCAGAGCTGCGAGTTCGCGAACCTCGAACGGCTCGTTGGTGCGCGCCTTTCGTCGAAGCCCGGTGACTTCCATTCCCATCGTTTGGCCGAGTCGAGCGACCTCCATTCCAATCGGACCAAGACCACAGACTAGTAAGCGCGCCCCCTCAAGCTCGGTGATCTGGTGTGGTGCCCACGTTCGTTGTCGTTGCGCGGCCGCCCATCTTGCAGCGTCACGCGTGAGCATGAGCAGGTACATGATGACGGTTTGGGCGATAGGTATCGCCGCGGCCCCTGAACTTGTGGTTAGTCGGATGCCGCGGTCGGTGAAAGCGGAAAAAATCGGATGGTCGACGCCAGCGCTGTAAGTGTGCATCCACGCTAGCCGTGGAGCCTCTAAGAGTGGCAAGAAAAAAGAGCGGCTTCGGTCGGGATACAGATCCCCCGAAAACAGCGCGATCTCGACTTCGTCTAACGATGCGGAGAAGCGTTCGCCGCGCAGTACGACTCGCTGTCGATGCGGTGCCAGCCGGTCCAATTCCTCGGCCATTCGGGCTTCGATGAAATCAGATACAGCTATGGCTCCACTCATGGGCCGGTCTTAGCCGTGATCCGAGGGAAAAACACCGTCGCAACGGCGAGAGCGGGTACCGGCGTGGCGACGGCACCCGCTCTTTCCAAGTGTTTAGTCTGTCAGGCCAAGCATCGCGCGCTCCTCTGCGATCACCTTCGCAAAGGTCGGTCGTGAGTGCATGGCTTGAAGCCAGGCCGCCAGTTTCGGCCATTTCGTCGAGTCAGGCGCCTCGCCGGTGTGAGCTAGGCTGACGTAAGCGGCTGCGATGGCAATGTCGGCGATTGTGAACGCGTTGCTGACGAAGAACGTTCGGCCATCTGCCAAGCGACTCTCTAGGTAGTCTTGTAACTTGGGCAGGTCTTCGTTCAACGCTTGATCAATCGCAGCCTGGTCGGCTTCCTCTTTAAGGAATGTCGGTTTTACGACTCGATTGAAGAACACAGGACCGACGCCTTGAGAAACCAGCGCCGTGTCCGACCATTCTTCGAGAAAAGCGGCTTCCGCGCGCTCGCGTGGATCGGTCGGGTACAGAGCTGGTTGGGGAACGGTGCGATCAAGGTAGTCGCAGATGATCGAACTGTCTGGGACTGTCCATCCGTCTTCTTCGTAGACGGGGATCTTTCCGAGCGGGCTCAATTTGAGAAAATCGTCCGAGAAATTCATCGGCAAGACCGGCTCATTCTCGTACTCAAGGCCTTTCTCTTCGAGCGCTATGCGCACCTTCCGCACGTAGGGCGACAGTGCAACACCATGTAGTTTTCTCATTTTCGTTCTCCTTGTTGTTCAGGCGCAGTTGTTGATTCGGATTTTTCTAGAGGCGCTACTCGGTCGCGCTCTCTTGATGGGCCTCCGCAATCTCGACAAGATCGAAGAGGGCGGGGAGTTGGTGAAATATCTGCACGTCTCCACTGACTTCAGTGCCCGCGGCCAACGCGTCGTGGGTGCTCATGCCGCCGCTAATCAGGGCCATCAAAATTTCGCCAGTGATTCGCGCAGTCGTTGGAGCGTTGCCTGACCGGCTGGCGGAGGACGCTGCCAAGGTTGCGGCCGCGCGTGCGACGCGCGTTCCACGTGGGCCGCCGTTTAGCTGTACGTAAGCGATAGCCTCACCAATTTTGATTTCCAGGGCGATGCCGATTCGCGGAGATGGTCCTGTCCGATTGAATGCATTGATGGCGAGCAGCGACCATTCCGGCTCGAAGTGTCCGCCGGAATCATTGCGCAGAAGCCCTATGCCCCAGCGCGCCACTTCGCGAAGAACCGGAGCTAGTCCCCGGCCAAAGGGGGTCAGTTCATACAGCGATGCCGGCGCCGGCGGAGGGCTTTCGAAGTGCCTAAGAACATTGCGCGCTTCGAGGGCTTCCAGACGGGCGGTCAGTACGCTGGTGCTAATTCCCGGTAGGTGGCTGCGTAAATCGGCGAAGCGCTTTGGGCCGCACAGCAGCTCGCGAATCAGAAGCAAGGTCCAGCGTTCGCCGAGCACCTCTGCCGCCCTTGCCACTGGGCAGGACTGATCGTAACGAAACAAGGCCATGACGGATTCCTGGACCCTTGTAGTTCTAAAGTCAAGACTCGTAGTGCTAAATTAGAACCTTGAGCCTGTTGGGGCTTGGCCACAGACAGTCCGCATGATCGCGACAGGTGTCCGGCCGTTGCTCGCGTTGGTCGAACTGACAAAAAGAGAGGGCGGGACGGTTGCCAACGAGCCGCTTTGGCTCGCTTGTGCGGACCGCGTTGTGGGAGATCCTCATGATCGCAGACCTCGACCATATTGTGTTGGCGGTGGGTGACGTTGACGCGTCACTGGCGTTTTACATCGAAGTCATTGGCCTAGAACCGTATCGGGTGAGTGACTGGCGAGCAGGCCGCGTCATCTTTCCTTCGGTGCGGCTTAATCCGGCCACGATCATCGATTTGTTGCCGCCGCAATATTGGGCGGAGTCCGGCGAAGACGCGGAAGAAATCGAGATGACCATTCGCCAACCCAACCTGAATCACTTTTGTCTCACTGTTGCTGGAGAGGATTGGCAGCCTTTGTTAGACCGCCTAGCAATCGCCGGTATTGCCTTCGATTCGGGGCCGATGATTCTGCACGGGGCGCGGGGAGACGCTGAAGCGTACTACTTGCAAGACCCCGACGGGATTCAACTCGAACTGCGTCACTATACCTAAAAACACCGACCGCAGGTTTTACTCTTCGGTGCAGGGCTGGTCGATGCGCCAGGCGACAAATTCGCAATTGGCAATACTCACGCTGTGACTGGACTTCGCGACCATGCACAGCTTGATTGCCGCATTGATCAGCGGCGTTTCGGAACCGCT
>JBLFWR010000087.1:0-14160 GCA_047611725.1 Binatia bacterium | reverse complement strand
GCATCGGCTAGTCGCATCGGCTAGTCGCATCGATCAGTCCCATTCGTTTCGCTACGGGTCGATCAACACCCCCGGGTTCAATATCCCTGCGGGATCCAACTCGCGCTTCGCCGCTCGCAGGGCGCGCGCAAACAAGTCCGGCCTTTGTCGGTCGTAGCCAGGCCGATGATCCCGTCCGACTGCGTGGTGATGGGTGATCGTTCCGCCCAATTCCACAATTGCATCCATCGATACGGCCTTGATCTCGTCCCATTGTTCGAGCTGCGATGCTGCTCGGGACGGCGCCATGATGGTGAAGTAAGGCGCAGGCCCATCGGGATACACATGCGTGAACCGACAGGTGATGGCCCCGCCTCCGCAGATCCGCGCCAGCGCGTCTTCGATGCGGTTACGCATGCCGCGGTGGAAATCGCGAAACTGATCCCAGGTCACTGCAGTCTCAAAGGTCTCCGAAATGAAACCGAGCGCGACCAGAGAGTCACGAAGGTAGGGAGCGCGTAAAAACGAATCCCGCCATGCGCCGGTCGCACCCGTCGCCCCCTTGGGTCCGGCGTCGTTGTCGCTGCGCGTGCGCACGGCATCCTCTGGATATGATCCGCCAAAATCGCGACAGATTTCCAGTGCACGCTTGATCCACGCATCCAGGGCATGATCGGCTGACTCAAAGCCGACCAGCAGCAGGTTGGTTGATCCGTCGCCGGCTCCCGTCATCAACGCTTCTCCAGCGTCAACTAACCGTAAGTTTGAAGGATTCAGACCAGACTGACCGATGGCGCGCACCGCTTCGGCACCTTCATAGAAATCGTCGAAGCGAACTGCGGCCGAGGCTCGCAAGCGCGGTCGATCCTGAAGGCGCATCCAAGCTTCGGTGACGATGCCCAAAATGCCTTCCGAGCCGATTGCCATGCGGTCTGGGCTGGTTCCGGCGCCGGACCCTGGCAAACGCCGACTCTCCCAAGCGCCTGCGGGCGTGATCATTCGCAGCGATTCTACGAACTCGTCGATGTGTGTGTACTGCGTCGCGTAGTGGCCGCCCGAGCGTGTTGCGATCCACCCTCCGAGCGTCGAGAACTCAAAACTTTGCGGGTAGTGACGCAAAGTCAGGCCCTGGGGGCGCAGTCCGTCTTCGAGAGCGGGGCCAAATATGCCGCCCTGAATGCGTGCGGCACGAGAGGTGCGATCAATTTCAAGAATTTTGTCGAAGCGACGCAGGTCCAGAGAAACAACTCCCGCATAGTCGTCGAGGTTGCGGCCTTCCACACCGGCACACACCGATGAGCCACCACCGTAGGGGATCGCTGCCACGCGCTGGTTGGTGCACCACTCTAACGTTCGTTCTAGCGCTTCCTCGTTGGGCGGTGTGACGACGAAATCGGGGGCCGCGCTGAAGTCGCGGCGAAAAGCGCGCACGATGTCGCGAAAGGCCTTGCCGTAGGTATGCGAGGCGCGCTCGAAGGGGTCGGTGAACGAGTAATCGGCCAGTGCCGCGGGCGGTGCTATGCGCGGCTTCGGCAAGTTGATCGACGCGAGCGTAGGAATTGGCTGCTCTTCGGGGATCGGCACCTCGAATCGCGCGCCGAGCAGTTCCGCGATTTTTCGACGCTGCTCGGCTTCGGGAAATTCGTCTTCCCAACCCCAACCCCAAAATTTGCGACGTCGCGTCTCGCTCATGTGCCAATCCTCCGTTTCTCGTTGCTCAATCTTTGCTCGATTCTTGCTCAGTCTTCGCCTGGCCGTCGCCTGGTTCTGGCTCGGCGGCGCGTCTAGCCAGGTAGCGAGCTCAGTGCGCGAGTTGACCGGCCTCGCGGCCGCGAAGCAAACCTGCCACGTATGACGTGCCGCGAAGCGCGACGAACTTGTCGCGCTTCGCGATTGGAAAATCGATGACCGAATCAGAAAAATTTGAACTCGAGCCGCAAGTCAGCGTCGTCCTGCCCGTGCGCAACGGTGCGCCATGGCTTGGAGAGGCTGTGGCATCGATCGTCGACCAGACCCTAGAGCGTTGGGAGCTGATCGTAGTTGACGATCACAGTTGCGACGATTCATTCTCCATTGCCCGAAGGTTGGCCGCTGCTGACGCGCGCATCGTTTTCGTTGAAAACAGCGGTGAAGGCCTGGTGTCAGCACTCAACACTGGCTTGGCTCTGGCCCGTGCCCCGTACTTGGCACGCATGGATGCCGACGACGTGTCGCACCCCGCGCGTTTACAGCGTCAGTACGAAACGCTGGCCTCACGCCCGGAGTTGTTCGCGGTGACGTGCCAGGTTCGTGGTTTTCCGGACGAGGCTTTGACCGACGGGATGGCCCGCTATCTGGATTGGCAAAACTCGTTGGCTGAACCCGCGGAGATTGCGCGCGAGCGCTTCGTTGAGACACCGGTGGTTCATCCGAGTTTGATGCTACGAACCGATCTTTTGCGAGACCAACTTGGTGGC
Source organism: Binatia bacterium (assembly GCA_047611725.1). Classification (GTDB taxonomy): domain Bacteria; phylum Desulfobacterota; class Binatia; order UBA1149; family CAITLU01; genus JBLFWR01. The sequence goes on along the minus strand of JBLFWR010000087.1, from coordinate 11,725 downwards.
TGGCGTGATTGCGGTTGGGCCGAGGATTGGGACCTGGTTTTGCGAGCCTGTGCCGCGAATCTCGCCATCGCCCGCGTTGGTGAAGTGCTTTTAGATTGGCGGTTGCACGACCAGCAGTTCACACGGGTCGACCCGAGTTGTCGCCCCGGGGCATTGGAGCGAGCGCGAGCCCATTTCCTCGCCCATCATTTGCATCCGTTGGTCGCGGCCGGCCGTCCGGTGGTGATGCTCGGGTCAGGCCCAATCGGCAAGAGCTTGGCGCGAGCTTTGTTGGCCGAAGGTCTTAACATCAGTGCGTTCTGTGATGTCGCGGTGAGTAAAATTGGCAACACGGTCGCCGCCGGCAACGGAACACGTTGGCCAGTCTTAGACGGCGACGCGACAGCCAAACTTTCACCGCGTGCGTTCGGCCTTGCTGCCGTAGGTTCGCCGGGAGGACGGTTACGAGTGCGCGAAGCCTGCACGAGCTGGGGATGGCGCGAAGAGCACGACTACTTGGTGGTGGCTTGAACCCTCGCTCCGGCGCGAGTGGTCGTCACTAGTACTTGGCGAACGCTTGATACAACCGGCCCTGTATCGCAGTCCGTCCGGATACTTCATCCCACAGGTGCCCCCGCCCAACAGTCCGTGCAGACTGTTGAAAACTCTTCCCTGCCTAGTTCCCTGCGACAGTCCGCGCGGACTGTTGGTAACTCTCCCCGCGCTTGGCCTGCATAAACGTTCGCTCAAAATCCAGATCGGCTTGGTATTGGTTGTGCCCGTGGCAACGCAGTTCGATGTTTGCGAGTTCGTGTTGCCCGCCTTGGGCAAAGGGAATCTTGTGATGGTATTCGAGGTTGCGCGTCGCGCGGCATCGATGGGCTTTGTCGTCTTCGAACCTGCAACGCCCAACATCGCGCAGCCAAACCGCCCGTCGCAACGCCGCTTTCTTCTTCAACGTATCCGCGAGCAGCAGATTGATGGCACGGCTGATAATCGCAGCGGGATCTCCCGCTGCTTGCTTGCTCAATAGATCTTCAAGGGCGCGAAGCTTGTCGTGGGTTTCTTGATCGACGGTGATTTCGACTTTGTAACGACGCGGGGCCAGGGCGGTGATCTGTCTGCGGGCTGGCGTTGATGGCGAGACCTGGATCTGGCGTCCTCGTGATTCAGCGGTGCCGCACGCCAACACAAAGCCTCGCCGGTTCGCAACGCTAATCTCGGTGTCGAGAGTCCGCCCGCCCGGCACGTCACCCCTAAAAACAGGCAATGCCCGAACCCGGGATGGCACATCGGGGCGTGGCGTAATCTCGGCAATGAATTGTTGGATTTCCCGCGCACTCTTGTGTTTGGCCCGACAAAGAACCTCGCGATGGTTGCTCTCGGTTAGATGTTTAGAAAGCAGATGCACGGCTGTCAGATGCAGCTCGCCACGCTGAAGCATTCCCAGCACGACGGGAAACCGACGAGCCACGCGGGCCGCCCAAATTCGCTTGGCCGTCATTGCTTCAGACATGTGGTAGCGCTGCATACAAAACGCGAACATCGACGAGCAAGCATGCTTGGCCCAAAGTTTCCGCTCATCGACCTCACTGATCGCGACGAGCAACTGAACGGTGTTGTGCCGCCCCTGGGCGATCACGCGCGCGAAATGATCGAGTAGTTTTTGTTCAGAGAATTCAGACAGAGTGGATCGACGTTGCTGCGAATTGTTCATGCAGCGATCGTAACATTGGTTTTTTCTTGGGCGTTTTGTGCGGGGCTACGAGAAGAACCAAGCAGGCTCAGTCAGGCCACTGCGGAACCGCTGCTTGCCGACCGGACGGTTCAGGTTGAAAATCTCGCGCTCGATAACGATCGCGCCGTACAGGCGAAACTACGGCGTCGAAAAAGCTGTCAACTAAAACCGCTCTTCGCGTTCGTTTCTATGACATCCAAGAATAGCGCTGGTCAGCAGTAGTAAAATACACGAGCTCGACGGTCCGTGCTTCAACGCGGCCCGAACTTTTTCTCGGGCGGCCACGCCTTTCACCCCAGGGGAAACGTCGTGATGGTCGGGCCATCGGTACGCCCGCAGGTCTCGCCAAAGCACTCGTCCCCCGCAGCGCCCGTGCAGCGCCCCCGCAGCGCCCGTGCAACACCCGCCCAACAGTCCGCGCGGAATGTTGATAACTTTTGCTTGCCGGTGGCTTGAACCGGCTTTCTCACGCGCCTGCCCGCGCGCTTGAAACTTCACTGGTACTTCGCGAACGCTTGATACAACCGGCTTCGCAGACCTGATCGGGCTGACACTTCGTTGCACAGGTGCTGTGCGACGGTTTCGAACACGGCATGGGCGTTTTCGGTGATCAGGTCTCCGTGAGCGAGAAGGATACGCTGGAAAGGCCAAGCGCTGATTTGATCAAGCTTGGCGCGCGTCGCGGTAGCGTCGGTCGTATACAAACGAAATTCGGGCGAGGGCAGCAGGCGTCCGTACAGTCGCATCGCTTTCGCAATTGCTCGACCCGATCTGGTCGGCAACGTTTCGGTCGTAATGTTTTCGATCAAATCGGCGACAATCAACGTGCGGCTCGAACGGTGGAAAAAGATCGCCTCGGAGAAAAATACGTTGCCATCGGTAACGCGTTGGTCGAAGTCGTTGGCCCAATCGGGGTGAGGTGTGTCGTCGAGCACTCCGGCAAACGCCAATTCGGGTCGGCGATCGGGCAGGCCGGGCGGCGCCCAAAGTTCGGCCTCGGGGTAGCGAGCGGCGAAACCGTCGAGGCCCTGATTGTGAATCTTGTTGGGCGCCACGATGTGGGCGACCGGCCCGAGCTGGTCAATCCCTGAAGCCAACTCATCGTCGATCAGCAGTGGTGACCAAACCCACAGCGAACCGCTGTTCAGCCGCGCCACGACCATTCGGGTCTGGATTGGAACCCCATAGAAGTTCACGTCGCCAGCTGCGATGAATAGATTTTTGCCAAATGGTTGCAGGCGCGCCTGTTGATTTACTGTCATTGAAAGCCTGATTTCCGGGTCTTGATTGCTTAAGTCTGAACCTCAGTCAGTGAGCCAGGCAGTGAGCCAGTTCGTGACCCTGGGGATTTTATGCATCGACGCAGGGCTTGATGCCAACCCTTCAGCACCGGGCAGATTTTACGCCGCGAGTCGGTTGACGAAGAGGCGGCCGCGCCGCATTGTGCGTCGATGCTGTACGGACCGTTCTCGAAGGATGGGGCACCCCGATTTGCCCGATCTGCCCGATCTGCCCGATCTGCGGTCCGCATGGTCGCAGCCCACAACCTTACTTATGCAAGTGAATCCGCGATGCGCGTTCTTTTGATCAATCCCCCGACACCTTTGGATGAACGTCCTAATCCTCCGCTCGGCCTGGCGTTTGTCGCCGCTGCCTTGGAGGAGGCCGATTTCGAAGTTCGAATACTCGACCTGGTTACCCATCCTATGGATCACAAACGTTTGGTCGCGCTGCTCGATGACTATGCGCCAATGTTAGTTGGTGCCACCGCCGTGACGATGAACTACAACAGTGCTCGCGAAGTGTTGCAGGAGATCAAACGTATTGCCCCCGAGATCGTGACCACCATGGGTGCCCGCACGTGACCTTCGCGACTGCTGACACGTTGAAGTCTACGCCTGAGCTCGACGTTATTGTTATGGGTGAGGGCGACGTCACAGTCGTTGACTTGGCACGCGAGATCGCCAGTGGTTCGCGAAACTATAGTGAGATTCGTGGCGTGGCGTATCGTGGTGAGGACGGTGCGATGGTTGTGACCCCTGGCCAAGATGTCGTCGACGTCAACACCTTGTCGCAACCGGCCCGTCATCTGCTACCACTTGGTCGTTACCGCGCGCTACGCATGCCGATTTCGATCACAACCGCGCGCGGTTGTCCGTTCCCCTGTATTTTCTGTTCCGCGCGCGACATGGCGGGCGCCAAGATTCGCAACCGCACGGCGGATATCGTTGTCGACGAGCTTGAAGATCTAGCCGGGCTAGGTTTCCACCAGATTAACTTTGCCGACGACCTGTTCACCGGTCGCAAGAAGCATTGTCTGGCTGTGTGCGACGAGATTCTGGCGCGCGGCTTGAAAATCACTTGGTCGTGTTACTCGCGCGTTGACACCATTAACCCCGAGATGCTCGCGCGCATGCGCGAGGCCGGGTGTACGACGATGGCATTTGGGATCGAGTCTGCGAATGCAGAGATTCTCAAGGCTGTACGCAAGGGCATTACTATCGCGAAAACACTTGAAGCGATTGAGATGTGTACCGTGGCCGGCATCGACCCGCACTGTTCGTTCATTTTCGGTTTGCCGGGCGAGACCCACGACACGATGGCTGAGACGTTGGCTTTCTGTGAGAAGATCTCGGCTATGGGGGCATCCTACGGCATCCATTTGTTGGCGCCTTTCCCCGGTACGGCAGTGCGGGAGATGCAAGCCGACTTTGATTTGGAAATCTTGAGCGACGATTGGTCCGACTACCACGCCAACCGCGCGATCGTGCGGACCGCCGGTGTCAGCGCCGACGATTTGAACGCCGCCGTCGATGATTGGAACCGACAGCTACGCGAAGGCATGGAAGCGGCCCGCCACAGCGCCGATGAAGAGGAAGCGCAGCGCAACGCCGAGAGTCTCGACAACCTCGTGCGCATCATCTTCTACCATGCCCTTATGATGAGCGCCGGTCTTGAAGAGCGCGGCACTTGGGGTTCCCACGGATCGGAAATTTCGAATGAAGACGCGCTCGTGTCATTGGCTGCCCGCGTTCATGCCGATGGCGACAAAACGCCCGAAGAAGCTCACGCGATTCTTGCCCACGCTTTCGCCGAGCAACACATCATCCGTCGCGACGAAGGAGATAACGTCAGATTTGTTTGGAACGATCGGCTGGAAGGCGTCGCAGCGGCGACCCCGACCATGGAGCGAATGGCCGCCATCGCTTGCTAGGATTGCCCGTTAGGATCGCTTGTTAGGATCAATTGTCTCGCCGGGGCGAGTGGGTAGTAGGGATGCGGCTTCAATGTGGGGCCGCATACGAGAAAAGGATAACGTCTATGAAATTTCAATTTTCCCGTCTTTCGTTAGGCGCAGCCGTCACAGCTGTCGCAGCTGTCGCAGCCGTGTCGCTTTTGGTGGCGCCGCCGCACGCCGGTGCGCAACCGTCGCTCAGTGTGCCCAACGACCCGGAAGGTCCAGCGGCATTTATCGAGCCACCAGCGCCGATCGTCCGTGAGGGGGCCGAACGTCGCGGCCCGCGCGTGATTGGCGGTGTTTGGAGTGCCGAAGGGCCTGCGCCGATCACCGAAGGCCAGGTTGAGAACGTCACTCCCGACGACGTCGTGATTGGTGCCATTCACACGGCCGCCGCGCATCCGACCGATGTCGATACCCTTTATATCGGTGCAACCAATGGTGGCATTTGGAAGACGACCAATTCGACGGCCGCCGCTCCATCGTGGACGCCAACCACCGATGATCAACCCGGGCAGTCGATTGGTGCCCTGGAGTTCGACCCGACCGACGGCACCAATGAAACACTTGTTGCCGGCATCGGTCGCTACTCGAGCTTTGGTCGCTTCGGATCAAGACGCCTGGGCCTATTGCGAACGACCAACGGCGCGGGCAGTTGGACGCTGCTTGACGGCGGCGGCACGCTGGCCGGTGTCAACGTATCCGGTGTGGCGCCGCGCGGCTCCACGATTGTTTTGTCGGTCAATACCGACGACGCGGGTTTCTGTTCGAAGCAGGGCATTTTCCGTAGCACCGACACCGGCGCGACGTTCTCTAAGGTGGCCATTGGCAGCGGTGTGCCTGAAGGTTCCGCCTACGATTTGGCCTCTGATCCAACCGACCCCACGGTGCTCTATACGGCTGTGATCTTCGCCGACGTTTGTTCAAGCTCGACCAACGGCTTCTTTAGATCCGCCGACACTGGTGCGACCTGGACGCGTGTCAGTGACGCGACGATGGAAGCGCTGATGACCAACGGCACCACTAGCAATGCCGAAATCAGTGTGGGCAGTTCCGGTGAAGTTTACGCGACGGTGATCAACGTCGGACAACTGGCCGGACTGTTTCGCTCCACTGACGGTGGTGGGACATGGGTTGAAATGGATCAGCCGAAGACCAACGAAGATGGCACCGACGTCGGCCTGAATCCGAAGCCAAAGGGCGACGGTCTTCCGGGCGGCCAGGGTGGAATCCACCATTCGTTGCGGGCCGACCCCGTCGATTCCAGCGTCGTTTACATGGGTGGCGACCGCCAGCCGCGTACCTTCGGCGATACCGGGTCTTTCCCGAATTCGATCGGCGCGCTAGATTTCAGCGGACGTCTGTTTCGCTGTGATGCCTCTCTGACTCTTGGCTCTCAGTGTGTTCACCTGACTCACCGCGACGACCTTGGTGCGGCTGGAGGCGGCACGGCAAGCTCGAGTGCGCCTCACGCCGACTCGCGAGAAATCGTCTTCGATGCGAACGGCGACATGATTGAGACTGATGATGGCGGCGTTTATCGGCGCACGAGCCCGGAAGACAACACCGGCGACTGGTTCGCATTGGCCGGCGACCTTCAGGTTTCCGAATTGCACGACGCCGCGTTGGATGCGCGCTCCGGTCTGCTCACGGGTGGTTGCCAGGATACTGGTTCGCCCAAGCAGCTGACTCCTGGTGGCTCAACTTGGGAGAGCGTTTCGACCGGCGACGGTGGCGATGTCAGCATCGACTCGTTCAATACCCCCGGCGTATCCACACGCTACTCAAGCTTCCAGTATCTGCAGGGGCTGCGCCGCGAGACGTACAACGCCGCAGGGGTTCTACAGACGGTAGACTTCCCCGCGTTAACCACCGTGGGTGGTGGTACCGACCTGGTCGCTAACAGCACCGGCAACGCACCGTTCCGCACACCAATGTCGACTCATGCCAATGATGGCGACCGCTTCCTCGTTGTAGCGTCAGACTCGGTCTATGAGTCGTTCGATCAGGGCGAAACAGTGACCAACATCCTTGATGGTGTTGGATCTTCAGAAAGCGCGATTGCTTACGGCGGCTCGCTGGCCAGCGTAGACAATGACGACTTCTTGCTGCTCGGTTTGGGAGACGAGATCTACTCCCGCAGCGCGGGCATCGGCAGCCCCGCGCTGAACGGCACCTATCCCGGGCTGTTTACGATCCGCGATGTCACCGTAGATCGCGACGATTGGACGCAGTGGTTTGTTGCCGATTCTTCGACCGTCTACGCGTCAACCGATGCGGGTGCGACGTGGTCTGACATCACCGGCAACCTCGGCGCCCTTGGGGCGACGGACTTCCGGGCTCTGATGTATATTTCGTCTGGAAGTGACGATGTTCTCGCGATCGGAACTCGCGAGGGTGTGTTCGCCTCTACGGCCGCCGATTTCTCGGCGTGGGATCAACTCGGCACAGGGCTGCCCACGGTGGCAGCCTACGATCTGGACTACCACCCGGCCGCTGATCTGCTGATCGCTGGCACGATGGGGCGTGGAGCCTGGTCGTTGGGTGGTCTTGGCGGAGGGCCGATTCCCACGACCACCACGACGATGGCGGAGGTGAACCTTTGCGGCGCGACTCCGGAATTACCGGCCAGCTGCCGGCTGGCCACGACCAAGAAGTCGCTCGTTAAGATTGGCGACAACGTCAAGGATGATCGCGATAAGTTGATTTGGAAATGGACGAAAGGCGACGCGACCGATCTGGCCGATTTTGGCGAGGCGGTGATCGGGACGAACACGTACCAGCTTTGTATCTATGATGCGTCGGTCGAAGCACAGCCATTGCTGTCCGCCAAAATAGAAAGCGGTGGAACCTGCGGTAGCAAACCGTGTTGGAAGGCTCTGGGCACGAAAGGCTTCGCTTACAAGAACAAAGGTGGGGTCGGGTCTGATGGAGCGTTCGTGATCAAATTGATGAGCGGCGTGCAAGGCAAGCCGAAGGTCCTGCTCAAGGGCAAGGGGCTAGAACTTGCGACCCCGGCCTTGCCGTTGACCAACGACGTGGTTGTTCAGCTGTTGATCGATGCCGGTGGAGGCGTCGAGTGTTGGCAGACGACCTACTCTGCGTCCATCAAGAACGAGACGAAGCAGTATAAGGCCAAGGGCCCCTGATACGTCTGTCCCTTCAGTCGCGTGCCCGTTTCTGTTCTCAGGGGACGGGCATGCGATCGAAGTAATGTCCCGGTTTGGTGGCCTTTGGTGGCTTTCGGTGGCCGAGGTTGTGGCAACTTTAGTCCATCGCTTCTATCGTCGTCTCCATGCTTCCTGATTGTCTCGAACCTGCGCGACCAGCGACCAAAACAAGCTTCGTAGTTCGATCGGCGAAGCGATCGTTGGGGCGGTTGCCAAGCCGGGCAACCCAACTTGCGTTGCTGGCCGGGGCTGTCTGCACCGGTACGTTGGCCCTATCTCCACTGGTTGCCACCGCCGGATTTGCCACCATAGAAGACCCCACTGGCCGCGCCAGCTTTGAGGTCAACTTCCGTTTTTCTCCAACCCACCAGCAAGTAGCCGAGGCCCAGGCTGCGCTAACCCGTATGGCGGAGCTGGTCTGCGACGCGACCGACGGACAGGTACGTCTGAGACGTGTGCGCATGACCACCGGCGAAGCCGACGAAGACCTTGCCGGGTTCTGGCTTCACCCTTCCTCGGCACGCTCCGGGGGAGCGTATTTCGCAGATGGTCAGGGGCTTTCGCGTCTGGGCAGTCACATGGACGTTTTCATGGGTGAGCTCAGCCGTCCCGATCGGCTCGCCCATTTGTTCGCTCATCACGCCTTAGGCCTCGGTGACCAATACGCAGAGCAGCGTCGTGGTGATGGGGCTTGTGGTTTCGGAGACGGGTTTGGCGCCGACGACATGGACGAAGAGCATCACTCGCTGATGCAATTGGCCGGCGGCCTTACTTGTGTCGCCGGGCCTCAACAAGGCAATGCCTGTTTGCGAGATGACGACTGCTTGGGAAGCTCCTGTGAAGCGGTGCTGGCGAGCGAATTCAGTACCGCGGCTGCGCATGACCGCCTTCGAGGCGAAGGCGGTGCCTGTCCGCGATCGCAGCCGCTGTCTCGTATTCAGATCAGGGGGCTTTTGCCCAACACGGCCGGTCCGATCGGTCGCTTCGATGCTACCGATTTTCTCACTGCCAGAGCGACCTCGAGCTTTCACACCGAGGTCGAAGCCGTTGACGCGCGTGGTGTTCTGCCCGCGCCGCAACTGCTGTTGTACCTAACACATACTGCAGAGCGTGTTTGGCAGTTGGCGGCGGCGATCGACGGCGCAGAGATCGGCGGGGTCGAGGGCGATCTCGTCGTGCTCCATAACTGGGAGCTGCGATTCAACGAAGATTCTTCGCTTGGGGCGATTGAAGGCGGCCCGACAACCATCACGATTCCGGGATTAGCACGTGGCACCAGCGACCTTCGGGTTGCCCTGGACCTTGGGACCCCGAACCCCGATGCAGCCAACAATCCAGGCACCGGGTTCGACGGGTTGCAGCTCACGAAAGCGGGTCCGGTTGATCTGACGGTGACCAGCGACGGGTCGGCTGGATGTCGCGCTCCCTGGTGTGCCGATGCCTGGAACATTGCAACGGGTGCGTGGGAAGCAACGGAACAAACCGTTCTCCACCGGGGTCAAAGCGATTGGGAAACGATCGTTTCGAACCGCCCCTATCTTCGCGCTCCGGCTGAGACTCCCGAAGCCGCGGCTCCGGTCGTTTGTCACACACCTCCGGAGTTTGTTCATGACATTGCCGGTGCTGATCAGGTTCTTCTCGTACTCGACAATTCTCAAAGCATGGGAGCCGCAGCGCACGATGGCGTCCACGAGATCTGTGCCAACAGTCTTGATGACGATGGAGACGGCTCGATTGACGAGCAGGAATGCTCGGCGACGCGACTGAACGCGGTTGCCTCTGCAGTCTCGTTGTTTCTCACCGTTCTTGAGGGCAGCGATGTTCACGTTGGTGCGATGTCGTTTAGTACGGATCGCGAGAACCTTTCCGATATTGGTTCGCTGACACCCGTACACGCGGCAGCTCTACGTAGTCGAACCGCCCGATTGGACCCCGCCGCCGATAGCGCGATGGGGGCAGCGATTGAGGCTGCCCATGAGCGCTTCGATGCACGTGCGACGCAGGGACGAACGCGCACCGCGATTCTTGTGACCGATGGCGCGAACAATTCTGGCATCGATCCGGACGATGTCGTGCCGGCATTCGAGGCGCGTCAAGTTCGCTGGCACACCATTGGCTTGGGCCGCGCCGCTGACCTTGCGACGCTTTCACGCTTGTCGAAGCGTACAGGTGGATTGCCACTAGCCGCGACCAGCGGCGCCGAACTGGCCCCGATGTTGGTCGAATTGGCGGCCCGGCTTCGTGGAGAGGCCTTGGTGCTTCCCCGCAAGCGTTTCGGCTTGCAGCGCCCGGCCGACGGTTCTCGCTCGCGTGCCAAGGCGAGTTCTACTTTGGCAAGTTCGGCGATGTTCGAGCTGGAGGTCGAGGAAGGGGCGCGTGAGTTGGTTGTCGCCTTGACCGCAGCGACCGCCAAAATCGCTGATTGGAAAGTGCTATTCGAGTTGATGGGACCCTTGGGCGAACGCTACGACGATCATTCCTCCGAGGTTAGCGTAGATCCTGCGTGGGCCCTGCTTCGTATCACTGACCCCCAACCAGGCCGATGGCGCTTACGTGTCTTTCCCGACGGTACTGCTCGTCAAGAAAGTGCGGTCGTTGCGTTCCTACGCAACCCACGTGCTGACTTCTTCGTTGACGCCAACCACGAGTCGCTCCAACCCGTTGGTACGGTCAGCGTGGGGGCAAGCACGTCGTTTGTAACTGCATTGGAAGGGCCGGTTTTGGTGAACGGGGTGGTGGTACGTCCCAATGGCGATGTTGTGCCGGTGGAACTTGCGGTAGATCCCATCACCGGCGGCTTTCTGGGCCGTTTCGATTCTTTAGCGGGGCGCGGTTTGTATCAAGTTAACGTGCATCTTGATGTTGCCCACGGAGCATCTACGGCTCTCGGCGAAACTTTGTTCGATGGTCATCGAAGAGCCGCAGCCAGAGTGCCGGTGTTGCGCCGCTACGCCACCAGCAGTTTCTTTGTTGATGCCGGGGCGTGGCCCGCTTGCGGTACCTCCGACTGTGACGGCGACGGCATTGACAACGCCACTGAGAACGCTTGCGGCCAGGATATCGATGGCGACGGGATCCCCAGTCGTTACGACTTGGACGCGGATAACGATGAGGTCCTCGACTACCTTGACGGTACGGATGACGAAGACGGTGATGGCGTCGTTGATTTTTGTGATCCGCGCGACGCGCCGAGTTCGCTTGAGTTCATCCTAAAGGATCAGCGTCGTGCCATTGAGTTGGCGTGTGGCGACGAGCATCTGCGCAGTGCTGAATATCTGAACTCTGCTCGATCCGCGCTGCGCCGCTTGCTGCAGAATGTGAAGGTTAGAATCGGGGCCAGCGACGCGCAGCAGGCCCGTGTCGTCGAACATTTGGAACTGGCTCTGAAGCTCGAAAAGAACGCGTTTCTCATCGCCGACGTTCTCCCGGATTTCTGCACGAACTATCGTGCGACCCTAGAGAAGGCCGTCAACTTGGAGGAAGAGGTTCGAGAGCAAGTCGCCGACATTTTGGGACCCTAGCGATTGGCCCAAATAGCCGTCATGACACGTGGCGGCATTGCCAGCATTTGTCCAATAAGGCTTGAGTTAGAGCCGGGGA
>JBLFWR010000086.1:0-14162 GCA_047611725.1 Binatia bacterium | reverse complement strand
CGCCTGCACGACCACCGTGTCGGTCGCCTCGGGCGGTTCAAGCACGTTCACCTTCACTGTTGATGCGCTGCCGGTTGCCACCGATGGGCAAACCTTGACGAACTCGACGACGGTGACGGCCGACCCGGCTGTGACCGATCCGGTTCCGGGCAACAACAGTGACACCGACGTCACGACGGTTCCGTTGGTTGCCGATCTTTCGATCACGAAAGACGACGGGGTCACGACCTACACAGCCGGCGATGTCCTGATTTACTCGATTGTTGTGAGCAACACCGGTCCCTCGGATGTCACGGGGGCGACTGTTCTTGACGCGTTCACGGCCGACATCACGTCGGCGACCTGGGCTTGCGCAGTTACGGGCGCGGCTACCTGTACTGCTAGCGGAAGCGGTAACATCATCGACACGATCGATATCGCTGTCGGCGAGACGGTAACGTACACCGTGACGGCGACGACCAGCGGGGCGGCCACGTCAGATCCGCTGATCAACGTCGCTACGGTCAACGTGCCGGTGGGAACTGTTGACCCGACGCCGGCCAACAACACGGACGACGACCAGGATACGCTGCTGGCAACCGGCACGATCGATTTGGCGGTGACGATAGTCGATTCCAACGATCCGATCCCGCAGGGTGGTTTCCTCACCTACACGGTGGTTGTGACCAACGTTGGCACGAATACAGCGACCAACGTTCAACTTGTCGGCGTGCTGGATTCTAACGAGATTCTTTACCTGACCACGGCAGCGGGCTGTACGGAGTCGCCGGTTGGAACGCTTACCTGCCCACTGGGTTCGATCGCAGCCGGTGGAAGCACAAGCTTCGACATCATCGTAGCGGTCGATCCCGCAGCGCCCACGGGCGGCGGACCAACGGGCGCGACCTGCGGTAGTGGTGAAGATCTGTGCAGCCTCGTGTCGGTAAGCGCCACGGAAGTGGACTCGAATCTCGCCAACAACAGTAGCGAGGAGCCGACCGACGTGATCGTGCCGAGCACTAACACGGCACTGGAAATCCAGAAGATGCAGCTCACGCCCGACCCGATCCTCCAGGGTGGCACTGTCAACTACCGCCTTGTTTTGACTAACAGCGGGCCGGGTACGGCGACGGACGTCGTCGCCTACGATGGCTTTGACGTCAACCTGACGCATGTCTCGAACACCGGCGGTTGCACGCTCGTGAATAGTAACCTGCTTGAGTGCCCGATTGGAACGATGCTGGCGTTGACCAGCGTTCAAGTCGATTTCGAGTTCACCGTTTCGCTTACGGCGCCCACCGGTGACAGCGGTCAAGTCGGCGACTGCGTCAACGCCGAAGATATCTGCAATGCAGGCTTCGTGTTCACGAGCTCGGCCGACTCGGCCATCGTGGACAATAGTGATTTGGAGCCGACCGATGTTGTCGCCATTGTCACCTGCGGAAACGGCGTTCTTGACCCGGGCGAGCAGTGTGACGCTCCGGGGCTGGAGATCTGCAACAACCTCATTGACGACGATGGCGACCTGAATGTTGACTGCGCCGATCCGAAATGTGCCGTTCCTGACTATCAAAGCTGCACGGCAGCCTGTCAGCTGGTTCAGCCGTGCGTCGCGATCCTTGACGATCCGGCGAAGATCTTCGTTGACGCGGATGAAGAGGAGTTCCAGAAGCGCACCGGTAAGCGCAAGAGCTACGTTGCGATCCACGGTCGTCTGATTCCTGAAACGACTGTCGATCCGAAAGTCGAGGGCTTCACGTTCACGCTGACCAACGCCAACGGGCTGATCTACACCGCCGACCTGTACCCGGGCGACATGCTTCCGAAGACCAACCGGCCCAAGACAATGTGGAAGTTCAAGGATCCCTCGGCCAAGTTCGCGGGATACGGCATCCGCGGGGGGATCTTCAAGGTGTCGATCAAGCATCGCCGGGACTCCTACACGTTTAGCGTTCGTTGCTACGGCGATATGTCGCGGGCGACACTGCGACGCATGACGACGATGGTCTACATCGGCGATGATGTGGCCTTCCTGACCACCGACTGGAGCGGGAAGCCTGGTCGCTGGATCCTGCGAAAGTCGGATTTTAAGTAGACTGAATCGCTCCGGCTTTGCCGGAGGCGGCGGCCGTGTATATCGATACGCCTGGCTACCTATGGGCGGGACTGGAGGCGACGATCGGCATCAAGTATCGCGGCCTGGGCTCCGGGTGCGGTCAGGACCGAGCGGGTGATCTGGTCATCTTCGATATCGTCGTCAGCGTTTCTCAGGCTGCTCCTACGGATGGCAATGTGCCGACGGTCTGGCGGATAGGTAGTTTAAACACGCTGCCCCTGCAGACCCATATGGGCCCCAGTTTAAGATGTCCTGTTTCTCCCGGCGGTCTCAAGCGGTCATCGCAACAGTCCGGCCCAATGCCTCGTAAGGTGTCAGCCATCCCAGTGTCTGTCTAGGGCGTGCATTCAGTTCCGCAGCAACAGCGTTTAGCTGGACCGAGTGCAGATCATGGATCGGATCGCCGAGCGTCGCCTGACGCAGGTGGAGGCAGCCGGGATGCAGGGTGTCAGCGCCCGGCACGTCGGACGTTTGTATCGGGCCTATAGGCCCGATGGTCCCGGCTCGTTAGCCTCAAAGAAACGCGGCCGCATCAGCAATCGAAAACACTCCGACGCATCCAGGCGGCAAGCGCTGGGCTAGTGCGCGAGCGCTACCACGACTTCGGACCGACGTTGGCGGCAGAGAAACTTGCCGATGTTCACGGTCTGGTCGTTGGCGTGGAGACGCTGCGGTTGTGGATGGTCCAGGCCGAGATCTGGGTTTCGCGATGTCGACGAGCAAGTCGCAGCTACCAACCTCGAGACCGCCGCGCGTGTTTTGGTGAGCTCATCCAGATCGACGGCTGCAAACACCACTGGTTCGAGGATCGCGGCTCGCCTGCACTCTTGTGGTCTATGTCGACGATGCGACTAGCGCGATCATGGAGATGCGCTTTGCCGAGTCAGAAGCGACGTTCGATTACTTTGAGGCCACGCGCAGCTATCTGCGTCGCTTCGGAAAACCAGTAGCGTTCTACAGTGATCGCCACAGTATTTTTCACGTAAATACAAAGGACAAATCGATTCGCGGCTCGGGAATCTCGCAGTTTGGTCGTGCGTTGGCTGATCTCAACATCGACACTATTTGCGCCAATTCGCCGCACGCTAAAGGTCGCGTTGAGCGAGCGCATGCCACGCTGCAGGATCGGTTGGTGAAAGAGCTTCGACTCGCGGGCGTAAGTGACATGCAGCAAGGCCAAGAACTGCTGGACGTGTTTCGCCTCGACTACAATTTTCGCTTCGCAAAGCTGCCTCGCAGTAACCGTGATGCCCACCGCCCGCTACTGGATCACGAAGATCTGAAAGAGGTCTTCACCTTACAGGTCGAACGACGGATCAGTCATGAGCTGGTACCGCACTACAAGCGTTCGATTGACGTGATCCAGGACAACGTGGAGAATCGGAAGTTGCAGGGCTCGCGAGCCACCGTGAGTGAGTATGAAAGCGGCGATGTTGTGTTGCTGCACGACGGGCGCCGGCTGAACTATCGAGTGCATCCTAAGGATAATGGGCGTGTCGGTCAGGGTTCAATGGTTGAGAACAAGCGACTGGACGCAGTTCTTCAGGTGATCGCCAAGCAACAGAAACGACGTGACAGTACACGGTTGGTCAATCCCAAGATCACCCTGCGCGACAAAGCCCGAATTCGTCAGGCCGCAGGGCTGTGACGCAGAATCCCAACAGGACATTTCTAACCGGTGGTGACATGGATCTGCAGGGGCAGGGTGTTTAAACTACTTACCCGCGGGTCTTTTGTTTGAGGTTTTTATCCATATGAGAATATTTTCTCCAAATGGGCTTGATGGTGCGGATTCAGCTTTGGGTAGTCGTCGCTGGGTAGTGATTTTGCTCGCTCTTTTTGCCAGCTTAATATGTTGCATGCGATTATATACTTATGATGAGCCTTTTGAGCGGGATTTAACCACATATGCAGTGATCGGCCACGAGCTTAATCATGGTCGGCTTTTATATTCAGATATGTGGGACAACAAGCCACCAGGTATTTTTGCGGCATATGCTATCAGTGAATCTATCGTTGGATATGGGCCTCAAACCATATTTTTTTTAAACATCATTGCAAGTTTGGGTACCTTGCTGGCCTTATTTTTTGCTGGATCCCATCCCAAGTTTGGCTATATTGGTGGATTGTTTGCTGCAGGGCTTTGGGTGGTGATCGGAGGAGACTTTCTTCTGCAGGCGAATCAGCCCAATACCGAAGCTATCATTAACACCCTAGTTATGATCGGTGTGGCCTTGATCCTTCGAGCCCCTGCCAGGTGGTCATTAACTAGTTATTTAGGAATAGGGCTGATATTTGGTGTAGGCGGGCTGTTTAAACAGGTGTGCCTGGTCTTTGCTCTCATGGTTGGGTTTTGGCACTTTATTAGAGTTTGGCATGACACAAAAATCTTTAGGCGAGCCTTTATTCAGATGGTGTTTATTGGAGTTGGCTCCGCTTTACCTTGGGCTCTAACATTTTTGTACTTTACTGGCACAGATCGCTTTGATATTTTGTTTGCCTCAGCAATTGAGTATTCTAGCTCTTATGCTGGTTCTATGAGTAGGAATATTCTAAGGGCCTTCGGAGGAGGTATTCTCTGGCCATCATTTATAGACAATATCAAGCCCTTGATTATAAGTAGCTTTATCTTTATTTTCTTAGGTTTGATACGTACACCTACATTGTGGTTGCTGCCATTGGTTCTCGGTGCTTCAGCATTTATCGTTATGGCTTTGCCGGGCCGTTTTTTTCCTCATTATTACCAATACTATCTCCCTGTTATTTGTTTGGTTACAGGTTGGGGGTGTAGCTATATCAATGGGCTAACGGTAAAATTGCGTATTCCTGCCTTTCTGATACTCGGGGCTATTCTTGTCACTGTCACAACGAGTGAAATGAGCTATTTTAAGTTGAGTCCTGATCAGATATCTGAACTCAAATATGGTGCGGTTTTCACTGAAGTTAAAAATCATTCCAGTGAGATGCGTAGTTTGGTTAATCCTGATGATTTTATCTTAGATTTTGGTATTGAGACGGGATTTTATTTTTATACTAACACTCGGCCTTCGGCGGGGGTGCTGTGGAGTAACGCTATCACTAGTGGACCCTTATCTAGAGAGTTTACTGAGCGATTTTATCGACAAGTTGCTGAGAACCCTCCCAAATTAATTTTAATTGAGGATTTTCATAAGGGCCCCCCTCATGAAGTCGTTCGCTGGTTGTATAAAAGCAACCAACTTCTGGGGCGTAAAGGACAGTTTGAGTATTATGCCCCAGAAGACAGTGCCGTTGCAGCAGCGGCCAAAGGTTTCTTCCCCCTGTAGGCGTATGACCTCCTGCTGAGAACCCTTCTATTATCATAAGAATACCTAGTGGATTGTACGTCGTCAGCTGAATTGAGAAAAATTGTGGCGCTAAATAAGAGTCACTCCTTGCCGTGTCTATGCGGCTAGGCCGCGGTTTTTAAGTTCTCGCGACGGCGTTCGGCCATCGTTTTCCGTTTAAGCTTCATTCGACGCATCTGTATTTCGTTCTGGCGGCCGTCGTACATGTCTGTTGGCGTGATGTTCCCTAAAGACTCGTGGTAGCGCCGTTCGTTGTAGTAGCTCACGAAGCGGCCAATGGCCTGCTCTAGTTCGCCGGGTGAATAGTAGTTCTCGAGTTTCACTCGGTTCTTCATCGATCGATGCCAACGCTCGATCTTCCCCTGCGTAATCGGATGGTAGGGACGACCTCGAGTGTGCCGCACCCCGTTATCGTCGATGTACTCAGCAAGTTCTTTGCTCACGTAGCAGGGGCCATTGTCGTCGTAAGCTTCCACGCAAGAATCTTGCGGGAGTAATCGTCTAAGATCGTGGACAGGTAGTACTAGCCCCCCATCCGACGACCAGCAAGTGTGTAAAATCGGTTTGCCACATTTCATTCGGCCGGCTTGTTTGATCGCGGAAGCTGTCGCTCGCTTCCATCAAAATATAGGCCGGGCTGGTGATCAGGTCGTAACTCTTCAGAATTCGATAGACACTGGATTCCGAGAGGAAATGCCCTTCACGGTCGGTCATCTGACAGGCAATTTCTCGCGGTGAAAGCTCGGTCGCGGCAAGTGCGACCTCGACGACTCGCTCTCGAATTCTCTGCGGCACTTTGTTCCAGTGTCCACGACGCGGCTTCTTCACCAGGAGCCCGTCGTAGCCATCCTCAAGATAGGCCTTGTACCAACGAGAGAACGTTGAACGAGCGATCCCCAGATGCTGTAGCGTCAAGGACAAGGGCAAATCGGAGTTTTCGACCCTGCGAATTGTTTCCATCTTTTCAGAGGCTGCAAGTCTCACGTATCTTCCCCGTCCGAGTCGAACCCTGAGAGCCGAGCTAGTGAGGCACGAACTCGACGGTCGCGAACACGGGCTCCGCAGTCATCTCCTTGAACTGCGCAAGCTCTTTACGTAGATCGCCGACTTCGTTGCTGCTGGCCTCGCGTGGCCTTCCTCGGATCTGGTGGACACATGAACGCAGGAGATGCACATGTTAATCCAGATGAGGGAGAAGAAACGAAGTGTCCGGCGGTACAGCGAGAGCTTTAGGGCTGACGCGGTCCAGGTCGCCGAAGAAAGCGGGAAGTCCGTCCGGTCAGTGGCCGAAGACATCGGCGTCAACGTCAACTCGTTGCACGCTTGGATGAGACGAGCCAAGGCTGACCGTGGCCAAGGTAGCCCCGGTGTCGCCAGCACCGCAGAGTTGGACGAGCTCCGAGAGCTACGCCGAGAGAATCGTGAGCTTCGCATGGAGCGAGATTTTCTAAAAAAACTGCGGAGTACTTCGCGGGTCAAAAGAAATGAAATTCGCGGCGATCAGCAAGCAGGCTGACGATCTCGATGTCGCGTGGATGTGCAGCATCTTGGGTGTTTCGCGCAGTGGCTACTACGCCTGGAGATCGCGGCCGCTATCGGCTCGGGCGAAATCGGATCTCGAATTGCTCGAGAGTTGCGCGACTTTGGCACCCGAGTCAACGAAGGACGGGTCGCACGTCTGATGAGTATCCGGGGCCTGTTTGCTCGCCCCACAAAGCGTTTTCGGAAAACGACGGATTCCAAACACGGTAATCCCGTCGCCCCGAACTTACTCCAACGCCGATTCCACGCAGAACAGCCAAACCAAGCATGGGTCGCCGACATTACTTACGTTCGCACTTGGAACCGCTGGCTCTACCTAGCCGTGATCTTGGATCTACATTCGCGACGCGTCGTGGGCTGGGCAATAGCGCCACACATGCGAACCAAGCTTGTCTTAGATGCATTGCAGCGGGCGGTACGAGACCGGAAGCCACCGGCAGGGATGTTTCATCATTCGGACCGTGGATCGCAATATGCGAGTGCTGACTACCGCAGTTTTCTACGACGCCACCAGTTGCAGTGCAGCATGAGCAGGAAAGGCGACTGCTGGGACAATGCGGTAGCGGAGAGTTTTTTCTCAACGCTAAAAACGGAATTGATTCATCGAAGACTTTTCCAACCCGATTCGAAAGCACTCGATTGGGCTATGTCAGCCCAATCGAGTATGAGATGGGTGTGGCCCCAGCGTTCGCTAACCTATAGACAACCTGTCCACTGGATCGAAGGAAGGCCGATACTCCTTCTTGGCTGCAGAGTGTCTCTTAAGTTATTGCCTCAGTTGGTCCCAATTGGGCTGACGGGGAACACAAGCATGCTCCTGATAATAAACCTCACAAGCGAACCAAGCCCAGAAAGCAAACAACTATAGATTTACCGTTTAATATGGTGACGTACACAAAAATTTCTGGAAATCCACGCCTTGAGGCTATTGTCCGGTTCCGAGCAACAGCGATTTTCTTAATCGTTGCGGGTCACTCCTATCACGTTGCTGGCATCCGCCTCGGCACCGGATTTGACTACATAGTGTCTGACCTGATCAAAGGCTCTACTGCACTATTTGTATTCATAAGTGGCTTTCTTTTCGACTACGTCTTCAGCGCTCGTTATGGCTATTGGAGTTTCATGCGCGACCGCGTGATAAAGCTGGCAGCCCCATATAGCGTGCTTACAATCCTCGCTGGGTTTATGTTTTCGAACTGGGCGGCGGGAGGACCCTCCTCTGAGCAAATTTTCCGATATTTCGTCTACGGCGATACATTTCAGGCTTACTGGTACATACCCTTCATCCTGCTGATGTTTGCGCTCTCGCCACTTCATCGGCGGGTTATGTGCTTGAGGAAGTCGCATCAAATCGGCATAATCATACTTGGAGCTTTCATTGCTGCTGTTGTCCAGCGACCGGTTGCCAACGACAACGCTTTCCAAAGCGTCGTTTTCTACCTGCCCGTCTACCTTTCCGGCCTCTTCTTGTCGCTTCATCGGGAAACGCTACTGCCCATTCTTCGACAAAAAAGGGGGTGGCTACTGCTGGCGGCGGTCCTTTTGGCGATGATACAGTCCGCCAGTGGTCAGAGCGACAATATGCATAAGCCGTTCTTCGCAATCCACGGCTTCGAGCTGATGGCCTTTCAAAAAACGGTGCTCTCAATGGCATTGATTGGTTGCGCCGCCACGTTTTCTTCCCCGCCAGGTCGCATCATTCGCATTATTTCGGATACCAGCTTTGCAATCTTCTTTCTCCATCCTTTCGCGCTGAGGTTCTTGTCAAGCAGCACCTTCTTCCAGCTGGCGCCTTTTCCGTGGATCAACCTCGTAATCGCTACTGCAACTATCGTCTCTCTATGCGCCCTAATTGCTCTTGCCGTGCGCACTCTCCTCAAGAGCAATAGTAAGTACATTATCGGCTATTAGTGTGTGGCACGGCGCTGGTGCATTGATGTCCCACAGATGGTATCGAGTCATCACCTGTGCGCCAGGGCTGTTTAACGCTCTCTACATGAAAGTATATCGGGCGAGATAATCGATGCCGCCGAGGGCTCTGCCTCCGTTCCGCATTCGATAATACCTTCAAGTCAACTTGAATCCGTGCAATTCGTCCGTTCATCGGCCCAGAGGGACGATGTTGACCGGAGGGCGGCGCTGCAACAAGGTTGCAGAGATGCACAAATGCGAAACTGGGCAGAGGATATGCGATGGCGCGTTCGAATTGCGCGAGAAGTGCCTACAGTCGTAGTGTTCCGAAACTCGGACGAGCGAAACTCAACGAGGAATTTGGGGCTTTCGCGGTCGTGCGCGGCGTTGGTGCATGAATCGTACTCCGTCAGTCGAAGCTTCGCCGATCTGAAGGGCACGCGAAACACTGAGGTGTCATGATTCGGTAATGAACTCACGGGTGCACCCGAACTACAAGACCAACTATCGCGTCGCCAACTGGGCTCAGTACGACCGCGCCCTCGTCCGTCGGGCGACCTCATGCTCTGGATCTCAGAGGACGCCATTGCGGCTTGGAAGCCTAGGCCGACCGGTTGCGTGCTCGGCAAGCCAACGCGCAGCAGACCGAGATCGCGATAGCATGCAATATCCTGAACCGGATGGTCGACACCGGTATGCCGGTTTTCAGGGCGCCAGAGTTCTGAGCTTCTTACGGGTGGGAGATTTTTCCGATTCGTTTTTGATTCATGCACCAACGCCCCGTAGGATGCCCCCGCGACCACGCGAAGGCTGGCCATACAGCGCTCGAGTGGACATATCAGATCTTATCAGACCCGAGTTTAGATCGGGGTAGGGCGTTTGAACGGCCTATCCTCCCACTTGAACCAACCCTGTTTACTCACTCATCCAACCCCCTTGAATCTATTATGAGCACCCTCGAAACCCCTGAAACGAAGACCCTGAACTACAAGATCGCCGACATCAGCCTGGCCGACTTCGGCCGGAAAGAAATCTCCATCGCCGAGCACGAGATGCCTGGCCTGATGGCGACCCGCGAGAAATACGCCGCCGAGAAACCGCTCGATGGCGTCCGAATCATGGGTTCGCTCCACATGACGATCCAGACCGCGGTCCTCATCGAAACGCTCGTCGACCTCGGCGCGGACGTTCGCTGGTGCTCCTGCAACATTTTTTCGACCCAGGACCACGCGGCTGCCGCGATCGCCGCTGCTGGCGTTCCGGTTTTTGCCTGGAAAGGTGAAACCCTCGAAGAATACTGGGATTGCACCATGAGCGCACTGACCTGGCCGGACGGCTCCGGCCCTGAGTTGATCGTCGATGACGGGGGCGACGCCACGCTTCTGATCCACAAGGGCGCCCAGCTCGAGGACGGATCGGATTGGGTCAACGGACCGGCCGACTCTCTGGAAGAGCAGGTCATCAAAAACCTTCTGAAGAAAGTTCAGGCTGAAACTCCGCTCAAGTGGACGGGATACTTCAAGGACTGGAAGGGCGTCAGCGAAGAGACGACAACCGGTGTCCACCGCCTCTACGAAATGGCCAAGAACGGCACCCTCCGCATTCCTGCCATCAACGTGAACGACTCGGTCACCAAGTCGAAATTCGACAATCTCTACGGCTGCCGCGAGTCCCTGATCGATGGCATCAAGCGCGCCACCGACGTGATGATCTCCGGCAAGGTTGGGGTTGTTTGCGGTTATGGCGATGTCGGCAAAGGCTGTGCCCAGGCTCTCCGCGCCCAGGGCGCCCAGGTTGTCGTCACGGAAATCGATCCGATCTGCGCATTGCAGGCTGCGATGGAAGGCTACCGGGTGTTGCCCATCGAAGACACGCTCGGCTGGGGGGATATCTACGTGACCACCACCGGCAACAAGGACATCATCCGTCTCGATCACCTGACCCAAATGAAAGATCAGGCGATCGTCTGCAACATCGGCCACTTCGATAACGAGATTCAGGTCGATCCCCTGAATAGTCTCGAGGGAGTCGCCAAGGTGAACGTCAAGCCACAGGTTGATCAGTACACCTTCGAAGACGGTCATCAGCTTTTCATACTCGCCGAAGGCCGACTCGTGAATCTCGGCTGCGCGACCGGTCACCCGAGCTTCGTGATGTCGAATTCCTTCACCAACCAGACGCTCGCCCAGATCGATCTCTGGAAGAATCGCGAGACCTACAAGGCTGGTGACGTCAAAGTCCTCTCCAAGAAACTCGACGAGGAAGTCGCCCGGCTCCACCTCGACAAAATCGGCGCCAAGCTGACGACTCTGACCCAGGAACAGGCCGACTACATCGGCGTGCCGGTTGAAGGTCCTTACAAGCCGGAGATGTACCGGTATTGAGCCGAACCGCCGCAAGCGCGTTATAGGCAGCGCAGCGAAAATTTATTAAAAAGGTGTGACTGGCGCATTCCGGCCAGCGTCTCAATCAAACGTAACGGATCCGGGAGCCCGGCCCGTACCGATGCTTCGGTGATCCCACCAGTTGGAGTGCGGCAGGGGGTTTTGCCGCTGCCTTTCGCCTTACGGTATCGGCTTGCCTGCGATCATACATTTGTGACACCGACCGGTAGTTTTCGCCGGGGGGTGCTGGGGCGTCGCCGGGCAGAATCCTCCCCAATTTCGAGGACGGAATTTTCCTGATGGGAAAAGTTGTCAACATTCCGCGCGGACTGTTGGAGATGCTGCGCTGCGCGGACATCCTGTGCCGCTCTTCATCGGTAACCGTTCCCCTGAACACGTCTTGACACGATCCGACGACGGTCATCGTCGAGCCCTTGAGTCTCAGCAATCTTTAAAGATAGGGCGGTCAGTCGCGCAAAGGGCGGGCGCTAAGCCCGCCCTTCTTTCCAACCGCGCGGCGTGAGTTCACCGATGCGCGACATCTTGTGTGAGCCGATGCACGCGATCACGTCAGCCAGGTAAGCCTGCGGCTCGATCTCCAGCTGCTTGGCCGTGGTCACCAGCGAGAACAAAATCGCAGCTCGGTGGCCGCCGCTTTTGCTTCCGGCAAAAAGCCAATTCTTACGACCCAGAGCAACCGGTCTGATCGCGCTTTCGCAGCCGTTGTTATCCAGCTCGGCCTCGGCGATCTCTGTGTAGTGCAGGATCGACGGCCATTGACCCACCGCGTAGTTCACCGCACGCCCGAAGCCGCTTTTGGGCAGCACCGTGTGTTGCAAGCCAGCAAGCGTATCGCCAAGAACACCGAGGATGCGACGTGGTTCACGGCTGCGCAGCTCCAAGAGTTGCTCGCCCTTGATGCCTTCGCGCCGCGCACCACGTTCGATGCGGTACAGCCGTTGGATGCCAGCCAACAGCAGTTGCGCCCCTTCAGGGTTCTCATCGCGCGCTTCGAAGATCTTGCGACGAACGTGCGCCATGCATGCCACGTGGACGATGCCGTTGGTCTTGAACAACTCGTTGTATCCCGCGTAGCCGTCGGCCTGCACCGCGCCGTGATAGTCGGCCAAAAATTCAGATGGCCCTGCACGCGAACTGTTTCCCGAAAGTCCCGAAGTCTCCAGCTACGAAGCCGCGCAGGAGGCGGAGAGAATTCGCAGTCGCTACTTGTTTGAACGCAAGACCTTCTGTTTTGAGACGGTCTTTTCCCATCCATCAAAAATCGATTTTGTTGGGCAGGCCAAAGCGCTTGGCTACGAGATTCAACTGGTCTTTGTTCATCTCGATTCAACGCAACTCAATTGTGCTCGCGTCGCCCAACGGGTCAGTACCGGGGGGCACAATGTCCCCTCTGAAAAAATCGAAAAGAGAGTTCCGCGTTTGCTCGAAAACGTTCACATCGCGATCGGGCTTTGCGACCAGGTACGACTGCTCGACAATTCGTACGCCGATACACCTTTTCTAAAGGTTGCTACGTTCGTCAACGGCTCCTGGACGGCGCATCGAAAACCGCTGTCGGATTGGGCCAAAGCCTTGATCTCGTAACAGGCTCAAACCTTACGCATTTAGCGCCGCGGCCACATCTTCCCAAAGCGTCTTCTTCAGATTGGCCATGATGCCTTTCTCTTTGCTCGCAAGTTCGGCACCGCGAGCGGTAGCCAGCGAGAGAAGATCGGCTTGGGGCGCTGCGACGTCGGCAAACCCGGCGGCAATCGCATCGCTAGCGTTGTAGCGCTTTCCGGTAAGAACCGCTTCGGCGGCTGTGGTCGTTGGAACCTTGCGGCGTAACAGAGTCATCAATGGCTTTCCGACCGGAACGCCCACATCGACTTCCGAAATACAGATCCAACCGCGGTCGTCGCGCATGAAGCGAAAGTCGCAGGCCAGCGCCAAAAATGCACCGGCCGCGAAGGCGTGTCCATTGATAGCGGCCACGGTTGGAATCGGGCCGGTCAGCAGCCGCGTCAGCATTTGCATGAGCCCCGGGCCGAACGCCTCCAGTTGGTCGGGAGCCATGGCCATCAAGGCTTCAACGTCGAGCCCGGCGTTGAAGGTCTTGCCCTTGCCGGTTAGCACGATAGCCCCGGCTCCGGCGGCCTCACTTTGGTCGAGGGCGTCATTCATCGCCGTGACGAAGGCTGGCTGCACGGTGTTCGGCTCGGCGGTCATCGTGATAATGTGTACTGCGCCGTCCTGGGAAATCTCGATCATTCACAAACTCCTTTAAGGAACGTTCAACTGCGGGGGTACCGTAATGTGGCATCAACCTTGACGTTGCAAGACATTTTCTCCGCTAGGGTGGCTGAGCGAGCCAGTGCGATTGCCCGACAACTCGGAACCTGCCGGCCAGAGACGACTCGCCACCGTTTTCGCTCAGAAACGCGAAAAACGATCACGTATTGATTGCAGCTTGTCACTAGGACACATTCCAGGTCGCACGCCCCCTGCGGCATTCGCCCCACTGGCCACAACGAGGACTTCATGGACCGATCCCTAGCCCCTACTTCATGGTGCGGCCGTCTACTTTTGACGGTCACCCTGTTTACTCTTCTGCCAACAGCGCCGGCCTTTGCCGCCGAGATCTGTTTCGGCTTGGCGCCGACCGACGGCTGTCGCGTCAATGGCGTCGTTGGACCCTGCATCGGGACCTTTGGAAAGGATCGGATCCGTGGCACCCGCGGCGACGATGTTATTGTTGCGCTCGGTGGCGATGACCGCGTCAACGGAAGTCGCGGCAACGATCGTATTTGCGGCGGCGACGGCAACGATCGACTGCGCGACGGCGTCGGCAACGACCGGCTCGACGGCCAGGCCGGCGACGACACCCTAAATGCGGGGCGAGAC
>JBLFWR010000085.1:0-14332 GCA_047611725.1 Binatia bacterium | reverse complement strand
TAGCTTTTTACCGCGGGCTGCTTGGGTTTCGTCGTCTAAGTAGCGTCAACGTGAGCGGCGATGACGCCGACAAGCTGCTGCGCCTCAAAGGAATTGACCAAGAGACGGTGTTCCTGGAGCGCGACAATGTGCGCCTTGCCCTGTTCGCGTTTCGGCATCCGAAGCCGGTCGGCGACGGTCGGCCCCGAGCAATGAACGAGCTCGGAATGGCCGCCCTCATGCTTCGCGTAGACGACCTCGAAGCAACACTGACGGCGATGCGGGCCGCGGGCGTGGAGGTCTTGGAAGAAACCCGCAGTGACCACCCGGCCTACGGCTCGAAACTGATCTTCGTCACCGATCCCGACGGGACGTTGATCGAGTTCATCGAGATTCCGGGAGACCCCTACCCTCCTTTCGGCACGCCGCTGGACCCCTGATCCGCAAGAGACGGGGCCGCAGACCCGGACCAGCTAGTCGATTGCCCCCCGGCGCCCACCTCGCGGGCGCTCGCAGACATTTTGAACCGCCTCGCCCTTGATTCACCTGCGCCGTAGAGTAGAACACGTTCTACTCGTTGGGCTTCGCGACAACTGCGTCGCGCCCCCAACCCCCAGGAGGACGGAACCCTGAAAATCGATCTGTTCGCGATGCCCACCATCCCTTCGACCAACGAAGAACGTGAGAAATTGCGCCCTATTGGCCGCAACACGGAACGCTACCAAATGATGCTCGAGGAGCTGCGAAGTATCGTGATCCTCGCCGACGAATTGGGTATCGACGCCTTTTCGACCACGGAGCATCACTTCCACACCGAAGGCGGTGAGGTCTCGGTCAACCCCGTTCTGCTCTATGCCGACTTCGCAGCGCGCACGAAGAACATCATGTTTGCGCCAATGTCGATCGTGCTACCCACCGCCGACCCAATCCGTGTGGCGGAAGATATCGCCATCCTCGATCAGCTGACCAAAGGGCGGGTCGCTGTCGCGTTCGCACGCGGCTACCAAAAACGCTGGATGAAAGTTCTCGGCCAAGGCGGCGAATCGGCTACCGGCCAGGGTGACAAGAGCGACGACCAGAACCGCGACGTTTACGATGAGAAGCTGGAGATTGTTCGAAAGGCCTGGACCGAAGACGCCTTCGACCATGACGGCACGAACTACCAGGTTCCGTACCCACACAAAGACGGAATCGAAGGTTGGCCCGCCAGCGACTGGACGAAGAAGTATGGGGCTGACGGCGAGATCGATGAGAACAACGTTATCCGCAAGATCGGTGTTGTTCCCCGTCCCTATCAAGAACCCCACCCGCCGATCTGGGCCCCGTTCACTCTTTCGCAAAAGTCACTGATCGACTGCGCCCGTCGCGGAATTCTTCCGTGGGTGTTTGAAGCATCGCCCGAGGGCTTCAACAACTGGTGCAAACTCTATCAGGCTGAGTCCGCGAAGGCCGGGTTCGATCGACCGCTTGGCCAGAACATCGGAGCCGTACGCGCGATCACCATTGGCGACACATACGACGAAGCATTCCAGCTTGCGGCGAAGACGACAGGTTACGAGTACCACAACTACTTCAACCTGTTCGGCTTCGGTGAAGTGTTCCGCAACCCAAGCGATGACCCGAGCGTGAAGCCTCTTAAGTTCAAGGACGAATTCGAAGCCACCAAGCGAATGATCGAAAAGGGCTACCAGTTGTGTGGCACTGTCGATGACGTGAAGAAGCAAATCGAAAAGCTTGTGAAATGCCACGGCGACGGCGCTCTGGAGTGGATTTCCTGGAACTTCTTCTACCAGGGCACGGTGCCTTTCGAAGTTCAGGCACGACAGCTTGAGTTGTTCACGACCAAGGTGTGGCCGGAGTTCAAGGGGTAGCGTTTCTTCCCGCAGACAGGCGGGAAAAGGATAAAAAAAGGGAGGCGACCGCTAACGGTCGCCTCCCTTTTTTCGTATGCGGGGCACACGTCAGTCGCTATTAGAAGTCGGCGACTCCTTGTCGAAATGCCTGGCACCGACCCAGTTCGCCTCGCCTGTGAGAACGTTGTCGATCAAGTGTGCGAACCAGCCGGTAAATCGATCCATCACTTTCGGGTCATCCGCTAGTCCGGCGCTTTTTCGAATCGCGTCGCCGGCAACGCCAGCACCCAACGAAGTGTACGCGATAAGCATCACCACAAAGAGCATGTCGTCGAACTCGAATTCGCGGGATTCGTTGATGTAGCCATCTTGGTGCATCCGAACCTGGCCTGCCTCGGCCAAGCTCCTGACGTACTCTTGCTGATCTTCAATCTCCTGTCCCGACAGGATCAACCAGGCTAATAGCCTCGCGTGTCCACGTTGCGCAAGGACTTCATAAATACGACGCATGACCGCGGATAGATCGACCGGTTCTGGTCCTTGCGTATGTTCGCGAATCATTCCAAGCAGCTCGCCCTGCAAATTTTCCAGCGCGCGGCGCACCACTGCCTGGACCAACCCCTGGCGCGACCCGAAGTGATGTAAAATCGCCGGATGGGAAACCCCGACATCCCGGGCGATTTCCTGAAGCTTCAACCCCTCGGGACCAACCTCGCGCAGACGTGCTTCCGCGGCGTCGAGTATTTGACTCGTCGCCTCTGCGGCGGTGCGCCTACGGCGCGTCGTCTTCGGAACGCTCTCACCCATTCGACTCTGCTCCTTGAAAGGCAACCTGTAGCGACGATCGCAAGCGATCAACACACACCACGATCCAGGTCATCAATCGTCGCTTCAACGCATCTTGTGAATCACATCTTCGGCGAACCGTTCCAGTCCACTCTGCTTGTCAGCCAAAGAATCGGCGTCGCCGCCATAGAACAACCAGGGCACCGTAATTAAAGTCGTGGCTCCAACATCCTCAAGTCGTTTGTACGCATCGACGTCGAACGCATCCGTCGCCGCAACAACGAACTCAAACGGCTCGGCTTCACGTCCGTACTCTTTTCGGTACTCGTTGATCTTCGCCACATACCCGGCGATCTCGTCGGTCGTGTGCTGCACCGCAATCCAGCCGTCGCCAAGCCGCGCGGCTCGCCGCAACGCCGGCTCAGAAAGGCCCCCCACGTAGATCGGGATGGGTGCCGAAGGGACTGGAAACATGCGTACGGGCTCAAAATCGTAAAACTCCCCGTGAAACTCTGCGCGCCCGGTATGCCACAATGCACGTAGCACCTCAATGCACTCGTTGGTTCGTTTGCCGCGGCGCTCGAACCGCTGGCCCAGCATCTCAAACTCCTCCCGCATCCACCCCGTGCCCACACCAAGCGATATTCGCCCGCCAGACATAACCGCTGCAGTTCCGACTGCCTTTGCGACGAGCAGAGGGTTGCGCGCTGGCAAAATGTAAACGTTGGTCATGAACCGCAGTTTCTCGGTCACAGCGGCCATCGCAGCGATCGCGACGATCGGGTCGGGCCACGCCGCTTCGGCATCCCAGTAGGGTTTCCCGCCTTCTACGTACGGGTAGGAGCTTTCGAGGGTTTCGGGGAACAGAACGTGGTCGGAAATCGCAAACCAGTCCCACCCAGCTTGATCGGCCGTCCGCGCCATGGCGGTGAAGTGCTCGGGAGCTCCGAAAGCGAGAGCGGTAGCGAATTTCATCGGTGATTCCTCCAAGGGTAGTGGGTTGGGCTACTGGTTAGTTCGATCGCTAGAGGTAGCCAGGGCACTGCTTTGCTGGCTTAGGGAAACAAGCTTGGCGGGATCAGCGCATCGACCCGATCGAGCAGGATCTCAGCCAGGCGATCGTCGGCTTCTAGATGCTCCGTGACAAGCACTTCTACGTTGTGCGTAGCGGCTGCATCGGTCGCTAGTTTCGGTATGTCGACACTGGAGTGACGCCCAGGCACCAAGAAGAACTGAGCGACAACCACTCGTTCGGCGCCCCGTTCGACACAAGCCGCAACCGCGTCATCTAGAGACGGCGTGGCAAGTTCCATATGAGCGGGCTGAATCGCCACAAAACGACCGCCCGATAGCGACCAAACCACGACGCAGAAGGTCTCGACGATGGCGTTTGCGGCGTCGAGCCTGCTTCCGTGGTCTACGATGACAAGGCCAGTTGGAATCTCTGTGTCGGACACGGACGCAAGAATGCCGAGAACCGACAGACAAGGCGACTTGCCACCACCCCTCGGTCCACGCTACACCGATCCACTATGTTTGATCTTCAGGGACACGTATCGGTGGTAACCGGCGGCAACGGCGGTATCGGGCTTGGCATGGCTCGGGGACTCGGCCGCGCTGGGGCAAAGATCGCGATCTGGGCACGCAACTCGGAGAAGAATGAAAAGGCGGTCGCCTCTCTACAAGCTCAGGGCATCGACGCTTTGGCCCTTCGTTGCGACGTCTCCTCCCCGGAGTCGGTCCAGGAAGCGCTAGGCGCAACGCTGGAACGCTACGGTCGTGTTGACTCCTGCTTCGCGAACGCAGGCGTAGGCCGGGCTGTCAAGTTTGCAGATATGACCCTCGACGATTGGAACGCGGTAGTCGACGTCAACCTGGTCGGCGCTTTCCTGACATTTCGCGAGGTCAGCCGCCACATGGTCGAGCGAGGTGGCGGAGGAAGCCTGGTCGGGATCGCCTCGATCGGCGCTCTCCACGGCATGCCACGCCAAGCGCAGTACTCTGCGAGCAAAGCAGGCTTGACCGCCCTGGTGCGGTCGGTCGCGGTGGAATTCGGCCGCAATGGAATTCGTGCCAACACAATCCTTCCCGGTTGGATTGAGACCGACATGACGGCCGACGCGCGCGGCTGGGAGAAACTTCGCACGACGGTAGAGAAGCGCACACCAGCTGGACGCTGGGGTCGCCCGGAAGATTTCGAGGGCGTCGCTGTCTACCTCGCGTCAAACGAGTCGGCGTTTCACAACGGAGATGTTCTACGAGTCGACGGCGGCTACGCGATCTACTGATGCACAAACAAAAAACTACAAGATGTTTTTCCGGAGTTCTGGTTTTCGGATTCGTACTGGCTGCATTGCTTGCGGGCACGAATGCCCATGCGCGACCGAAATTTCCGGTGTTACGGCAACTCACACAACTCACAACTGGCTCGGTCACAAACGTTCGATTGCAAGGCCAGCAGGGCGAAACGATCGTCTTTCTATCGGACGGCGACGTACTCGGGCCGGGCACTGAAACTGGCGTGGCCAGCCTTTACGAAATCGACGTCGCAACCCGTGTGGTTCGACGAGCGTTCGATTCCGGCGGAGCTCAAGTTTTACAACCCACCAGAGCCACCGACCCCGACGACCTCGACCGGTGACCTGGATCCAAACGATGACAATAGCGACGGAAACCTCGAATTTCCATCTGGATTCCGAGCACCGGAGAGATTCGACAGATTACCGACACGCTCGCTCCGGTAAGTAACGAGGAGCCCTTCGCGAGCGACACCGAGGCCTGTCTAGTGTTTTCCTCAAATGGCGACTTGGATAGCCCGGACACACTGGATCCAGTGATCACTGATCCCGGGTTTGCCAACAGCGACGCTAGTCGCGAAGTGTTTCTCTACTCGCTGCGCAAAGCTTCCCAGTTTCCCACCCAAAGTACCTTCACGCAGGTCACGAACGGACCCGCAGGCACGGCTAGCGGCGCGCCGAGAATCGGGGGGTTACACCATGCCTCGCCAATGCCAGAGCATCGCGTATCGCTCTGACCACGACCAACTCGATGTCGCGCGCAGCGGGCACCACCTTTACATCTGCACGCCAGCGTCGGGAAAACGCGAAGATTTGACGACGAACCGGGGACTCCGCGGTGGCCCGCCTGACGGCGAATACTCAAGCGCCGGGATCACCGGCGCTAGCAATTTCGCGCGCGGACCGTTTCTGGTGTTCACCACCGATCTAGATCTCCTACGTAATGGTTCGGCGGCAACAAATATCTATCGCTACCGAATCTTCCATCCGCAGCTGAATCAGGTTGTCGACCTAGCCGACGGCGTGGTCGCATCGGATCCCGTAGTCAGTGACGGCGGCGGACACGTTGCATTTCGTTGCGACGGAGAACTATTGGTCAAAGCCAAACGAAATGTCGTCTTGCCAGTGAATGCAGACGGCAACCAGGAGATTTTTCTTTTGCGCGGGCGGCGCAATGTTTCACAGATCACCCAAAGCGTCGGATGCACCAATGGCCCTCCGGCGTTGCGTTCGGACGCCACTCGGATTGCCTTCATGTCTGACTGCGACCTAGTTGCCGGGGAAAACCCCACAAGCATCCCCCAGATTTTCTTCGTCGAAAAGGTGTTCCGGAATGATCCGGCGTTGCAGCCGGGAGGCTGCGAGACATCGCAGGGGTGCTGCGTCGGCCCGCCAGACTGTACCGGAGTGGCCATCGGAAAGACCCGGCGGGCCCGCCGGATCAAATGTGTGGACAAGGCCAAAGGCTGCTGACCGCGTTGTCGGCACAACAAACCACAACCCCGCCCCGTTGGTTCTTGTCTCACTGACTAGAACGTGTTCTACTACCGAAAATCCAGGAAGGGCCGCGCTCATTGGTGAGGCGCCCAACCCGAGGTAACCGCAATGGTCGATCTCGACTACCTCTGCTTCGACGCTGACAACCACTATTACGAAACTCGCGATGCGTTCACGCGTTTCATGGAGCCTAAATACCGCGACAAGGCCGTGCGAGTCGTCGGTGAGCCTGGCAAAGACGAACGAGTGGTGATCGGCGATAAGCCTTTCACTTTCCTCTCCGACATGGAGCTGAACTACGACTGGACGCTCAAACCGGGGTCGTTGCGCGACTACCTTCGCTACCTCACTAGCGAAAATGCCGACGATAATGCCGTGCGCGAGCCGGTGCAGCCGGCCTACGTCAATCGCGACGCCCGCCTTGAACTCATGGACGCGCAACGTCTGGAAAGCTCGCTGCTGTTCCCCACCCTCGGGGTTTGCGTCGAGCACTTCATGAAGGACGACGTCGAGCAAACCTACGCGAACCTCCACGCATTCAATCGATGGCTGGACGAAGATTGGGGCTTCAACTACCGCGACCGAATCTTCGCCGCACCTTTGATGTCCCTTCTAGACGTCGACAAGGCCGTTGAAGAGCTGGAGTGGGCCTTGGGGCGTGGAGCTCGCATGATTCACTTGCGGCCAGGGCCACAGGGCGGGAAATCACCTGCCGATCCGGCCTTTGACGCCTTCTGGGCGCGCGCCAACGAAGCAAAATTGACGATCGCGTTTCACGTCGGTGAGTCAGGCTACAACGAATTGATGTCCGTTAAGTGGGGCGAGGAGGCGAACCCCTCTTCGCATTCTCAATCGGCTTTTCAATGGGCCAACTTTTACGGTGACCGTCCGATCATGGACACCGTCTCCGCGCTGATCTTCCACAACTTGTTCGGCCGCTACCCCAACCTCAACGCGCTCAGCGTCGAGAACGGTTCCTTGTGGGTTCCGTACATCATTCGCGCGATGGACAAGATGAAAGGGATGGGGCGCAACGGCCCCTGGATCGGTGGACGTTGGAGCGGAAAACCGAGCGAAGTCTTCCGCAAGCACGTGTATGTGTCCCCTTACCACGAAGAGGACCTCGTCGGCCTCTCGTCACTGATCGGCGCCGATCACGTAATCTTCGGCTCCGACTACCCACACCCGGAAGGTCTAAACGACCCGGTCGACTTCGCTCACGGGATCGAGTCGATGGGCAAGACCGATGTTCGCAACATCATGCGAGACAACATTCGCGGTCTGGTCGGGCTAGAAGCTTAGTATCAATTTTGCGGCGGTCGCTTCGGCGGCCGCCGCTACTATTTAGCCGCGGGACATCCGTCGGCAATCCACCAACAAGACGGAGTTAACATGGCGGGAGATTTCGAAGGCGCAGTAGCCGTTGTAACTGGCGGCGCAGGTGCCGGTATTGGAAGTCACACGGTCAAACATTTTGCTCGCGAGGGCGCGCACGTTGCCATCATCGACATTCACGAACGGCGCGCGCGTGAAACGGCCGAGGCCATCAACGCTACGAGCAGTGGCAACGTTGTCGCCTACCCCGGGGATATCGCTGATCGGGCGCGCATGAACGAGGTGATCCCGGCCATCGAAAGCGAACTGGGGCCGATTGATGTTCTCGTCAACAACGCAGCCGAGAACGTGCTCGCCGACATCGCCGAGTTCGACATGGACGACTGGGACCGTGTTTTGAACGTCGATCTAACCGCGGCTTTCCACCTGATCCGACTTGTTCTTCCGCGCATGATTGAGCGAAAGCGCGGAAGCATCGTCAACGTAGCTTCGATTGCTGGCTGGCTCGGCGATGCAAATGAAGGCCGCGAAGCCCCGTACGCCTCAGCCAAGGCGGCCCTGTTTTCATTGACCCGAAGTGTTGCGTTCGAAGGTGGCCCCCACGGCATTCGTTGCAACGCCGTCGCGCCGGGACTGATCTGGTCGAAGTTCGTCGAGCGCTACGAGGAACAATTCGCCCCGGAAGTAGCACGCACGCCGGTGCGGCGCTTCGGAAAGCCCGAAGAAGTTGCCGATCTCATTGCGTTCTTGGCGTCCGACAAGCGATCTGGTTTCATTACCGGCGAGGCAATCAACATCAGCGGCGGCTGGTACATGCGACCGTGAGTCCGAAGTTTCCTGACGGTCTACGCCAAAGCGAGCACCGTCCGCGCATTCCCGGAGAGGGGCCGCAAACTGTGGCCGACGTACTCGGCCCGGGGCTGGCCGAGTGTCCGGAACGTGAAGCGCTCGTCTGCCGCCACAAGCGCTTCACGTACGCCGAGCTCGATCGCGAAGTAGATCGAGCGGTCGCCGCACTGTCGGACCTCGGTATTCAACCGGGGGATCGTGTTGCCTGCTGCCTTGGAAACTACAGTGAGCTGGTGGTCGCGTTCTTGGCCACTCAACGCCTTGGAGCCTTGTGGGTCGGTTTGAACCGACCGCTCGCCCCTCCGGAAAAGTCTTACATCCTGGCCGATGCCGGTGTGCGCTTGCTGCTTGCGGACGATGACATGGCTGCGCAGGTCGAAGGCGTGCGCGGCGAAGCCCCTTCGCTGGAGCGAATCGTCGTACTACGCCCTGGCCAACCCGACTGCCAGTGGAAAGGCCTTCTAGACGCCGCAAAACCCGCGACGCAGGCATTACCAAAAGTTGACGCCTTCGCCCCCTCGGCAATTTCTTACACCAGTGGCACGACCGGATTCCCCAAAGGGGCGGTTCACAGCCAGCACAATCTACTCCTACCTGGAGCAGTGGCTGCGGTTACAGGGTCGTACCCGAGCGGGCAGATTCACGGCGGACTGCTTCCGCTTACCATCTTGAATCTTGTAGTGCTGGTACCCCTGCTCTCGTTTCAAATCCGCGGGACCTGCGTATGCATGGATCGGTTGGACCCCGTAGGCATCGCCGACTGGGTGCGACGCGAACGGATCGGACACTTCGCCGCAGTCCCAACGATCTACCATGGACTGCTCACACACCCCGAAATTGCCACGGATGATCTGGTAACACTTGTGCGCCCCGAAGTCGGTGGTGCTGAATGCCCCGAAGAGTTTCTCCGACTCTACCGCGAGCGCTTCGGCGCTGACGTATCTATCGGTTACGGAATGACTGAGGCACCGACGGCAGTGACCCGATCAAAAGGAGACTCGCCTCCTTCCGCTGGGCTGTGCGGGCGCGCGCTACCACAAATCCAGATTCATATCGTCGACAAAGACGGCACCAGACTTGGCGCTGGCGAGATCGGAGAAATTTGCGTCGGTGCCGCGAGCGAAGGGATCTTCGCCGGTGTCTACACGCCGATGCTCGGCTACTGGAACAAACCTAAAGAGACAGCCGACGCCTTGGAAGGCGACCTCTACCATTCAGGCGATCTCGGACTGCTCGACGATGATGGCGATCTCTACATCCGCGGAAGACGCAACGAGCTAATTTTGCGGGGAGGCGCGAACGTCTATCCAGCAGAAGTCGAACGCGTCCTTGCATCCCACGACACCGTTGGCGCGGCCGCCGTACTCGGCGTGGCCGATGAACGACTTGGTGAACGGGTGGTCGCGGTCATCGAAAGTGCCGGAGAGGACAACGCCTCTGAGGCCGAGCTGAGCGCTTTCTGCACCGAACGGCTGGCTCGCTACAAGGTGCCCGAGAGATTCGTGTTCGTCGAAGCGCTGCCACGAAACGCGATGGGCAAAGTCATCAAGCCTCGTCTACGAGAACTCATCGGCTAATAAACGCTGGGTACTAACCCCAGCTTCAGCGCGATGTGCCCAGCCCGCCAGCCTTATGCGCTGAGTTGAGCTGGCGAATCTTCTTGCGCCCCATCAACAACAGCGTCCCCGGCAGTATCGTCCGTGGCTGGCACGGCCGCCGTTTCCGTTTTGGCCCGATAACGAGCGTACATCGCGTACGCGAAGCGCTCGGCCCCCAATAGGACCAGCTTGGTTCTCAACGACGGAAAAATCTCGAAGGCATGCTGAGCTCCGGGAATCTCCGCATAGGCGACGGGTTCTTTCGACTTTTCGCGAAGCTCTTTCGCAAACGAACGCGCCTCGGCCACCGGCACTAAGGTGTCGCGGTCACCGTGAATGATCAGAAACGGCGGAGCATTCTCGTCAACCAGCGACAACGGCGAAGCACTCTCGTACAGAGCCGATACCTCTTGCCGCGAGCCCTTCATAACTTTCGTTTCCAGTACCTCGGCCAACCCCTGATTGGGCCAGTGCCCATAGCGGTTGGTGAAGTCGTACACGCCGTAAAACGGAATGCAGGCAGACACCGATGTATCAACGCTTTCGAACCCAGGCTGGTAGGCCGGGTCGTTCGCGGTTAACGCGACCATCGCAGCCAGGTGTCCGCCAGCGGACCCGCCAGTGACGACGAGGAAATCAGGATTTGCACCGTATGAAGCACCCTCTTCACGAATCCACCGGATCACACTTTTCAAATCGATCAGATGATCGGGCCAGGTGCCGTGAGGGCTCAGGCGGTAGTCGGCACTGATACAAACCCACCCCCGCGAAGCCAAGTGATTCATCAACGGCAAACCTTGTTCGTTTTTCGTTCCCATGACCCAACCGCCGCCATGGATCTGAAGCAACGTCGGACAATTCTTTGGGGCGCCGCGCCGCCGGTACACATCAAGTTCTAAGTTGATCCCGCCGACGCGCTTGTAGCGAATGTTCCTAATCCGCTCGACGTCGGGGTCATGGACACGATACGGACGTAGCACCGCTGCAAGACCGACCTTCGTCTCGAACGTAGCCCGCAAATCGGAGGGAATGTCAGATTCGTAGTTGGGGCCGAGGCCAGACCGCAGTGCCTTCTCGACAACATCGGCCGTGCGCATACCAGCAAGTTGGTGTGCCACCAGGCCGGCCCAGGAAACCAAGGTGACGGCGATACCGAGTTGGCCAGCCGGCGTTGCCAACGCGCCTAGACTCCAAAAAATCGCGGTGGCAACGACTTGCCAGGCCACGTGAAACAGTGCCAGCTCGCCGGTCAGCCAGCCCGCAAAGAAGCTGGCAACTGAACCGTAAACATTTCGATAGTGAGGCCGGTAAACGTTCAACGTGAACCAAGCGCCCCAAAGACTCACTGCGAGAAACAGCCAACCCATAACCACTCCTGTCGGCGGCGTCTACATGCCGCGCCCCATCGAACCTATGCGGTCACAATTGAAAGACCAACGTTGTGGCCTCGGACACCGCAAAGCAAAAAAAGACGGCGCCCCGAAGGGCGCCGTCCATCAATCAAAACAAGTTACCAAGCGCGAAGAGGCATGCCCCGCGCGCTTGGCCCCTTGGCTATTCGCAAGTCAGGGCGTTGAGTTCAATCGCAAAGGAATTCAACGTAGTTCCGAAGAAATCGCCATCGAACTGACCAACAATCGGAATCGCGGTCGGGTTCGTCATCGTAATGATGTCACCCGGCAGTGGCGGATCCGCACTGATCGTTCCCTCTAGAACCATCGGGATGTCGTGATGAACAACAACCTGAAGAGTTCCGGATTTCACCTCGGCCTCGACGCGCGCTTCGATGAAGACAGTACCGGTGCCTGTCGCTGCGTGCGGTACGATATCCAGCACCCCAACCGTGTTGTTCGCAGCTTCCTCGAAAAATCCGAGTGACCGCTGATCGATGAACGGATGCGCAGACGCCGCGAGTTCGCGTACTTCAGTAAAGTCGCCCGTCGCCGGGTCGTCGACACGGAAGAACAAGTCAATAATTTCAACTGTGACATCTTCCAGACCATTCGAGTTACGGTCGCCGATGGTGCTCAGATCTACCTGAACGGTAACCGATGCGAACGACTTCAAGGCCTGCGGCCCGCCTAACAGGGGCACGTCCAAGACCGCGTCGGCGCAGGCCATATCGAAGACGTGGGTCTCGATTACGGGCTGGGTCGTAGTGGTGGTCGACGTAGTCGACGTGCTCGTCGTCGTGGTCGTATCCAACGTCGTTGTCGTTGTATCCAACGTGGTGGTTGTCGTTGGCGGCAACGTGGTTGTTGTCGTGCTGGTCGTTGTTGTCGTGCTCGTGGTCGACGTCGTTGTAGTAGTGGTTTCCGGCGGACAGGTGCCGTTGGCGGCGCCGTCGTCAAATATGTCACAGTCCCGATCAAGGACGGCAACAGAGTTGATCCCCAGACAGCTACGGCATTTTACCAGCGCACCGGCACAAGCACCGAAATCCAGAACTCCGGCGGTGTCACCGCAGTAGCCCGGGAAGAGGTCAACAAAGCTAGAGATATTGCACGTCGCAATGGCAATCAGCATCAACTTGCTAACAGCCTTCTCAACCTTTGCGACACCCGCACCTTCTCCAGTCAGCTCATCCAAGCAGCCGGCCATATCCGCAGCCGAGTCGATTTGTCCGGTTTTAAGACCGATCTTGACGCAACGAAGAAAACGCTTCGAGACAGTATCGGACAGCTTCCCGTACGACTTGCCAATGCCACTGCGACACTTGCGGTCGCTGAGGTTCGTTTGAACGCCCGAACTAAGGAAGTCGGCGCCAAAGATGTCGATCGCCAAGTCACGCTCTCCGTCCAAAGCTGCAGCAATGACAGCCATCGCCGAGCCAACCCCGAAATCCGGAGCCGGGGTGCAAAACTTTACAATCGATTCGGTGATCTTGGTCCCCGCCTTGGCAAGCTTTCCGCGCGAGTCACTCTCAATACAACCGAGCGCGGCTGCGCCGGTCGTTGATCGTTTAATGCACTGCTCAGCCTGCTTGCGGAAAGTCTTCGCCAATTTGGCGGATTCCTTTCCAACCGAGGTGATACATTTCTGTTGCGCGGAGCTTTGGGTTTGCGCTGCGGCGAGCATCGGGCTGGCTACCAATGCGGTTGCCAACACCAACGCCGAACACTTCATTCTTCCAGTCATCATATTCCCATTCCCCCTTACGGTGCCGGAACCACGGTCAAGAACACACCGAGGAAGTCGCCTGCACGCGACACCTCAATCGGCGTGGGCGAAAGCCCGAGGAACGTCGGCAACGGAATGGCTCCGAGCAGACTACTCAGACTCGGCACAACCGGCTCCAGCAGCGATGGCACTACAGAGTCGATCGTCGCCTCGCTAATTCCGAGGGGGTTATCAAGTAAGGTCAACACAATATCTTCCGCTGTCGGCGCGCCCAAGATCGGCAACAGGTTCATTCCGTCAACGATCAGGTCGAAGGACGTCACCAAGTCGGCCGAGATGACCGCCTGAACTGTCTCGTTCGGCTTGGCGCCTGAGTACACGCGGATCAAGAGATGAGAGATGAAGAGCTCTGCGGTCTCTCCTCCCGCCCCGCTGGCTCCCGTCAAAGCGGGCGCAAGCGTCGGAATAATCTCAAACGTCATCGCGGTCGCGGGCGGTAGCAATCCAAATTCGGGAATCAGACTCGACAGGATTCCTGCCGTAAGCGGCAACGGAGTACCGGTACCGAACAAGTCGATCTCGGTGATCTCGGCTGCAAGCAAGCCAGCCTCGACCTGCGCCGCAAGGATCTGATTGAACCCGGTGTCCGAAATCGCGATCGCCATGTCGTAGGGCGTCGATCCCGGAGTTGTCGTGCTCGACAACGGCGAGAATGGGAAGTTCGAAGGAACTACCAAGACGCGATCGAAGCTCGGCGCATTCGGGTCTACAGACAACGGCGTCATGATCGCGTGCGACGCGAGCGTGATGCCGTTGTTGTCTTCCGGCAGGGAGAACATCGGCGTAGCCAAATCAACGCCGAAGCCCGCTCCAATCGGGCCGGTCAGTTCGATTGCACCAAGAGCGGTCTGAATCGCCGCCGCGATCGGAGAGTCGTCGGGGCCGCCGCCATCGGGATCTTGCAAGAAGTCTTTCAACGCGTTGCTCGTGAGAGCCTGAACATCTCCCTTCGCAGCGT
>JBLFWR010000084.1:0-14470 GCA_047611725.1 Binatia bacterium | reverse complement strand
GACCGCGCACGATACGATTTTTCTCTTCGGCCTAGAATCGCGGCTTTCGTCTTCGGGGCCTCGCTCTAGGTTCACCCTTCCTCCCAACCGCTAAAACCTGCTAGATTCACGGGATGACCTTCTCGCCCAACCCAGTAAACGTAGACCGATTGGTATTTCGACAAGCTCTTCTTGCAATCGGAGCTTTACTCATCGGCTTTGCCGGTGTCGCTAGCGCGCAAGAAGCCCCGCAAAGTGCCTCTTTGGTAGGCAACTGGGATGGCACTTTCGGCGAATATGCCGATGTTTGGGGCGATGGCGACTACGCCTACGTCTCGCGCTTCGGAACCCCGACAGTCCACGTCATCGACATCTCCGTCCCCGCAGCGCCGGTTGAGGTGGCAGAGTTCACCGCCCCCGATTCGATTCCGATTCCCCGCCACGGCGACCGCTCCGGGTCGGCCCAAGATGTGAAGGTGTTCGACGGGCTGATGTTCGTCGGCGTTGAGGAATCCAACGACCCCGGCTTCAGCGGTCGCACTGTCATCGCCGACGTTCGCGACCCCACCAATCCCATCGCCCTGACCGTTGTGAACACCATGGACTCGATTGGCGTACACAACACGTTTTATGCCGACGGCTTTCTCTACCAGGCCGACTCCGAGCGCGACATTGTCAGCATTGTCGATCTCACCAGCTACGATCCCGACGCGGCACCAAGTTTCATCGGTGCCGAGAAGTGGCGCCTGGGCCCCATCGGCGGCGACTTCGTTCACGACATAACGGTTGCCGATGGCAGGCTCTACGTTTCGGCTTGGAACGGCGGAATTCACATCTTTGATGTTACCGACATCACTTCGATGCCT
Organism: Binatia bacterium; assembly: GCA_047611725.1. Lineage (GTDB taxonomy): Bacteria > Desulfobacterota > Binatia > UBA1149 > CAITLU01 > JBLFWR01. The sequence continues at coordinate 13,625 of JBLFWR010000084.1, read as the reverse complement.
CCGGTGTTCCTTGGCAGCTATCGAGGTAAGGCCACTCACTCCGCTTGGCCCACCGACGACGGCAACTTTGTTGTGACCGGCGAAGAGCGCAGGCGCGGTGGCATCACGGTGCATCGCATTACCGACAACGGGGGCTCCCTGACTCTTAAGAAAACCGACAAGATCAAACTCAAAACCAAGCAGGCCACCAGCGTTCACAACCAAGTGATGGTTGGGAACCGATTGTACAACTCTTGGTACGAAGCAGGACTACGCGTTTACGACATCGACCCGATCACCGGCCAGCTGTTCTTCGTGGCTTCTTACGACACCACTGGTGAACTACCCGGTGACTACTTTGGGGCTTGGGGTATCTATCCTCTGTTAGGCGCCGACAAGGTCTTGATTACCGACATTCGTGGTGGCCTTAACATCATCGACGCTCACGGCGATCTTCCCTGCGAGGAAATTAGCGAGGTGCGTTCAGTGCGCTGCAAGTCCGGTCGTATCAAGGCCAAGGTGGTGATGACCGACAGGCTTCGTGACCGTCAGAAGCTTACCTTCGGTATCGATGGAGACTCGCTTGATATCCGGGTGAAGCGAGGGGTTGCCAAACTGAAGCACAACGGGGGCTACAGCGGTGCACAAACCCTTACGCTCAGCAGTCCGGCCGCCTGTGCGGCGCCCATTGATGTGGACTGCGGCTAGCAAGCACGCATGGTTGTCATCTTAGCTAGCGTCGATATTCGGGAAGAGGCGCTCGAAGAAGCGCTTTCCATCAGCATGCAGCACGTTCAGCGTTCACGCCAAGAACCGGGCTGTATCAGTCACCAGGTTAGCGTTGATGCTGAGAACGCGACTCGGTTGGTGTTTGTTGAACGCTGGGCGAGCCGGGAGGCGCTTGATGTTCACTTCGAGGTTCCAGCGTCGGTCGCGTTTGCGAAGTGTTTGACCGCACTGGCTGTTGGGAAACCGGTGATGGACTTGATCGAGGCGGTCGGTTAGCAACGCCGACTTTCAGACCGGGTCTATTCGTAGATCGCTGCGTGCTTTGGACAGCATCGCCTCGGTCCCCTCGATAACGCGCAGGTCGTAATCCCCTTCGAGGCTTTCGAACATTGCTACAGTTTGATCGATGAAATCGGGTACGGCCAAGAAGCAAACCAGAGCACGCCCGGGCTCATGGTGGGGATCCAGAGAACGCGCGGCCCCAATCCCTTCGTAGCTCTCAACCAACACCTTGAAAACTACGACCTCGGGGCGGGCGACGCTGGCGAAGACACAATAGACACCGAGTGCTTCATCGAAAGGAATCACAACATCGAAAAGTTCAAGAGGGGGCAAAGAGGGCAAGCTATTCAATGATAAGCCTCGGTGACGTCGAAATGGATCCAGCCTAGTTTTTCGCAACCCGCGCATTCCAAACGAACAACGCGTAACAATCGGTCGTCGTCGCGAACCGACCCCTCCCCAAGGTTGATGAACGATCCGCCGCATGTGCCACAAATACGACCAACCAGCGCCGTTTCGATCGCCGCGAACGACGCGACCTCAATAGGGTTTCGGGGCGTCGCCCCAGGGGCGAGCATCTCGCGACGTCGTTCCCCCCAACGCCCGATCAAGCGCCATCCCACCATCGACAAAACGACGACGAGAGCGAAGCCCATTAACAAACCAGTCAACGTCTACTCGTAGTTCGGCAGATCGGGCAGTTCAGCAGCGACACTGGCAGGCTCGACGAGCTCGTAGGGTTGTGCCACTTCGCCAGCTGCAACGGCTGCGAAACGTTCGGCCACCCCCTCCCCCAAGGTCAGCACCGGGTCGGTCAACGAACCATCGAGCTGCATCGGGATATGCACCCAGCCCTTGGTATCTGCCATCTCCAGGATCCACGCATGGTCAGCCTCCAGGCCTTTAAGCAGTCGAGGAGCCAAAGAAAACATCCCGCTTAAATGAAGATTCTTGTCGGCGTCGATGCTTCCTGCAGCGGATAGTTCGGTGCGGCCAATCCAACCGGCAAGTGAACCCACGGAGAGTTCTGCCCCGTCGCGCTGTAGGTCGAACGTAAGAGTATGGAGCGGCGTGCCATCGGTGCCCAAAGTCTCGGGAAAGCTGGCAACCAGCGCGTCAGTGACGAGCGGTTCGGCCTCGGGCGAGATCATTTCCAAAACGCGTTTTGGGAGGTTAGGCACCCGCAGTTCGCCGGTCCGCATCGCAACGCGTGCTGCCTGAATCCCGACACCCGTAGAGTTCTCGTTCAACGCCGTAACGGTTGCGAAACCACGCTCGAACGGGTCGTTCCCGTCCAAATACGCCTTGGCGAAGGAACGCGTACTTAACGCCTGTATCGACATCTGCATACGATAGCTCTGATCACCGGGATTGTAGACGGTTGTGAAAATTGCTTCGGTATCCAGAATACCCGCCTTCATCGCGGTCAGCCGGATTCTGCCCGGTTCGTAGACGAGGCCGGCAACCTGCGGGCCGCCTTCGAAATCGCCAATGCGAATCCCCTCGGTTTGAATGCTGACTGTGAAGAGTTTGTAAGGATCAAATATCCGGCCCGACAGCGCGACGTCGGTCATCGTAACCGAGGTGCCACCCATCCCCGGTAAGTCCAGCTGATCGCTCTTAAGTTGATATCCGATTCGAGGATCAGAGGGGGGACCAGTAAACTCAACTTTGCCGACCAATGAACCACGGGGCATCAAGCGGTCGTCAAGGCCGAAGCGTGCGGCGATCTGGTGGGGGGCGTCGCTGGCGATCGCGATCCGGGCGAATCTTTTCCCATCGTGCTGCAATGCCGCCCATCCAGCGCCTTTGGCCTCGAGACCATCCCAGAGAAGCTCCACATCAGAGAAAGCCATTCGAATGTCCGCGGCGCGAGCCTTCCCGGTGAACGTCAAAGCGCGCCGATGGCCAAGAATCTGTAGATCTACACCGCCCGAGAAGGTTCCGCGAAGAGGGTCGGCGGGAGCGTTTTCATCGCCGACCTCGCCAACAAAGCCGTCAACGTCACCCTCCAGGCGCAACGCGCCAAGGATGCTTTGCGGAACACGGACGGGAAAGGGAATCGCCAAATTCCGTACGTCATCAAGGGCCACCGAGTAGTGCCCCGCCAGCGCATGCCCGCCGGTTCGTCCCGCACCGGGGATCACGCTGCCCTCAAACAGGAAACTCGACCCCTGGTTGAAAGGCTTTCCAGCGACCTTCAAGGGGATGCGGCCATCCACGGCCGCCAAACCTACCGTGATCGACGTGTCGAGAATTCGCAGCGGCCCGCCTTCCAAGCCGCCTAGCACAAGCGTACCCGCGTCAAAGCGAAACTCGCCGTCGGTTTCCGGGACTTTACTCGCAGCGACCAGCAGTGTGTGGACCACATCGTCACTACCCAATTCCAGCCGCAGCTCGGAATCGGTTATCGCCACACCCGCCGCGACCAAACCGAACAACAATGAAGCAGCGAAGGAGCCAAAAAGAACTGTGGAAAATCGTTTGGTCATGGGTGTCTCAGGAAGTGCGCGCGTTGACTGCGTGTATGCAGCGAGCTAATCGCCGGAGTCTACTGACCGGGTTAGCGGGGCGCAAATGACAAACTTCGAACAGATCAATCTTTCCTTCGACGGCTACATCGCCACCATCGAACTGGCTCGCCCTGCCGAGCGCAATGCGATGACGCCACAGATGGGGCGCGAGATTCAGGCCGCAGTCGATGCGATCAATAATCAGCCGGACATTCGCGTTGCGGTCATTCGTGGCGCAGGCAAGTCGTTTTGCGCTGGTGCCGACCTGTCAACACTTGGCTCTGAAGCTGGGGTCGGTGACGGCGAAGGCCTGGGCGGAAGCGAAAACTTCTACCGAGCCTTCCTTTCAATCCGCGACCTCGCGATGCCGTCCATCGCCGCCATCAATGGTCACGCTATTGGCGCGGGCCTTTGCTTCACCCTGGGTGCCGACCTGCGGGTCATGCACGAGCGGGCCAAAGCCGGCATGACCTTTAGCCGACTCGGTATTCATCCCGGAATGGCAGCGACCTGGAATCTCCCGCGACTAGTTGGCCCCACAATCGCGGCCGACCTTCTCTACACCGGGCGCCTTTTTGACGGCCGAGAAGCCTTCGCAATGGGCTTGGTCAACCGCGTTGCCGGAGACGACTTCGACGAGGTCGTGGCTGAACTCGCCAATGCTGTCGCCGAAGCTGCACCGATTGCCGTGCGAGGCATCAAGCAAACTCTGCGCGGGACCTTCGATCGGACCATCGACGACGCGTTGGTCCGCGAAGCCGCGGTTCAGGAAAAAACGTTTGAGACCGAAGATGCTGCCGAAGGCATCCGCGCCATTCGTGAGAAGCGAACCCCGGATTTCAAGGCGCGTTGAGCACATCGCTGTCCGAGAAGTTCGTCACCACGAAACCCTCGCCAGCAACAGGCTCACGAACCGTAAGAAGCACTAACTTTTCCAGCGCGGAAGAGGATCCCGCCGATTCGATGCGCAAACGGTACTGGAAGATCACCGCTCCTTCTCCATCGTGCTCGCTGTGCAAAGAGTCGCTCTGCAAAGAATAGTGAACACGCGGCATCGTCGGTCGTTCCTGATCGGTGAGCTCAGAGACCAACTCAATTTCCTTGGCAATCTTTAAACGCGCGACTCCCTCGGCGAGTTCATGCGAGAGCGCAAGATTCATGCGCACGTAATGAGCGTCAAGAAAGCGTTCGGCACTGGCCTGTGCGGGCGAACTCGCCCGGCACGCAGGCAAGATCAAAACAAAAAGAAGCAGGAACGGCACCAGTCGTTTCATCATTTGAAGAGCCTCTCCAGCTCACTGCTCGCCGCATCGTCGCCATCGTCGCCATCGTCGCCATCGTCGCCACCGTTGGTTCCACCCAACTGGCCGGACGCTGGCTGGAACCAGTCACAAAAATTCGAAGTGCCCTTATCCAACACGCGTTCGGCGGCAGACTCGCTGCACTCGTTATAAATCGAGGCATCATGGTGGCGGCAGTTGCGACAAGCATGGAGGTCGGCGCCACACCCCTCGCATTCGGTGCGCCGCGGGACCGACCCCTGGAATGTCACCGAAACGCTACACGCGTGACAAACCACCGTGTGCCCGCTCATCGAATCACCCTCTGGGCTCCGGCCTGGAACTCGGCCTGGCCTTCGGCATGGATAGCCACTCGTCCATCGCATCAAGGAGCCCGGTCAAGGCGCCCGGCTCTTCGAAACGATGATCTACACCAGGAAACGTTCGCAGCGTGACATCTCCCTTAGTCAGGGTACGGATCAGCTCGGCATGGGCGCAGGGCACAACACTGTCGGCCTCGCCGTGCAACGCCAGAATAGGAAGGTCCAATTTGCCAAGCCGCTTGCTGACTTTGAGGGTCTCAATATCGGTGAGAAACGAAGAACGAAGACTCCCGTTCCCGTAGGGCCTGCTGCCCTCGCTACGCCAGCTCGCAAGCGATTCCTGCGAAAGCCCCTTCAAAAACAGCGATTCATCGGCAACTGCGGCGATCGTAACCAGCCGACGAACCAGATGCGGGGCCGCCGCTGCGACTAGGAGCGAAACCAGCCCCCCGAGGCTCGACCCGACGACAATGATCTCGCGTGGCTCAAAGTCGGTCGCAAAATCTAGAGCGCCGAGCGCATCGTCCACCTCGCCACTGACGGTCATATCCTCGAACGCGCCGTCCGACTCTCCGACATACGAGAAATCAAAGCGCAGCACGCTGTAGCCGGCGGGCACAAAGCGTTGGCACATTGCCTCCTGCTTGGTCCCGGAGCGTGTGGATTCCATGCCGTGACACAGCACAAGCCACGGGCCGTGAGGGTCAGCAGCGCGATGAACCTCGCCAACCAGTCGGTTTCCGCGACGACTCGGGAACTCCACTCGTTCGCTTCTTACGAGACTATTTTGTGTGGAGCGTTCAACCATGGCCTATTTGTGGTGATAGCATGGTGACCATGCCGTCTGAAGCTCTTTGCGCTCTAGCTACGTTGCGAGGACGTTTTGAACGTCACCTTCGTGTCGAAGCGGGTCTGCGCCCCAATACCATTCGAGCGTATCGCAGCGACCTTGAAGAGTTTTCCGCCTGGTTGGTCGAGGCCGAACACCTCCCAAGCGACGGCGCTGACGCGGACGCCGCGACACTACTAGCGCTGGGCGCCGCCCCAATTCGTGCCTATCTGGCTCGCCGCTTAACCAAGTGCACGCGCTCGACGGTGTCGCGTAAGCTGGCCGCCCTGCGATCATTTTTCGCTTTTCTTTCCCACGATCCTGGCCTGCGCGACCCAGCCCGCTTGGTTGACGCCCCGAAGGTCCCGCTTCGGTTGCCGGTCTGTCTGGCTAGTGAAGACCTGACGGTCCTGCTTGATTCGATCGATGGCGACGACGACGCCTCGCTCCGCGATCGGGCCATTCTGGAGCTGCTATACTCAAGCGGATTGCGCGCTGCCGAGTGTGTGGGCTTGAATCACGAAGATCTGCGACGTGATGAAAGTGTGGTGCATGTCCGCGGCAAGGGTGGCAAGCAGCGAGTCGTACCGGTCGGCGAGCCAGCTCTACACGCCTTGCTCGCGTGCGAGAACGGCTGGAAACGACCGCGCCGTGACACAATGGCAGTTTTTCTGAATCTGCGCGGGACCCGCCTTTCGGTGCGCAGTATCTCTCGTGTTCTCGACCGTCGAATGCGCGCCTGTGGCATTGTGGACCACGCCACCCCACACACCATGCGCCATTCATTCGCCACGCATCTGCTCGAGGGCGGGGCCGACCTGCGCGCCATTCAGGAAATGCTGGGACACGCCTCGATCGCCACGACCCAACGCTACACGCACGTAGACTTGCGGCATTTGACCGCCGTCTACGACAAGGCACACCCCCGGGCCTAACGCGGCCCGTGTGCCAGCCCCCAACCAGATCCCCAGCTAGATCCCTAGCTAGCTCATGCGAGCGCCGCGCGACGGCGCTCAAAAATGCTGGCAAAAGTCCCGGGTTCGGGAGAAAACTCGTGCCGTGTTTCATGGAACGACAATCATCGGCGTACGCCGCGACGGCCACACGGCAGTCGCAGGAGACGGCCAAGTCACAGCAGGCGACACCGTGCTCAAAGCCACGGCACGTAAGGTACGACGCCTCTACGGAGGCAAAGTGCTGGGTGGCTTTGCCGGGGCCACGGCCGACGCCTTCACTCTTTTCGAGAAATTCGAAGGGAAACTCGACAAGTACTCAGGCAACCTTACGCGTGCCGCCGTCGAGCTCGCCAAAGACTGGCGCAGCGACCGCGTGCTGCGTCGCCTCGAAGCGTTGCTCGTGGTTGCCGACGCCGACGGCCTGCTCCTGATTACAGGTGCGGGTGATGTCATCGAGCCGGACGACGGCCTGATCGCAATCGGATCGGGTGGCAATTACGCGCTAGCTGCCGCACGGGCACTGGTCCGCAACACCCCGCTTAGCGCCCGCGAGATCGCGGAAGAAGCGCTACGCACTGCCGGCGAGATCTGCGTGTACACAAACGCCAACATCACCGTCGAGGAACTTCCGTGAACGACTACCCGATGACACCACGGGAAATCGTCTCCGAACTCGATCGCTTCATCGTCGGCCAGAACGCAGCCAAGCGCGCCGTGGCAATCGCGTTGCGCAGCCGCTGGCGGCGTTTGCAAGTTGAAGAAGAATTGCGCGAGGAAATCGCGCCCAAGAACATCATCATGATCGGCCCGACCGGCGTCGGCAAAACCGAGATCTCTCGACGTTTAGCGAAGCTGGCACGAGCGCCATTTCTCAAAGTGGAAGCGTCGCGGTTCACCGAAGTCGGCTATGTTGGTCGCGATGTTGAAAGCATCATCCGCGACCTAACTGAGCTCGCCGTTGGGATGGTGCGCGAAGAAGCAGCTGCGGCCAATGAAGTTACGGCGCGCGAGCGAGCCGAAGAACGAGTTCTGGATCTTCTCATGGCAGCCGCTCCGACAGGCCCTCCTACAGCCAACATCGGGCCGCAAAGTATGCCCGAAGACAACGGAACTCGTGACGAGCTACGGCGCTTGTTGCGCGACGGAAAGTTGGATGACCACGGCGTAGAGGTCGAAGCTCCGGCTTCTCCCACGGGGATGCCGTTCTTCGAAATCATCACGCCACAAAATCTCGAAGAAGCCGGCGGCAATCTTAAAGATATGCTGCAGGGCATGTTCAGTGGACAGCCCGGCGCGCCGGCAATGCCTGGGATGCCGGGTATGCCCGGTGCTCGTGAAGACACCCCAAAGCGCCAATCCACGGTGAAAGAAGCGCTGGATCAATTGGGCAAAGAGGAAGCCGGCAAGCTCGTAGACATGGAAAAAGTCACCGAAGAGGCGGTGCGACGGGTCCAGCAAACCGGAATCGTCTTCATCGACGAGATCGACAAGATCTGCGGCCGCGAGGCCGGTGCTGCCTCGGGCGGCGGGCCCGATATCTCGCGAGAAGGTGTCCAACGCGACCTGCTCCCGATCGTGGAGGGCTCCCAGGTCAAGACGCGCTACGGCATGGTGCGCACCGACCACATCCTGTTTATTGCTTCTGGGGCCTTCAATTTGTCGAAACCCTCGGACCTGATTCCCGAATTCCAGGGTCGTTTCCCAGTGCGCGTGGAACTGGACGCCTTAGGGCTGGAAGATTTCATCCGTATCCTCACCGAGCCCCAGGCCTCGCTGGTACGCCAGTATCGGGAATTGCTGGCCACCGAGAACGTCGAGCTAGTATTCGACGAATCGGGAATCTCCGAGATCGCAGCCATCGCCGTAGAGGTGAACACACGCTCTGAAAACGTCGGCGCGCGCCGCCTACATACGATTTTGGAGCGCCTCCTCGACGAAATCTCGTTCGTCGCGCCGGAGCGCTCGGGCACCAGCGTGCTGATCGATGCGGCCTATGTGCGCGAACGCCTGGGCCCGGTTCTGGAAGACCAAGACCTCTCTCGCTATATACTCTGACTTTTACCCCTGCCTTCGGGCGCGTGTAGGACCATCGAGAAATCGGTCGCCGTGGAGGCGACCAGGGCGCAACCCGCTGTGGACAGATTTATTGCCAAGGCCGAGGTTTTGCTCGAAGCGCTGCCCTACATGCAGCGCTTTGCGGGCAAGACCGTGGTGATCAAGTACGGCGGCCACGCCATGACCGAGCCGAAGCTCGCGAACGGCTTCGCCGAAGATATCGTGCTGCTCAAGTCGATTGGGCTAGCGCCGGTGATCGTCCATGGCGGCGGCCCACAAATCGGTGAGGCGCTGAAGAAGCAAGGGATCACCTCCACCTTCGTGCGCGGAATGCGCGTCACCGACGCGGCCACCATGGAAGTGGTCGAGATGGTACTCGGCGCCAAGATCAACAAGACCATTGTCGGGATGATCCATGGTCACGGCGGCAAGGCCGTCGGCTTGACCGGTAAAGACGGCCGGATGCTGGTCGCGGCGAAAATGAAGGTGCAGGTTCGGGAAAAGGGAAAGCGAGCTACCTACGTCGATGTCGGCCAGGTCGGCAAAATCGAGCGGGTCAATCCTGAGATTCTCGAGCGCATTGTCGGCACCGATTTTATTCCCGTGATCGCTCCGATCGGGATCGACGAGGCTGGCAATAGCTACAACATCAACGCTGACCTTGCGGCTGCCGAAATCGCCAAGGCGCTGGGAGCTGCGAAACTGTTGCTGCTCACCGACGTTGCTGGAATTAAGGACGCCGCAGGAAACATTCAACCTCTGGTAACAGCCGCCGCCGCCAAGCGCCAGATCCGGGACGGAACGATCGCCGAGGGAATGGTCCCTAAAGTCGAATGTTCGATCGATGCGTTGATCCACGGTGTTGACCAGGTCCACATCATCGACGGCCGCGTGTCCCATGCCGTGCTGCTCGAAATCTTTACCGAGCGCGGTGTCGGCACAGAGGTTTTGCTGAAAGGCGCGCCTGCAGTGCGAAAGCCTGCAACCGCAAGCAAAAAGACCAGCAAAAAGGCAGGCAAGAAGCCAGGTAGAAAGAAGTGAGCAACTCCGCAGACATCATCGAGCGAACCGACCGCTACACGACGCCAAACTATGCGCGATCGCAGGTGGTGTTCGTGCGCGGCCAGGGGCGACGGCTGTGGGACGCCGATGGCCGGTGTTACCTCGATTTGCTCGCTGGCATCGGTGTGGCAAGCCTCGGCTATGGGCATCCGGCAGTGGTGCGCGCGATCCAAGAACAAGCCGAACGGCTGCTGCACACTTCGAATCTGTTCTATCACGAACCTGGAGCCGACCTGGCCGAGCGTCTCGTGGAGAACACCTTCGCCGACCGGGTGTTCTTTTGTAACAGCGGTGCAGAAGCCAACGAGGCCGCGATCAAGATGGCCAGGCGAGCGATGGGCGATCGCCATGAGATCATCACGGTCGAAAACTCGTTTCACGGCAGAACACTCGGCGCTTTGGCTGCCACTGGACAAGGGGCACTGCAGGAAGGCTTCGGTCCGATGCCCGACGGGTTCATCCATGTTGGCTACGGCGACGCGTCGAACATCGCCGCGCGCATCGGCGCGCATACGGCTGCAGTGATGTTGGAGCCAGTACTCGGAGAAGGTGGCGTCGTTGTCCCTCCGCCGGGCTACCTCCAGGCCGTGCGAAAACTATGTGACGACGCCGGGGTTCTTCTGATTCTCGACGAGGTCCAAACCGGCAACGGCCGCAGCGGACGCTTGTACGCGCACGAGCTGTCCGACATCACGCCTGACATCTTAACAACGGCCAAGGGCCTTGCCGGTGGCTTGCCAATCGGCGCAGTCTTGGCGACCGAAGAAACGGGACAGGCTTTCGTGCCTGGCACTCACGGCTCAACGTTTGGTGCCAACCCTGTGGCCGCTGCTGCAGCGGTGGCCGTCATTGATGCTCTCAAAGGCGGAGTGATCGACAATGTTGTGGCTGTTTCCAAACACCTACGCGCTGGCTTGGAAAAGCTCGCCGCCACCCGCGAGGACATCGTTGAGGTACGCGGCCTCGGCCTGATGCTGGGAATCGAGTTCACGCAGCCGACCAAACCAATTGTCGCCCAATTGCTCGCCGAAGGCGTGATCGCCAACGCGACGGCAGGTAACGTACTGCGGCTGCTCCCTCCGCTGACACTTACAATCGCAGAGGCCGACGAGGCGCTCGGCGCGATCCACAAGGTTCTTCCATGAAACGTGACCTCATCACGATTAACGATTTGACGCGGCCCGAACTCGACGAAGTCATGGCGCTGGCCACTCGTTTGAAGGCTGACACAAAGGCCGGCCGCCCCCACCCTCTTCTAGCGGGCCGCACTATGGCCATGATCTTTGAGAAGCCCAGTCTGCGAACCCGCGTCACTTTCGAGACCGGCATGTCTCAACTTGGCGGCGATGCGGTTTACCTTGCGCCTGGCGACATCGAACTCGGGGTGCGTGAACCGGTTGCCGATATCGCACAATGCCTAGCCCGCTGGGTCGATGTTATTCTCGCTCGAACGTTTTCTCACGACGCGATTGTGGAGCTGGCAGCGAACGCCACGGTTCCGGTCATCAACGGCCTGACCGACGAGTACCATCCGTGCCAGGTACTGGCCGACTGCTTCACGCTGTTGGAACAGCGGGGGAAGCTCGATGGCCTGCACGTCTCGTTTGTCGGAGACGGCAACAATATGGTGCACTCCTGGATGTTGGCCGCCGCCCGTTTCGGTTTTGACTTCACCTTGGTGTGTCCGCCCGGCTACGAGCCCGACCCAACCATCGTGGCATCGGCCAAAGCCGACGCCACCGGGGCCATCACCGTGACTCACGATCTGGACGCAGGCACCCGCGGCGTCGATGTGCTCTACACCGATGTCTGGACAAGCATGGGGCAGGAAGCAGAGGCCGAAGAGCGAAGACGAATCTTCGCGCCGTACCAGATCAACCAGGCCATGCTTGATCGCGCCGCCAGCGACGCGATCGTGATGCATTGTCTGCCCGCCCACCGGGGCGAGGAAATCACCGCTGAAGTCGTTGACGGCCCGCAATCGGTAGTCTTCGAGCAGGCCGAGAATCGATTACACATTCAAAAAGCCATCGTTGCCTGGTTGCTCGATGGCGTAGAGGAAAACCGTTGAGCGCCACGAAAGCAGAGAAATCACCGAAGAAGATCGTACTCGCCTACAGTGGCGGCTTGGACACCTCGGTCATCCTGAAATGGCTTGGTGAAACCTACGATGCCGAAGTCGTGGCTTTCATTGCCGACGTTGGCCAAAACGAAGATCTCGCCGCAGCCGAAAAAAAGGCTCACGCCACCGGCGCATGCGAAGTCTACGTTGAAGACCTGCGCGAAGAGTTTGTTCGAGATTTCGTCTTTCCGATGCTGCGAGCGGGCGCCATCTACGAGGGCAGCTATCTGCTCGGAACTTCGATTGCGCGCCCGGCGATCGGCAAGCGCCAAGTCGAAATCGCACTGGCCACCGGCGCCGATGCGGTCTCTCATGGGGCCACCGGCAAGGGCAACGATCAGGTTCGTTTCGAGCTAGCGTTTCAGGCTCTGGCGCCCGAACTGGCCGTCATTGCTCCATGGCGTACCTGGGATCTAAACTCGCGCAGCAAACTGTTTGCCTTCGCCGAAGAGCACGGAATTCCGCTGCCGATCACGCGTGACAAGTCCTACTCAATGGACGCCAACGCGCTGCACATCAGCTACGAGGGCCAGGAACTCGAAGACCCCTGGGAAGAACCTCGCGACGACATGTTCCTTTGGACCGTGTCTCCCGAACAGGCGCCCGATAGCCCCGAGTATGTCGAGATCGGCTACGAGGCCGGCGACCCGGTTTCGTTGAACGGCGAAAAACTCTCTCCGTACGAACTGCTGATCGAGCTGAACAAAATCGCCGGTCGCAACGGCGTGGGTCGTCGCGACATCGTGGAAAACCGATTCGTCGGCATGAAGTCGCGCGGTGTCTACGAAACCCCCGGCGGCACTGTGCTGCACGAAGCGCACCGTGGGTTGGAAAGTTTGACGCTGGATCGCGAGGTCATGCATCTGCGTGATTCGTTCATGCCGCGCTACGCCGAGATGGTTTATTACGGTTTCTGGTTCGCGCCCGAGCGAGAGATGCTTCAAGCCGCGATCGACGAGTCGCAACAGGTCGTCACCGGCACCGTGCGGATGAAGCTCTACAAGGGCTCGGCCACCCTGGCCGGTCGCAAATCGGACAACTCCCTGTACGTGCCGGCGCTGGCCACATTCGAAGAAGACGAAGTGTATTCGCAGGCTGACGCGACCGGATTCATCCGGCTATCCGGTCTGCGACTGAAGGTCCGCCAGATGCTCAAAACACGGCGCGGCTAGGAGCCCGTCATGGCCGCGAAAAAGAAACCCGCCAAAGCCAAAAGCGCCACGGCGACCAAAGCCCCCAAGAAGGCAACGGCCAAACCGGCCGCCAAGTCGCGCGCGGTTTCGTCCAAAAAGAAGGCGGCGAGCAAGCCGCTTGCGGCCATCGCCAAGAAGGCCGTCAAAAAGACCGCCAAAACTCCCGTGGCCAAGGCCGCGACCAAGAAGGCCTCGAACCGTGCCTGGGGTGGACGCTTCAAGGTTGGTCCGGATCGGGAAACACAGGCGTTCACGGCCTCTATTGGCTTTGATGTCCGGCTGGCACCGTACGACGTACGCGG
>JBLFWR010000083.1:0-14639 GCA_047611725.1 Binatia bacterium | reverse complement strand
ACATCACCGGAGATTGTTCCCCGTAGCTCAAGCTGGCGGGGTTCAGCGGGGACGTAAGCCGTCAAAAAGTAGTGCGTCGCGTAACCGGCCCAGGAAGTCAGGCCGGAAAAACTCTCCGGCTCCTCCATCCCTGAAGCGTTGATCGACTCGAGGGTGTCCTCAACATAGCTGGCCGGTCCTTCGGCCACGTAGTAGCTGCCAGCGCTGGGGTCGAGTTTTCGTGCCCACCCAACGCCAACCGGTCCGGTACCGCCCTCCACCTCGATCGCAACGTCAACCAGACTGGATCCGCCAACAAAGGTTAGCGTCTTGCGAACACGGGTTCCGTCGGGCGCCGAGGCGACCATTCGGACCTCGCTTTGCTCGCCGTCTGTGAGGCGCGAATCATCAACTTCTAAGATGTAGGCTAGTTGAGCGTCGTCGCGGATGCTGCCGTCGGCAACCCGCCAGGAGACTCCCAGTGGCAGGATCGAATCACTGCGCACCAGATCCAGCGGCGGGCTGTCAGGCGCAGTCGTCAACCGGTAGTCGGTCAGTTCGAACGCTGCGAGCCGACCTCCAAACGAAGTAAGGACGGCGCGATACAACGGCGTCGCGACCTCGACCCGGTCTTCTTTGGCGTCAACCGGGCGAGACCAAGCAGCAGCATTATTCGCAGGCGCCGCCCGGGTTGCAGCCGCGTCTTGCGAGGCAGGAACGCTGGGTGCTGGGGCGATATCGCGAACGGGTGCTGAAGCTGGCGCCTGTACTGGCGTCAGCCCGGGCGCTACCGGGTTCGTAGGGGCAAATAAGACCTGATAGCCGACGAGGATCATCAGCGACAGGACGATTGCTAGTAGAGCTCTCTGTTCCACGCAGCCGCCTCCAAGCGACTGCAGCGACCTTTGAACAAGTAGTCTAGCGGACGGGGTCGACCCCACCCTCGCTTAGCGGATGACAGCGCACAATCCGCGCCAAAGCGCGGGCCGTTCCGGCCAAAAACCCGTACCGGGTAATGGCCTCTGCGGCATAATTAGAGCAGGTCGGATGGAATCTGCAGTGCGGCCCGAGAAGCGGCGAAACTGCCCTCTGATAAATCGCTATGAGGGCAAGAAGAAAACCAGCTGGGGAAATCCAGGACGTAGCGGGTTCAATTCGCTCGCTTTCAACACGGACGGCTGGCATCGCGGTCGATGCAAAAAACCTTTGCCAGCTGCGACTCGACATCTTTGAAGCTCAATTCGTGCGCTCCCGTCCGTGCAATGACCACGATATCCCGGGGAGGCTGCAACAAATCTCGATAATTCCTAAAAAACTCTCTGACCCGTCGCTTTACGCGATTGCGCTCGACGGCCCCTCCGATGCGTTTGGTAACTGTAATTCCAATCCTCGAGACTGGAGTACGCGCCGGGGTTTGTAGAACAACGAAGTTCCGGGTCTTTTCTCCGCGGCGAACTGCCTGCACACGGAGATAGTCGCCACGCTTGCGAAGGCGCGCTTCCTTGGGGAAGCGCCGGTCCATCTACCGGTGAGCGCGTTTGGCTGGCGTAAGAACCGCCAGCTGCTTGCGCCCTTTTGCTCGACGGCGCTTGATTACCGCCCGACCCCCAGGTGTGGCCATCCGGGCTCGAAAGCCGTGACGGCGTCGACGTTTGAGGTTACTGGGCTGGTAAGTTCTTTTCACGGTAAGTGGTCCTCGAAACAGGCACCGACAGGGTGCTCATCACGCAGTGCGCAACCCGGCGAACCTGTCAGCGAGAACTTGATTTGTCAATTCGTCAGAGGGTTTACGGTGATTCGCAACGCGGCGCGTCTTCGCTTTTTACGGGCAAGTTTCGAACCGGGCCGCCAAGCGCGGGGGTATGAACTAGCGGAATTCGGGCTTCGGCTCGCGACCAAACAGCTCAACTAGGGCCTGTTGCGGCTTCATCCCCTCGTACAGAACTTGGTAGACGCAGTCGACGATAGGCATGTCGACGCCTTCCCGTGCGGCTAACGCTTTGACTGCTTTGGTGTTGCGAACACCTTCGGCAACCATGCGCATGCCGTCTTGAACTTCTTCCAGGGTCTCACCAGCACCCAACCGCAGCCCGACCCGTCGGTTGCGACTCAGGTCGCCCGTACAGGTCAGGACTAAATCGCCGACTCCAGCCAATCCAGCCATCGTCTCGGGCTTTGCCCCCATTGCCACCGCAAGCCGCATGATTTCGGCCAACCCACGGGTGATGGTCGCAGCACGTGCGTTCAAACCATAGCCCAGCCCATCACTGACGCCGGTTGCGATCGCCATCACATTCTTGACCACACCGCCGAGCTCCACACCGATCAGGTCGGTGCTGCGATAGGCCCGCATGCGATGCTCGACGTTGAAGTATTCTTGAATGCGAGCCGCAACTTCATCGGTTGAAGCCGCCGCCACGACCACGGTTGGCATATCGTCGCGCACGACTTCGGCCGCAAAACTGGGCCCTGACACTGCCCCCACGCGATTCGGATGGCCGATCTCTTCGCCGATGACCTCATGCATGGTCTTCAAGCTGTCGTCTTCAATGCCCTTGCTTGCCGATACGACGATTGCCTCATCACTGATGAAAGCAGCCGCGGATCGCATCGTCTCACGCATGGCACCGGATGGGACAACGCACACGATCAGTTCTGCTCCTTGCAGAGCTGTCGCCAAATCCGTCGTCGCCTTGAGGGTTTCAGGAAGCTTCAGGTCAGGCAGGTAAACCTGATTTGTGTGACGTTTATTGATGGAGTCAGCGACTTCCGAACCGCGCGACCAAATCGTGGTTTCGTAGCCCTTGCCGGCGAGAAGAGCTGCCAACGCGGTGCCCCAGCTTCCCGCCCCGATCACTCCGACCTTCGTCGCCATCGCCTTACTCCTGCTCGTCGTCGACGGTGGGAGAGTCAGTATCGCCATCAGCAGGAGTCGGGTCGGGCGTCTCGGCGCCGTCGGCGCTGTCAGCCCCGTCGCCACCGTCAACGATCTCTGCCTCGTCTACGACGTCCTCAGCGTCCTCAGCCTTGTCGGCTACGGGTGCGACAGACACGACCTTCTCGCCATCATCGAGCCGAACCAACCGCACCCCCTGGGTATTGCGACCCAAGACACGAACCTTGTCCATGCCAATGCGAATCAACTTGCCACCATCGGTGACAATCACGACTTCATCCTCATCGTCGAGAATCTGAAGAACCCCGACAACCGGGCCCGTACGGTCGGTGATTTTAATGGTCTTCACGCCGCGTCCGCCGCGACGAATCAGACGGTAGTCATCAATCGAACTGCGCTTGCCCATCCCGCGTTCAGATAGAGTCAGCAGCGTGGATCCGGGGCGCACAACTTCCATGGCAACGACACGGTCATTGTCGGCCAGGGCCACACCTCGCACTCCACCTGCACCGCGACCCATCGGGCGAGCCTCGCGCTCGTCAAACCGCACGAGCATGCCGTTGCGAGTCGCGAGTGCGACCTGTTGGTTTCCATCGGTGCGGCCAACCGAGATCAGCTCGTCGTCGTCGGCAAGGTTCACTGCGATTATTCCCGCCGTGCGAGGGCGCGAGTAGTCCATCAGTGGTGTTTTCTTAACCACCCCTTTGGCGGTCGAAAACAGCACGAACTCAGTATCGACAAACTCTCGCACAGGAAGGTAAGTAGAAACGGTTTCACCCGGCTGTAGCGGGAGAAGATTGACAATCGCCTTACCGCGCGCCGAACGCCCGGCCTGCGGAAGTTCGTGAACCTTCTTCCAGTACACGCGTCCCTTGTTTGTAAAGAACAGGATGTACTCGTGAGTGTTCGCGGTGAACATGTGAGCGATGAAGTCGTCGCCCTTGGTTGCCGCGCCAGTAATTCCTCGGCCGCCGCGAACTTGCGTACGGTACAAGGAAACCGGATTGCGCTTGATGTAACCTTCGTGAGAAACGGTCACCACCATCTCTTCCTCGACGATCATATCCTCGATGGATATCTCGGAGGTCGAATCGACAATTTCCGTGCGACGCTCGTCCCCGTACTTGTCTTTAAGCACCGCGAGATCTTCGGAGATGATCGCCAAGACTTCCTGGTCGTTCGAGAGGATGTTACGTAGCTTCGCGATAAGCTGCGTGACTTCCTCGTGCTCGGCGACGATCTTGTCTCGCTCCAAACCCGTGAGGCGCTGCAAGCGCATGTCGAGAATGGCTTGGGCCTGAATCTCGGAGAGTCCGAAATTGGTCATGAGACCAGTTCGAGCGGTCGGTGCGTCGGGTGCTGCGCGAATCAGCTTGATCACCGCGTCGAGGTTATCGAGCGCGATTTTCAAGCCTTCCAGAATATGCAGTCGCGCTTCGGCTTTGCGCAGATCAAACGCTGTGGCCCGAGTGATGATCTCCCTACGATGTTCGATGAACTCAGTAAGGAACAACTTCAGGTTGCACAGTTGCGGCCGGCCACCAATCAGGGCGAGCATGATAATGCCGAACGATTCTTGCAGCGAAGTCTGTTTGTACAGGTTGTTCTGAACAACCTGCGGAACGGCGTCGCGCTTGAGCTCGATGACAATGCGCATTCCGTCGCGATCGGATTCGTCGCGCAGATCCGAGATGCCTTCGAGTTGCTTGTCGTTAACCAGCGCCGCCATCTTCTCGATGAGGCGTGATTTGTTCACCTGATACGGAATCTCGGTGACGATAATCTTCGACCGTCCGGTCTTTTCGTTCGTTTCGGTTTCGCAACGAGCGCGGACCTGCAGGATTCCACGACCGGTGCGGTATGCGTCAACGATCGCGCGACGCCCGTAAATAATGCCACCGGTCGGAAAGTCTGGCCCTTCGACAATGCGAATCAGATCGTCGATCTCGATGAGCGGATCGTCAATGACGGCCTGGACAGCGCTGCAAATACCGCGAAGATTGTGCGGCGGGATGTTGGTCGCCATGCCAACTGCGATACCCGAGGAACCGTTGATCAGTAGGTTTGGGATTCGCGCCGGCAGTACCGTCGGCTCTTCCGTCGACTCGTCGTAGTTGGGGACGAAGTCGACCGTCTCCTTGTCGATATCGGCCAGCATCTCAGCAGTGATGCGGGCCATTCGAACTTCGGTGTAGCGCATCGCGGCTGCGGGATCGCCGTCCACGGAACCGAAGTTTCCTTGGCCATCAACCAGTGGGTAACGCATGGCAAAATCTTGAGCCATGCGAACCATCGTGTCGTATACGGCTGAATCGCCGTGTGGATGATATTTACCGATGACGTCGCCGACGATGCGCGCCGATTTCTTTGGCGGCTTCGTAGCATCGTTGCTCAAGTCCTGCATCGCGAAAAGAATTCGACGATGAACAGGTTTGAGGCCATCGCGAATGTCGGGTAACGCGCGCCCAACAATCACACTCATTGCGTAGTCCATGTAGGACGTACGCATTTCGTCCTCGATATTAACCGGGATCGGAGGGTTGTGTACTATTTCGGCCAACAGTCAGTCCGAGATCAAACGTCGAGGTTACGCACGTTCAAAGCGTTTTCTTCGATGAACTTTCGACGTCCTTCAACGTCGTCGCCCATGAGTTGCGAGAAAATTTCGTCGGCCCCCACTACATCTTCTAGTTTCACCTGCAGGAGTGTCCGGTTCTCAGGGTTCATTGTGG
This sequence comes from Binatia bacterium, assembly GCA_047611725.1. GTDB lineage: Bacteria > Desulfobacterota > Binatia > UBA1149 > CAITLU01 > JBLFWR01. The sequence goes on along the minus strand of JBLFWR010000083.1, from coordinate 9,032 downwards.
TAACCCAAAGCTGCTCCGGATTCATTTCACCCAGGCCTTTGTATCGCTGGATGTCCAATCCCTTACGGGCATCGGCCATGATCATCTGGTGAAGTTGGTAAACGGTCGGAGCGATTTGCTCACCCTTGGCGGTCGTAATCGTGAAAGGACCATTGCCAATGCTCGAAACCTTCACCAGAAGGCGCCGTAGCCGTTGGAACTCCGGAAGCTGGATAAGGTTCACGTCAATCGTTGAGCGTGTGGTGCCACCGTTGAGCTTGCACGAAACGATGAATTTGGAGCAGCCGTGCTCTGTATCTTCCGCAATCTCGATACGAATGGGTGCGAGATCCGGGTCTTCATCGAGAATCGAGAGTTCTAGTCGGTCGGCGATGGCCTGGGCCCGCTCCAAGTCGCCAAGGGCCTCCCGATCCAGATCCTGCATACTGGCGGCGGCGGTGACAACACTTCGGTTCAATCGCTTTCGCTCCAAGAGCGATAGCATTTCTGTGACGCCATCCATGTCCATCAAGACATTTCGTAGGTCGTTTTCCGGAACGTCTTCGGTCTCGCCATCAGCCTTGACCTGTACATCAGCCACCCCGAGATCAAGGAGGTAGTCGGCGAGAGCGGCTTCGGTCTTGAGGTATCGGTCTTTCTTCGACTTGCGGACACGGAACAGCGGCGGCTGAGCGATATAGACGTAGCCGGCTTCGATCAGCTCGCGGAAATGGCGGTAGAAGAATGTCAACAGAAGCGTACGGATGTGGGAGCCGTCAACATCGGCGTCGGTCATGATGACGATGGTGTGGTAGCGAAGCTTTTCCACGTTCATCTCGTCGTCACCGATACCGGTGCCGAGCGCTGTGATCAGCAATCGAATTTCTTCGGAAGAAATCGTGCGATCGAAGCGAGCTCGCCAAACGTTCAAGATCTTTCCGCGCAGTGGGAGGATTGCCTGGAAGCGTCGGTCACGCCCCTGTTTGGCGGAACCACCGGCTGAATCTCCCTCGACCAGGTAGAGCTCGCTCTTGCTCGCGTCGCGCTCCTGACAGTCGGCGAGTTTGCCGGGCAACGATGCTGAATCCAGAGCGCCCTTGCGTCGCGCCAGGTCTTTCGCTTTACGCGCAGCCAATCGGACCCGAGAGGCGTCAACGCCTTTGGCCACGATCTTTTTAGCTTCGGAAGGGTTCTCTTCGAAGAACGTTCCGAGGTGCTCATTGACCAACGCCTCGACAAGGCCTTTGATTTCGCTATTGCCGAGCTTGGTCTTGGTTTGACCTTCAAACTGGGGCTCTGGCACTTTGACCGACAACACCGCGGTTAGGCCTTCGCGACAATCATCGCCATCTAGGGCTGGGTCGCCCTTTTTGAGAATGTTGTTGTTCGACGCGTAGCTGTTGATCGTCCGAGTCAGCGCTGCCTTGAAGCCCGAAAGATGAGTGCCGCCCTCGATTGTGTTGATGTTGTTGGCAAACGTGTAGACGTTTGCCGAGTAGCCAGAGTTCCACTGTAGAGCCATTTCGACCTGGACTCCGCCTCGTTCACCGTCCAGATACACCACATCGTTGTGGATGGCCGTTTTCGAGCGATTCAGATGCTCGACAAAACTGACGATTCCGCCTTCGTAGAAAAACTCTTGTTTTTTGCCGCCAATCCGCTCGTCTTCAAGGCTGATGCGAACGCCACGATTCAGGAAGGCAAGCTCGCGTAGCCGACTAGCGAGAAGATCAAAGCTGTACTCTGAGACTTCGAAAATATCGGAGTTCGGAAGAAACCGAACGGTGGTCCCGGTCTTTTCGGTCTCGCCAATCGCTGCAAGTGGCTTCTCAGGAACGCCGATCGAATATCTCTGCGACCAAACCTTGCCGTCACGACAAATCTCAATATCGAGTGTTCTCGAAAGCGCGTTGACGACCGAGATCCCAACTCCGTGCAGACCGCCCGAAACTGTGTACGAACCCTTATCGAATTTACCACCGGCGTGAAGTTTGGTCAGAACGACTTCGGCCGCTGAAACCCCTTCGGTTGAATGTATGTCGACTGGGATGCCGCGGCCGTCGTCACTAACGGTAACGCTGCCGTCAATGTGCAACTCAACTTCGACGTTGGTGCAAAAGCCGGCCATGGCTTCATCGATGGAATTGTCGACGACTTCGAAAACGAGATGGTGAAAGCCACGCTGACCAGTATCCCCGATATACATACCGGGGCGCTTACGCACTGCTTCAAGCCCTTCGAGGACTTTAATGGAATCGGCTTGGTAGGCCTTGGTCGCCGTATCCATGGGTGTTCGCCGTCATGCGAGGCTTGCTCGCGAATAGTCCAAACCCCGCGGTACCTGAACCGGTTATCTGGGGGATCTGAGGCACGGAAATTGTGCCGAATAACCTCCAGAAATTACCAACGGGTAACGGGAAAGTAAAGCGCGCTCCGAAGGGTTATGTCTTTGAAATTGTTTTGATTTTCAGACGCTTAGCCGATTGGAGTATTTTCCGCGACGAGCCTTGAAGGGCTGGGGTTTGGTGACCCCTAAATTCGCATCGGCATGACCACGTACTGATAGCTGTCATCGCCGCCGTGAAGCACTCCAGGGCTGAGTTGGTCGCCCAGACCGATCTCGACAGGTCCGCCCTCAGGCAGAACCGCTAGAACCTCGAGGAGGTAGCGAGCGTTGAAGCCAATTTCGATTTGGGGGCCTTGATAGGCGACCTCGAGATCCTCGGTCGCTTCGCCCAGATCCGGATTGCTGGCTGAGATTTCAAGGCGGTCTTCGGAGATCCCAAACCTAACGCCGTGAGCTCGATCGCTCGAAAGCAGAGACACACGACGAACGCTATGAAGCAACGCGTCGCGTCCAACCCGGAGTATATTCGGCGCTTCTTTTGGAACCACCTGTTTGTAGTCGGGAAAGGTCCCCTCGACTACGCGCATGCTCAACGTACAGCCGCCGGCTTCGATCTGCGCTTCGCGCTCGCTCAAGGTCAGTCGAACGGAGCCGGTATCTTCGGCGAGGAGTTTGGCCATCTCGGCGAGCCCCTTACGAGGCAGAATGACGCCGTCTTTTGGTGCTTCTCCGTTGACCTTTCGGTCGATCATCGCCAAGCGGTGGCCATCAGTCGCAACCAGGCGCAGGTGGCTCTTCTTTGAGCCACGGCTCAGGTGTACGCCGGCCAAATTGGAGCGAGCATCATCGCTGGAGACAGCAAAAATCGTCTTTCCGATCATCTCGGAAAGCTCACCCGCCTCAAGTTCGATGGTCGACGACTCGCCAGTACCCGGTGCAGGCATTCCCGGATGATCACTTGGATCGATACCCATCAGACGAAAGCGTGAACGCCCGTAAGATACTGAAACCCAACGATTTTCTGTAGTTTCAACGCTAATTTCGTCAGCGTTGGCCTCGCGAACGATCTCGAAAATCTTACGAGCAGAAACCGCGGCTGAACCGGGCTCCACAACCTTGGCAGGACATGCCTGCTTCAGGCTGACCTCCAGATCAGTGGCTACTGCCGAAATCTCATCCTTCCCGGCTTCGAGAAGAATATTCGTCAGAATCGCCATTGAGTGTCGTCTGTCAACGACTCCTTGGGTTCTGGACAGGATACGTAAAAAGTCTTCGGTCCCGACAGTGATCTTCATCGGTGCATCTCTTCCATTCTTAATAAGAGTATAGTCTTACTTGTTGTTGTTGTATGGATCCGCACTTCCGGGGATAACTGGCTCAAGGTCTTGATCTTAAAGCAAAAATTTCTGCAACGACTTTGTGCGGGAACACTGCATGAGTCTGCATATCTCGATACTTGGCGGGTTGGAAGTCACAAGCGCACCGATCAACGAACAGCTTAGCGCCCAGATTATCCACAGGCGGTGAATCGGCAATTCTAGTTAATGTCCGGGTTAACAAAATGGCTAATTACAGCTGCTAACAGCAGCCCAGGCTCTTGGTGACGGTCTCGAGCATGCGTCGAAACCGGGGATCTTCCCTGCGGCGCTTGTCCACAGTCTGAACGGCGTGAATTACGGTCGAATGGTCTCGTCCACCGAGCTGTCTGCCGATCACGGGATAGGAAGCACCCGAGTGATTTCGCATGATGTACATGGCGATCTGCCGTGCTTCGGCGACCTTCTTTGTGCGGCGACGGGCCGAAAGCTCTCCGGGCTTGAGGCCAAAGTGGACAGTTACGCCGTCTTCGATTTCGTCGAGGGTGATGACTCGAGCTGACTCACCCGAGACACTGGCAAGCATCTCTCGAGCTAGGTCCAGGGTCACCGGTCGATCGTTTAGAGACGAAAACGCGCTGATTCGTGTCAGGGCGCCCTCTAGATCGCGGATGTTGGTTTCGATGACCTGGGCGATGAAAGCGGCCACCTCCATCGGTAGCTCGATTCGCTCGTCTCGAGCCTTTCGCTCCAGGATTGCAATGCGGGTCTCATAGTCCGGAGCCTGGATATCGGCCACCAGACCCGATCCGAAGCGATTGCAGAGTCGCTCTTCCACGCCTTTGAGCTCACTTGGGAACTTGTCCGACGTCAGCACGATTTGACGGTTGTTGTCGGACAGAGCGTTGAAGATATGGAAAAACTCTTCCTGGGTGCGATCGCGGCCAGCCAGAAACTGAACATCGTCGATGATCAGTATGTCGATGCGGCGCATGCGGGTCTTGAACGCGGGGGCCTTATTGCGTGCGATGGCCTCAATTAGCTGGTTTGTGAACGTATCTGCCGAGATGAAGACGACTTTCTTGTCTGGATCGGCTGCCAACACGGCGTTTCCGATCGCGTTGACCAAGTGGGTTTTGCCGAGTCCGACACCACCGTAGATAAAAAATGGGTTGTAGAGGGAGCCCGGCTTTTTGGCGATGGCCATTGCTGCCGCATGAGCGAACTGGTTGCCAGGGCCAACGACGAAGCTGTTGAAGTCGTAGCGATCGATCAGGCCGCTGCGTGCGATGGGGGGGGCGGCCTCAAGCTTGCGAGGGCGAGAGTCGTTCAAATTCTTGAACAGCTCGCCCTGCATGGCGTTGGAATCCCAAGTAAAGGTGAAACGCGTTTTGCGGCCTGAGGTTTCGACCCAGGCTTTGGCTAGCGCCTCGAGGTAATTCTCCTCGATCCAGGCAGCGAACAACCGATTTGGAACCGAGATCTCTAACGTTCCAGAGCCCGCTTGAACGGGTGTCAGGGGTCGAATCCAGTTCTCAAACTCCTCGTGATCCAGGCTTGTGCGCAAATGCGCAAGTGCCTGATTCCAAAGCGTTTCGAGATTATTTTGGTGTTCCGCTTGCACGTCACCCCTGCCACTTGACCACAGGCTTGTCCACAGTTGTGGACAAGCGGCCCGTCGCTTAATCACCCAGTAGGATGGTTGGTCGTTACATCCGCCTCGAAGAGACGGCTTGCGCCCGATGTCCGCTGCTTGGAAACGGAGTCGTTTCGTTGCGCGCTCAACGGCGATGTAACTACGAACTTGAGCATCGTGTTGCAAGTGAGTGGCCCTAAGATTTGTCCAGATTTATGTAACCGCGCGAGAACACGCGCATTGAATTTTCAATCAGCTAAACGTTTCGTGCCCGCGTTCGGGAGGGTGCTCTCGAAACAAACAGTGAGGGAGATGAAGTGACGAAGTCTGAACAGCTCATGCAACGAGCAGTCAAATCGATTCCGGGTGGAGTGAACTCACCCGTGCGTGCCTGGTCTTCAATCGGTGAGTGTCCGCGTTTCGTCCACGATGCGACTGGTTCGACGTTGACCGATGTCGACGGTCATAAGTATATCGACTACGTTGGATCGTGGGGACCAATGATTCTTGGCCACGCGTATCCGCCGATCGTGGATGCGGTTTGCAACGCGGCAAAATTGGGAACGAGTTTTGGAGCGCCAACGCAGGCCGAAGTCACGATCGCAGAAGAACTTTGTCATCGCGTTCCGTGTGTCGAACGCGTGCGCTTGGTGAACAGCGGTACGGAAGCGACAATGAGTGCGCTGCGCCTGGCCCGGGCTGCCACCGGTCGAGACGCAATTGTGAAGTTCGCTGGCTGCTATCACGGTCACGCGGATGGGCTTCTGGTTCGGGCGGGATCCGGTGCGACCACGTTCGGAGTGCCTGATAGCCCGGGTGTTCCCGAAGCGATTGGAGCTTTGACCCGAGTGGCCCGCTTCAATGATCTAGACTCAGTGCGGGCGGTTTTGGACCAAGAGGTCGCGGCGATAATCGTGGAGCCAGTTGCCGGCAACATGGGCGTTGTGCCTCCGGACGAGGGTTTTCTTCAGGGTCTTCGCGATCTTACCCGCGAGGCGGGTGCCTTGCTCATTTTTGACGAGGTGATGACCGGCCTGCGCCTGGCCCGTGGGGGATACCAAGAAGTTGCGGGAGTGATCCCGGACCTAGTCTGCTTGGGGAAAGTTGTTGGTGGTGGCCTGCCTGTTGGTGCCTACGGCGGACGCGGCGATCTCATGGATCAGATTTCGCCAGCCGGCCCCGTTTACCAAGCCGGAACCTTGTCGGGTAACCCCTTAGCCACTGCGGCCGGACTAGCGACCCTGCGCGGACTGGACGAGCCTGGGGTGTACGAACGATTAGAGCAGGTCGGCGCTGCCCTCGAGAAAGGGCTTCGTGCGGCGCTGGGCGGGCACCCGGGGTGTGTCCAGCGGGTTGGCTCAATGATTACGCTGTTTTTCGGCCCATCGCGGGTACGCAACTACGACGACGCCCTGGCGTGTGACACCAACACATTCGCGACCTTCTTTCGGGCTATGGTTGAGCGTGGCGTGTGGTTGCCCCCTTCCCAGTTTGAAGCCTGGTTCCTATCGGCCGCCCACAGCGACGAAGACATTGCACGCACCGTCGCCGCGGCAGGCGAGGCAATCGCTGTTGCCTGTGACTGAAGAAGACAAAATCGAGAGCCCCGCTCCCGCCGACGAGGCCGGGGGCGAGGTTGACCAGCGCCAGATGCGCGCTGCGGCGGTTGCCTGGCATTTGGGCTGGCCAATCGCGGGCGGAGTGGTGTTGGGATCTTGGATCGACGGGAAGCTGGGTACGGCCCCGTGGCTGACCCTTCTGATCTGCATGGGAGGCTTTGTTGGCGCTGTTCGGCGCATCATCGTCCTTTCGAGGCCCCAACCGCGATGAAACTTCGCACCGTCAGCCTCAATCGGATCGTTCTGTGGACCGTGCTCATGGCCGTATCGGTTGCGTGCATTTCTGCGGCGGCCAACATCGGTTCCCCGCCGAGCGTAGCCATCGGAGCTGGTGTGATGGTGGCCAACTTCAGCTTGATTCGCATGCTTGTTTCCCGCCTTATAACGCCGCGCGCTAGCAAGGCTGCTACGCTTTTTCTGGTCATTGCGAAGTTCGGGCTGGTGCTCGGGTTGGTCGCTGGGGTTTTTCTCCAGTTTCCGGTCGAGCCTCTCTCATTCGCGACTGGAGCCACCCTTCTCTTGGTGGCTTGTGTGGTTGAAGCAGCCCTTCTCGGCCGCCCCGTAGACGCCCTGATCGACGAGCTCCCCGCTTCGTCGACCGGCTCCGGACCGCAAAACTGACGAGGCAAGCAGTCGATGGAACATCATCCACTTACCTGGATCTCACTGATCCCGGGTTTGAACACACTACCGAGCCATAGCGTTCATGCGACGCTGGTGGCGGTTCTCATCCTAGCCTTCGCGTCGCGAGCCCGCAGTCAGCTTGCTGTCGCGCGCGCGCAGGGCACGCACCTGGTGCCCGAAACTAATCTGTCGGCGCGCAATCTGGCCGAGCTTTTCGTTGATGGGATGAACGGTATTGCCGAGGGCGTGCTTGGAATTTCCGGACGTCGCTACGTGGCTCTGTTCGGCAGTCTGTTTCTCTTCATTCTGCTGGGCAACCTGATGGGCCTGGTTCCTGGCTTCGCGCCCCCCACGAGTGACTTCAATATTACTTTCGGTCTGGGCGTCGCTGCCTTCCTTGGCTACAACGCGATCGGTATCAAGGCGCAGGGGCTCGGCAAGTACCTCAAGCATTTCCTGGGCCCGATTTGGTGGTTAGCGTTCTTGATGGCGCCGCTAGAGATTGTCGACAACCTGGTTCGACCCGTCTCTCTGGCACTTCGTCTGTTCGGTAACATGACCGGTGATCACTTGGTTCTGGAGATCTTCACGAACCTCACCTACCTGGTCATTCCAGTGGCCTTTTATTTCTTGGGCGCCTTTGTGTCGCTCATTCAAGCTTTCGTCTTCACCCTATTGACCGTGATCTATGTCTCCTTGGCAGTTGGTCACGGCGAAGAGCACCACTAGCGGGGCTTTCGAGGTAGGGCGGGAAGACGGAAAATCCGGAACCGTTTCGCGGTGGTCGACAGAGGATAGATGTGGTGGTGGAAGCGAAAAACAAGACGGTCCGGACAAAAAACGGAGATTCAAATGCGTAAATTCAATACTTTTTTCTACGGTACCATCGGTGCCATCGTTCTCGCGGCTTCGCCCGCCATGGCTGCTGACGTTGGCGGTGGCTACGCCGGATCCGATGGCATGATCGCCATGGCTGCTGGCCTCTGCCTCGCGATCGCCGCCCTCGGTGCCGCTCTCGGTCAGGGTCGTGCTGTCGCTGCTGCGATGGAGTCGATCGGTCGTAACCCGGCTTCGGCTGACCGTATCCAGACTCCGATGATCATCGGTGTTGCGTTCATCGAGGCCCTCGCGATTTACGCTCTCGTCATCGCTTTCTTCCTACAGGGCAAGATCTAGTCGAAACGAATTAGCGGTGCTTGCGCCGCCAGTTCAGGACACGGGGAGGCTGCTTGCAGTCTCCCCGTCTTCGTTTGGGCGTCGTTTTGGGCCGGATTTTAGCGGGGTCTAGGCTGACGCTGCGACGATCTGAGACCGCGTCGCCAACGCTTCGACGATTGGGCAGCGGCTGCGCAGCTTGGCCATGCCGTCGTTCTCTTCACGATCCACGACCGTAATGATGACTGCGACGTGACCGCCGGCTTCTTCAACCGCGTCGACCGCGGTCAACGTGGATCCGCCGGTCGTGACAACGTCTTCGAGTAACGCCACCGGATAGTCGGGGTTGAAGCGGC
>JBLFWR010000082.1:0-14791 GCA_047611725.1 Binatia bacterium | reverse complement strand
CCCGTGGTTTCGATGAAGAGGCGCAAATCATCTACTGGCTCTATCGCCTGGTAGGGCCGCACTTCGATTCGCCCGGGCTCGTCGCGGTTTGGGGACTGGCGCAACAAAACGCAACGAAACGTCGCGAAGCTGTGCTGCGAACACTCGGAAGCGCATGGAACAAGCGGACGTCGTTCATGATCGGCGAAGAACTCTTCCGCCGTATCCTCGCCCACCCACAAGGAGTTGAAATTGCACGCCTTGATCCCGCCAACAACTACGACGCTAACGTAGGCTGGCAGGACAAGCGGTTGCGTGTCGCCCCCGCGCCAATGATCGCGGAATTGGAACGGGCTCTTGAAACCCAACCTACAACCGATCAACGCTACCCGTTCGTACTGGGCAACGGACTTCGGACTCGCTGGACTGCAAATACCATCCAGCGCAACCCCGACTGGCGACGCGGCAAAGGCCCACACTGCAGCCTTCATCTAAGTGCCACCGACGCCCTCAGTCTGGGTCTTCAAAACGACGATTTGGTTCGATTGGCAACGCCAAGCGGCGCGGTCGAGCTACCTGCTGAAATCGATTCAAAAGTAAGCAATGGCTACGTCTGGTTTCCAAACGGATTTGGCATGCAATGGTCGGATGGGATCGACGGAAAGGTGACTGTGAACGGTATCAACATGAACGAAATCACGAGCACTACTGATCGTGATCCGTTCACCGGGTGCCCACATCATCGATACGTGCGGTGCAGCTTGGAAAAGGTCGAGCGCGCAGCAACCTAAACCACGCGGCTGCGTCGGCCGAAAAAATGGATGATGACACCGACGGCCATGTCCACGACGTTGCCGCGCATGATAAACTCTTTAAATTCTTTAAGCATATTCAACCCTCCGTTAGAGAACGAGGCTACGCATTGGCCTCGTTCGGTCTATTGCACGTGATCCGATGCACCGCCGTCAACGCGTAAGTGTGTTGCGTTGATGAAGGCGGCATCCTCGCTAACCAAGAACGCGACCGCAGCCGCGACATCTTCAGGCCTTCCGAGTCTTCCGCAAAGATTGGGCGCGATGTCCGCCAGGGCATCGCACTCGATTTCTTCCCAGGTTTGCAACGACTCGTTCTTGCGCTTGGCACGTTCCCGTAACCAAGCTTCGACTTCAGGTGTCCTCAATAGACCGGGGCTAACCGTGTTCACGGTTACGCCACTGCCTGAAAGTTCTTTTGCCAAACTCAGTCCAAGATTGGGGAGCGCGGCCTTCGCGGCATAGTAGTGAGGAGTGCGATGCGATGGGCGAGTGGCGCCAACTGTTGAGACAAAAACAACCCGGCCCCACCCATTGACCCGCATGCCCGGAACGCACGCCCGAACCATCCGTACTCCCGACACGACATTGTAATTCCACGCCTCGTCCCAAACGCTGAGATCGCCGCTGAACCACTTGCCCTCGACGACCCCGCCCAAGTTGTTGACAAGAATATCAATAGTGCCGTGTTCGGCGACTTGTGCCGCGCAAATCTGCGCGCCAGCCTCGGCGGTAAGATCGCCCCAAACCGCAGTCGCACGTGCCCCCGTGTCGACGATCGACGCGACCACCGCATCTGCCGTCCCGGCGTCCGTGCCATGTACGAGGACATGCGCCCCTTCTTGAGCGAGGCGCGCAGCGATTACCGCCCCTGTTCCTCGGAAAGAGCCGGTAACCAGCGCCGTTCGTCCTGTTAACTGTAATGCCATTGGCGGGCAGCTATACGCTGCGTTCCAAGTCGCGTCCAGCACCTACCATGTGCGACAACCGGTCCGCCGAATCCGCGGAGTTCGCTCACCGTGGTGCGCGGTCTGAGTGACTGATAGTGGTGGGCTTGATGCTTCATCAAACGCGCAACACCGTCGCCGCCGCGTTGCTTTTCACCGCAACGTTGGCGATCGCCCAGAATCCACCTTCACGCTTCGAGGGGACCGTGCGCTGGCGTGTCTTCAACGTACCAACCGCGGTCCTGGAAACCTTAGTGGCTGGCGATACCAGCGATCACGAAAAGATCTTCGATCTGGACGCCAGCATTTTGGGCCCAGTGGCAAAATCGCTTGGAACTCAGATCAACGTCCACGAATCGATCCTGCACGGAAGGGATGACTTTCTGCGCGGGACGCCAAGTTATCAAGCTAACACTGCAGGCACTGCTACCCGTGCATCCGCTGACGACACCCAACCTTTTTTTCTCATCGATTTGACCAACGAAACCACAACGACTGTAGAACCGTTGAAGCTGCGGGCCCTGCGCTGGCATCACGACGATAGGGCGCCGCCTAGCGCAGACGTCAGTAAGGAAAATCAGGCGCGCGTTCAGTTCGAGGCGATGCTCGAAACCCAAATGCAGAATCTCCCGGAAGATCAGCAACAGCAGTTAGCCGAAGCGATCCGCCAGCGGCCGGAAGCATTCGGCTTGGGCGCCATTGCCGCGCAAGCCCCGCGCATCCGTCGGTTGAACCGAGAGTCGTTCATCGGCAGCCGTAGCGTGCGAGCTTGGGAAGTAAGAACCGCCAGTACGGTGTCGTGGGTTTGGTTGGCCGGCGATTCGTCCGGTGCCGCACAGGCGATTGGCTTAGCGGCATCGTACGGGGCTCCCCCGGGCCGCGTTTCCGACGACGCACAAGGCATCGCGCTACTCGCGAGCGAAGGACTACCGATTAGAATTCAAACGCTGGGTCCTCAGGGATACAGGCTGAAAGACCTGACTGCTTTAGACATTGCGCGCCCGGCACCAGAACTGTTCGCGTTGAGTTCCGAACTCGTTATTGAACGATTCGTGGCTCGTGAATAGGAAAACCGTTCAGCCGACGCTCACCAAGGCGACTGGAGGCGCATCAACTAAGTTTCCTTCTGAATCGATCTCAAGCTCCTCGAGCTTGCGATACAAAGTGGAAACGCCAATGTCGAGAAGTTCGGCTGCCTGGCGCTTGTCGCCAGAGGCCGATCGCAACACCCCAGCAATGTGAGTTCGTTCGAAGTGTCGGATCGCAGGCTTTAGTGCGGAGTGAGGGCTTACAGGCGCACCAATTTCTCGCGCGCCGGCGAGCCGCCCGGGGAGATCACAAGGGCGAATCCATTCACCGTCACCGACAATCATCGCGTGCTCGATCACATTGTCGAGTTCGCGAACATTGCCCCGCCACGACCAAGACAACAGTGCTGAAAGCGCATCTTCTTCAATGCCTTCAAAAGATCTCTGCATCTCCTGATTGTGCATCGCCATGAAGTGCTCAACGAGCAGGGGAACATCTTCAAGCCGTTCGCGCAGCGGTGGGATCTCAATCGCGAACACGTTGAGGCGATAGTAGAGATCCTCACGAAACTGGCCCAACGCAACCTGCCGATCAATGTCAACGTTGGTGGCCGCGAGGATTCGTAGTTCCACCCTTACCGGCGTCGTTGCGCCAACCGGAAGAAACTCTTTGGCCTCAATCGCACGCAGAAGCTTCGACTGAAGGCCGACCGGCATCTCGCCGATCTCGTCCAGAAAAATAGTCCCGCCGGATGCCTTTTGAAATAGCCCCTCGTGGTCAGTTACCGCTCCACTGAAGCTTCCCCGCATGTGGCCGAAGAGCTGACTTTCGAGCAACTCGGTGGGGATCGCCGCGCAGTTGACGGGCAAAAATACCATCTCGCTGCGATCACTGGCGCGATGAATCGCGCGCGCCACAACCTCTTTTCCGACTCCACTTTCGCCGGTGATCAGCACAGTCGAACTGGTTCGCGCCACCTGGTGAATTCGCCGACGAGTGTTGCGTAAGGCGTCACTCCCGCCGACGAGGCGATCAAACCCGAATCGCAGATTTGGTTCACGGCGCAGCACCTGGACACTGTCGCTGCGTTCCGGCGCCGGACTCGTGCGCTGCCACCCCTTAAAAATCGCCAGCGCCGAATCAGGAAGCGCCGCAAAGCTTTCAGCCGATTTCACGACGTACTCGCTCGCGCCAGCCTTGACCGCCGCGATACCTAGCTCGTCGTGACCGTAGTCGCTCATCGCGATAACTGGGAACTGGCCGGCACTCGCCAGCGCGAGCAACGACCACCCTTCCATCTCCACCACCGCGACGTCAGCAATGACCAGGCCGGGCCTGACATTTTCCATCGCCAATCTAGCTTCGCGGACACTACCGGTAACACTGACCACAAATCGGCCAGGGTGCCCGTCGAACGCACGACGAATCAGGCCCGCCAACGTGGGATCTTCCTCGACTATGAGAACGCGAACAGACGGCTCGCTTACTACTTCAATTGGCATCTTTACTGTTGGAGGCCGAACCTCGCTCGGGGGACACCCTATTCCCGTTGACCGAAGTGCAACCAACACTTTCGACGCAAACCCAGTGTCTTCTTGCTGTTTTAGCCTTAGTACATGATCAGCGAACCTACGCTTCGCCTTTGTGTGCCTTAAGCGAAGAACGCCCTCTAACTTTGGTGCAACAAAGGCCAACTCCCGACCTGAAGATCGCTCTCACCTTGTTTCTCCCTTCCGAGACACGTGGAGGCATGGGACTGCCGCATAACTCCGGCGATCGACGTCCGCCCGCTTGGCACAGTTGCTGCTCAGGGAGAGGGAGACGGGACGTAGCGCTGCTGCCCAAACCACACAGGGAACGACATGAACACCATCCTGCGAAAGCGAAACAAGAACCAAAAGGGCATGGCCGCCGTTGAATTTGCGCTGGTCCTTCCCGTGGCAATGCTTCTGGTCGCCGCGATTGTTGAACTCGGCACCGCGCTTTACCGCCAACAGATCCTCACGAGTGCGGTTCGCGAAGGGGCACGCATCGGCACACTGGCCTCGGACCCACGCGCGAGTCAGGGCGAAATCATCGGCAAGGTCGTAACCTTCCTCGACGAAGCTGGCTTGGACGATACAACGTCTACGGGGCCAGCGGTGGCACACCCACGGCGAATAGTTTTTCGGGGACCATGACACTTCAGGCCAAGATCTCGGCCGAGCTCGAATAGATTCGATGACGAGCTTTAGTAGCTTCCGCCACCACTTCCAGAACGACAACAAGAGGACCCTCTCCATGACGCACCCCGTGCAACACAACCGTGATCAATCTGAAAAGGGCGCTTTTACAGTGCTGTTCGCCGTCGCAGGCTTGGGCCTGATGGGGATCACCGCTCTGGCTCTTGAAACTGGCTACATGATGGTCACGAAAGCCGAGCTACAAAACGTAGCCGATGTCGCCGCCGCCTCAGCAAACCTGGAACTTGGACGTATCTACGCAGACGCCGGGAACGTCGATATCAGCGACTACCAACTGACCGGCGACGACAGGGCACGCATATTTTTCGCCGCGAATCGCTTTTCGCTCAAGAACGAGGCAGCCGGAAAACACATTTGGATCCATCCCGATGATTTCAAGTTTGGAACTTGGGACAAGGACGCGCGCGAACTCATTCCAAATACCTACGGTGTGACTTCGGTGAGCATCTCGGCCCGTCGCGATGCCTACGCCAACGGGAAAGTTTCTACACTGATGGCATCAGTGGCAGGCCTCAACGAATTCGGAGCCAAGGTGGATGCCGTCGGACGGGTGTCGCCACTGCGCAAGCTGCCAGCCGGAAAGGGCGATTTTCCAGTCGGAATCGCCAGCTTCTGGTTTCAGAACAAGGACTCTCCGTGCGGACCCGACAGCAGCATCACGTTCTACCCCACGGGAACCCTTGAAGGATGCGCAGGATGGCACACCTTTGAAGACGAGCCCGCCAACGCCGAGAAGCTAAAATCGATCCTGACAGGAATCGAAAACGGGACCTGGGAAAGCCCCGAGCTCGTGACCGGCGAAACGTACTACAACTTTACCGGTGGAACCGTGGGCAGTGCGTTGCAACGAGCCAAGGAAGCCTACGACTCCAATAAGGATGCTGACGGGAAATGGCTTGTCCACATTCCTGTCTTCGAGGCCACTGATTGCGCGAACCCCACCGGTTGGATCAAGATCATCGGGGTCGCGACGGCGCTCATCGACAACGTCGTGGCTACTGGGCAAAAGGTCATTGAAGGCGAAATTCAGTGCGACGTCGTGATGTACGGCAAAGGTGGCGGGCCCGACTACGGGACCAGCGTCGGCATGGGACAGCTCGTCAACTAGCCAGTTATCCAAGCATAGTACGAAGCGAGAAGAGCGAACTCGCCTTCGTACTTACGGGGCCGGGCGACGGTCAAATTGCGCGATGCCCGAACTGACCGCAATCCTCGCCCGCCCCATCTCAAACAACCAACCCCCTAGAAACAAAAAAGGCCCGGTCCGAGAGCGATTACTCTCGGGCCGGGCCTTCTCCTTTGCAACCAAGTGAAGGTTAGCGGCCAGCACCAATCAGGGCGCTGACCTGAAACCACTCTTCCTCAACCGAATTCTCAGTGTCGAAACCGATATCGATGTACCACCCTGCCTCCTCCGGGAATTGCATCCCAGGGATGGCGGCTCGAGTGCCGTGCCCGAGCTGGATATCGATAACCGTGAACGCGTAAACGAACATGCGTTCTTCCGGATACTCCATAGCCGCGTTAGGATTCGGCTTGGTTGAAGTACGGATGTTCTGGATGACGGTCTTCCACAGCTCTTCGTTCAAATCGTAGAGATCGCTGTACGGAATGATGTACGCCTCGCGATCGACGTAAATGACACGCTTGGAATACGCGTAGTTCGAAACACGTGGGGTCCCTTCAATCACATAGACCTCAGGACGGACCTCCCAGCTTTCGCAATAGGTCACACCACCGTCTCCCTCGCAGACCTTAGGAGGAAGGTTTTCGCCGTGTAGAGAAGCAAGCATGGGTTTGACACCCAACAGCTTCCAATCGAACCAGGCTACCTGTCCCGCGTAACCGCCGAAGCTGTCAAGGTCGATGTCCTGCCCAAACAGCGCGTCACTTCGTTGGGCGCTTGAGAGCCGGCGCACACGTCGAATCACCGGCGTGTACAACCACGTATCGTCGAGGCGGGCCGGATCAAGATAACGATAACTGACGGTACCTACGCCCTTAAGATCGAACGGCTCGATGAGCGGGAAGAACCCCTGCTTCTCGAAAACTTCGTCAGGGTTGTCCGGGAAAGACGGAATTGGCTCGTTCAAGGTGCGGCCCTGAAAACGAAGCCGACGCGACCAATCAACGATAAAGTGCCGCTCAACCTGGTAGACACGCTTTCCATCGGAATCTTTGTAGAACGCCCCGGTATCGGCATCCGGCAAATGGACGTTCAAGTCGTCGGTGTAGTAGTGAGTGCGCTGGAAGTTCCACATCACCTTGGCCGCAGCCTTGGGGTCGGCGGAATCGATCGTCGGAAAGGGCCGGCCAGCAACCCAGTTCTTTAGATCGTTGTCTTCACCGATGCTGACTTGGTCCGAGAACTTTTCGGTCGCCTCCTGATAATGCGTCAAGATCGGAATCTTCTTGTACGGCATGATCGTCATGTCCATGCCGTTTTCAACGGCGAACAAGATACCCGGCGACACCAGGTCACTAACTTTCTCGACGTTCTTTCGAGAGATGACGTCCCCAGGAGAGACCTGGGCCTGCGCGGGGACACTGAGGGTGAGGAGGACGAGGGCGGCCGAGGCCGTCCTGGCGTAGCGCCAAGCAGTCGGGATCACTGATTTTTCTCCAATTGGATGTTTGTGTCGCGCAGGGGTGGGTCCCTGCCTACGACCTAGAACACGTTATAGTGTGTGATCACGAGCGTGTCACGCGCCATTCTCCGCGCGGGCCGAACAATCGATTGTCCGACTCGATTGTCCGACTCGATTGTCCGATGGATTGTCCGATGGATATAGTCGTCAGCGGGAAGGGGTTTTGAAGAAGTCCACGAACCGGCGCAACGGTGCGAACGAGTAAACAGCGCCCCTAATGCGCTGCCTGCGACGACCCGGCTGGTGACCGCCCACAGCCCCGGCGATGGCGTCTCTTTCAGCGAGTTCCGCCCCAGCAAAACCATGTTGCGTGCCTCTCCAATCCGATGGGCGGTGCACTGCGGTGCGAGTTGAGTCGGCCGCATCACGCCGCGGCGCGGCAACCGGGCGCATACGCTCAAGCACTTCGGCGTACATACGCTCGAAACGACGCGTGTACGCTGCGTCCATCTGCATCATTTCGCCGTAAGGAATGCGGGCCTGGGTCTGAAACGTGTCGTGCCAAGCCGAATCGGGGGTAGCGATGACCGACACGCGAACCTCGTCGTACTGATCGGCCGTGATGTCGACCACCATACCGCCCGCTTCAACCCAGACGTGGGCCTGCCAGCCCCCGTCGGCGTAAGGAGCCCCGTGGCGCCTCCCGCTGACGAATCCAACCAGCGGAATTCTAGCATTTACAGCTAGATAGCGAGCCAACAGCTGTGAAGACACTTTACAGCAGCTTCTCGGGAAGCCATGCATCAGGCCGTCGTAGCGACCGAGCGGCGCGCGTTCGATCGCACGGCGCACGGCCAACGCACAAACCCCGATGTCTTGGGAAATAGCAGGCTGACGGTTTCGCATGGGTCGGGCCTAGGTACACGTTCGCCCGAGCCTTTTCCAGACGTCAGCGAAGATTTTTTCGTCTTTGCGCCAAGTTACCCACAGCCCGCGATGGCCATCGGTGGGGCAGGCACAGTTTCGGGTCGGCATTCGATCAACAGCGCAGGTTGGCCACCAGTCCGACTGCACCACGCAACACGGCCAGAGCATCGCTGGCCAAAACCCGTCCATCGCCGTCTGCATCGCACAGGCGTAGCGGGCAGGCGGCGCCGGCTACGGCTTTGCGCAGCACCGACAAGGCATCGCTGGCCTGCAGTGAGCCATCACCCCCAAGGTCTCCGCACGCGTTATCCTGGCCGGTCAAGATCACACCACCTTCGCCAACAGCCACAAAAACAGGTCCGCTAGCTGCCAACGCATCGAGCGACGCGCGCGTGCCGCTGAACTCAGACACCCATGGGGCACTGCCAGATTTCGAAGTGATCACGCCATCTAGGCCAGCAAGAACGGCACTCTGGGGCGAGGCTGCCGCTGCGAACATCGGCAATACCGTTGCCGTGGTCACTCGCGCCCACTGTGAGCAATCGTTGCTCAACCAAGCTCGGCCGAAATCGTCAGCCGCCAGGAAGTCGGTTCCGTTCCAGGCCACCGCCGCAAGTTCCACGGGAAGGCCAACCAAGCCGGCCACCCATGTTGTTCCATCTGTGCTGGTCGCCGTAGCACCGTCAGAGCCCACGGCGCAAAAACGGCCTGCCGCAAACGCCACCCCAGCCAGGTCCGACGTTGCCGACGAGGCATGCGCCGTCCAGTTCCGCCCATTGGTGCTAGAGATGAGGGCCCCGGCGTTGCCCACTGCGACTGCGCGGCCATCGCCCACAACCATCGCCTTCAAATCTGACGCCGTCGGAGTTGTCACGGTCTCCCAGCTGATCGCGTCATGTGAAAGGTAAATCCGACCGTCGCCACCTGCCGCAATCACCGAATGCAGTCCTGCCCCACCGCCAACCACAGCCTCCAGGCGTGTTGCTTGGGCGCCGACCGGACCACCGGTCCACACAACCCCATTCTGCGAGTGACCTGCCAACGTATCGCCGCCGACAGCGACCAGCCCAATTGGAGTCGAAGCAACGGCCTTCCAACCCACACCCGGCTCGAAAGGACGCCCCACAACCAGCCTGACGACGCCCCCCGTACTGAGGGCAATCTGTGCAAAGCGAGTGCCGACGGCCAGCACTGAGGCATCCGGTAGTACGTCGATGGCTTTGACGTCCGCCGAGGGGTCGCCACGCAGCTGTTGCCAGGCCAACCCGTCGTCGGAGCCCCAGACCTGCCCCCCGCGGCCCTGCGCGATGAACTCGGCTCCCGTCCATACGACATCGCCAAGCGTCACGTCGCCACGCTCTCGAACTGTCCACCGCTCGCCATCCGGGGAACTTAGAATGAAGGGATCGTCCAAAGGGTTACCCTGGCCAACGGCTACGATCGTCGTGCCATTAGAAGCGACTCCTCGAAGGTGGGTAAAGAAAAAGTTGCGACGCCCGGCCTGCCAAGAAATCCCATCGGTCGAGAAAACCCTCGCCCCAGCGCCGCCCACGGCCACAAATCGACTGCCGTCAAAGATCACCCGCCGCAGCTCATCTTCGGCTGGCGCAAAGCGTTCGGTCCAGTCCACGCCATTGGGTGAGGTCAGAACGAGGCCGGGGCGACCGATGTCGCCCCCGACGGCGACAAACAAGCCGGCACCGTGGGTCACCGACCATAGGTCGTCCACCACCCCCGATTCCACGGTTTGCCACCCAACTGCATCGACCGATTGAACGATCGAGCCGGCCGCCCCCACAGCGACCCAACGCGATGCGCCATGAACGATCCCATGCAAATTCTCGCGAACCCCCGAACGCCGCTCGCGCCAAGCGTCGGCCTCGCCGGGGGTATCGGAAGCCAAAATCACCCCAGCGTCGCCGACCACGACAACGTGGCCCCCGTGGCTTGCGGCATCGACAAGGTCGCCACACACCGGGACTCCGCCAAGGCTCGGGCTGCGGCAGATCCAGTCGTTCGCCGACGCAATTCCAGCTCCCAAGCCTATGAGAAGGGCCAAGACCGCGACGGCTGTGCTGAAAAGCCCTCGGCTGAATGTGAGGAAAATGGAGGAAGTGGGGTCGATGGCATTCATGAAAACCTGGTGGGCGGCCAGCTCAGCCCGTAGGAAACGGCGGGGGCTGGCGGCGTGGGCAGTTTGACCGCCCACCCGACTCCGCGCAACGCCCGCATAGGACGCACATCAACTAAGCCAACAATTTGCGCCGTCGGTGAAAATTCTCTTCCAATCGTTGCGGCGTTCTTATAGCTACTTTGGGGTTAAGCGCGGCTTTCTTGCTCACGAGACGCCCGCACACCGAACCAGAATTCCGGAGGGAACCTATGCTTACCACTTTCTCGCGTGCCCTGGCGGCTATAGCCATCGCCTCGCTTGTCGCCACACCGGCGGCAATGGCCCAGATCAGCAAGCCCATCAAGAGCTACGCCACCGACAAGTGTGTCTCCGGCAAACAGCAGGCAGTCGGCAAGTTTTGCGCTAGCGTTTTGAAGGCCGAATCGATTTTCGCGCTCAAAGGCGATGCGGAAAAGCGTACTACCGCGATTGCCAAAGCGGAGCTCAAACTCGGCACCTTGTACGGCAAGGCCGAGGAAAAGGCGGCAAAGAAGAACGCTGACTGCACCGAAACCGGGCAGGACTCGGCAACCGTCATCGCCGCGACTGGTACCGCAGTGTCTGACGCTGCAACCACCCTGATCGGCGCGACCTGCACGGATGCCGCGGGAATCCTCAAGTCTGCTTCGAAGCTTTGTGGCGGCCTTTTCAAGGCTGAGTCGAAGCACATGAAGAAGCGTACGAAAGATCCGTTGCGCACGGCTCTCGTCGCAGCGCGGGTCAAAGCGGAAGGCAAGAATGCCGACAAAATCGCCGACTTGAGCTGTGACGCAGGCGCGTTGAGCGCTTTCGACGCCTCGTTGGGTACGGCCGCCGCCGATGCGCTGCTTGGCACTATCACCAGCGAAGTGGTTCCGACGGCATCCTGGATCGAGATCGCTGGCGACGAAGTCACCTACGGCAAGGAAGTATTGAGCCCCCTGTGTGCTGGCGGACCGCCTTCGGAAGGCGCTGCCTGGGAAGCGACCCCTTGGAAGATGTGGGCGCGCAAAGGCACCGTGAACAACCTCTTGGTCTACTACCAAGGCGGCGGAGCTTGCTGGAACAACATCACTTGTGGAGCGAACCAGTGTGACCTCACGGTCGGCGCCGGAGACGACCCCAACAACTTCGGCGATGGCGAAGGCTTGGGTCTTTTCGACATCACCGACCCCGAAAATCCTTTCGCCGATTGGCACATGGTTTTCGTCCCGTACTGCAGCTGTGACGTCCACTGGGGCAACAAGCGCGCGATCTACCCTGGGCTCATTACCCCCGCTCCGGTGGTCGAACACCGTGGCCGTATCAACGCTTCGTTCGCCGAGAAGTACGCTCGCGAGCACTTCGTGAATCCCGATCAGATCATGGTGGCGGGCTCCAGCGCCGGTGGCTTGGGCGCCATGTTCAACTCCTTATGGTTGCACGAGGCGTTTCCGTCTTCGCAAATGCTGACCTTGGGTGACGCCGCAGCCGGCGTTAGCTCAGAGGCATTCCGCGAGACCGACATCCTGAACTGGGGCGTTTTGGGAACCCTGCCTCGTCACGTGGAAGGACTTGACCTCGACATCTTCACCAACACGACCACCGATGAGGTAGTGATCGCCGGCGCCGACCACTACGCGTCGCGGAACAGCCGCTTCGCTGAGTACAACACGTACTCAGACTACGTGTTCAGTTTGTTCTACAACGCGATGATCAACCCTGGTGACCCGGCCAACTGGCGTGCAAGTTCCTGCTCGTACACCGAGGAGCTGCTGACCATGGAAGGCAATCTTACCACCGGTCCGCGAGCGAACATTCGCACCTACCTCGGTAGCGGCAGCGACCACACCATGTGGTTCCATCCGAAGGTCTACACGGATGCAGTTCCGGCCCTGGGCGGTGGCGGCAGCATTTCGTTGATCGACTTCATCAACGACATGGTCACCGAACCGGCAGGGCCCAACTGGGTGAATGCACGCTGTGACGACAGCGGAACGGGCTGTGATCACGTTTGTGCTGACTTCCCGAACAGTGGCTTCACCTGCGACGGAAACCCGGACAAACACCAGGACGGATCGGGCACAGCTCTGGCGCCGTGCCCCTGAAGTTGGTGTGATAACTTGACTGATGGCATCGGGCTCATAGGCCCGATGCCATCAGTCGATCTACGAAAGAAGCCCCGGAGCATTGCGCTCCGGGGCTTCTTTTCTTTTTAGAGTTGAGCGCCTACTTGCGAAGCGCGCGTTCAAATCGAGCGATAGAGCTGACGTCCTGCCGGAAATCCGAGGGACGTGGCCCAACGGCATAGCCCTGTCTTGGTTTGGCCCATTCGGCCAAGACACACTCTTCGCTAGGTGCTCTGCGGAATCACGCGAATTTCCCCGCCAGGGCAGCCTTAACGACCCAAGCGTTGCCCCCGGCAAAGGCCACCATCGCAACGAAAAACCTCCCCGTTTCAGTCTCCATCAGAAGAGACTTGGGTCATTGTCGAGCAGATCAGGGCCGTCGGAATCAAACGGATTCTCGGGATTCTCTGCGCAGCCTGGCAAGCGCCGTGACGGTTATGAACAGTCCGCGCCGACTGTTGCGGAGGGGGCGATGGTTGTTTTCCGAAGGCGAAGAGAATTCATGCGGCTCTAGCCCGCTTTCTTCTCGTTGGCCTTGGCCTTCTTGCCCGCCTTCGATGCGCTCGCAACCCGGCGCTTGCCGGAGCCGACACGCCCCTTTTTTGCCGGGGAAAAGCTTACTTCGACGGTGTGTCCGAGCGCGGCGGCGATACGTCGGAGCATTGTCAGGGAATGCCCCTCGTAGTCAGCGTCTTCGAGTTGACAGATAACCGAGGCTTGAGTTCCTGCGAGCTTTGCAAGGGCTCGTTGGCTCAGGCCCGATTTCTCGCGCAGCTCGAAAATCTTACGGGCGATCTCAGCATTCTTCCGTTCTTCGTCGAGCAAAGCCTGCATCTCCGCCCGACCGTCGAAGAACCATTTATCGATGAGCTTTAGTCCGTCGGTAGTTTTCCGTTCACGTGCCATAACTGTTGGTTCTCATTCGCTAGCCGAGTACTTCGCAGGGTTTGTTTCAAACTCTTTTTTCCGTGCCAGAGCCAGGTCTATTTCCTTCGGCGGAACTTGCTTGCGCTTGGTCAATCCGTGGCTCACTACCACGGCGTCTTCGCCGTGAAAGAAGTAGAGTATCCGGTAGTTGATCCCCTGGAGGCTAACGCGCAGTTCGTAGATACCGTCGCGCAGGAAATCGGCTTCAGGTCTGCGTAGTTCGCGCCCGAACGCCGCCAGTCGCTCAAGTCGCACTCGGCATTTGGCCCGTGCCTTCGGAATCTGCTGCTTGAGCCACCGCCGGAGAGGTACGGTTCCATCTTCGTCCTTGAACAAGACAACCTTTGTCGTTGGCACCCATTCTTCCCAGCAGACCTCATCTGATGTTCACAATATTATGAACACCTACTTGTCGTCAAGGACTGGCTTGGGTGCCGATACCAGCTCGCCGCCAGAGATGCAGTGACAGCTTTGAAATAAACATTTTTTCATAACTGATCGGGGCCGATGATCCGGCACCCGGAGCATATCTACCAAAGAAGCCCCGGAGCATTGCGCTCCGGGGCTTCTTTGGTTTCGCGAGCTAGGCCATCGCGCGATGCAAACTAGAATTGACGCCCTCTATCCCACCGGAGACAGAATATACCCGCGATCCGGGCGTGCGTTCCCTGCCAGCGTTTCCTGATACACGCGCTCCGTCGCCTCGCTGCCTGCAGCGCGCTCAACCTGGATCCAGTCGCCTAGTGGGGTGAGAAAACCGATCCACGCCGCTCCGAGTCGCTCTTGAAATCCGGCCATTCCCCAGTCCGAGACGCGCTTGGCAAGTTGATCGGGCGCGAAAAAGAACACCGGCGCGGGGCCTCTGGTGGGCTCGCCGCCGCCGACTTCACTCCAGTGGGTAGCGCCGACCCGCAACGAGAATTTGAGCTGATCTCCAAAGTGATTGTGAACAGCGCCGAGCACGGCGGCATTTCCTGCCATGTCCACGATCACCGACGGGCGCGAGGCAGCTAACGTTGCTACATCGTTATAGGTGACGACCGAATCGTAGCAGCCCAGTCCTTCAACGAAGGCGACGT
>JBLFWR010000081.1:0-14922 GCA_047611725.1 Binatia bacterium | reverse complement strand
CGCCCCCGTACTCGATGAGGAGGGAAAACCGACCGGCGAAACGCGGTTGGTTACTCGCGACGGAGGCCTTCGCGACACAACCCGTGAAGGCTTGGCCAAGCTGCGCACCGTTCTGGAAGGCGGTATCCACACGGCTGGAACTTCGTCGCAGGTCACCGACGGTGCGAGCGCTGTTCTGCTCGCCAGCGAAGCCGCTGTGAAGCGACTGGGCCTGACGCCGCGTGCGCGAATCGTCGATGCGACAATCGTCGGCTGCGATCCGAAGAAGATTCTTGAAGGGCCAATCCCGGTCACCAAGCGACTTCTGGCTCGCACCGGATTGAAGATCGAAGACATGGATACCTACGAGGTGAACGAAGCCTTCGCCAGTATCGTACTTTCTTGGATGAAATCCTGCGGTGCGATCGAGGATCGCGTGAACCCCAACGGCGGTGCCATTGCGCTGGGGCATCCCACCGGTGCCACTGGCGATCGCCTGATCACCACTGCGCTGCATACTCTTGAGCGCAACGGCGGCAAGAACGCGTTGATCGCCATGTGTTGCGGCGGTGGGTTGGGGACTGGAACGATCCTGGAACGATTGGGCTGAACGTTCGTCGATTTGCGATGCCGGCTGCACATTTTCTGAACGTGCAGCCGGCGTCTCTATTACAATAACTACCAGCCGCTGCTGCCGGGCTCTCCCTTGAAAGGACCGACGATCTCGTCGGTCACCCAACCTGCATAAAACTGCCCGGGTTGCGGCCTTACGCGTTCGCCGTTGACACGACAGTCGAACCGCGCCGGATAGAACGAGAGCCATCCCGCCAAACTTGCGAAAGCGGGTTTCGGTTCCGGATAACTCCAGGCGCCATTCAGAGCGCGCTGGCCGTTGGCCACGACCGACCAATACGCCGCCACGCCCTTCCACTCGCAGTGCGAACCCCCCGGAGCCGCTTCTATACATTCGGGTCGGACGTCATTCGGCGGCAGGTAAAACGTTGGTGGCCCCGCGGTTTCAAGTACCCGGACGGCGTTGGTTGTTTCCGCGATCACCAGGTCGGCGAAACGAACGACGACGGTTCGGTGGTCTTTAACCAAGCGTGGCGGGCGAGGGTAGTCCCAAACTGACTCTTGTCCATCCACGGGGGCTTCGGCAAAGGGAGGCCGCTCCTGGCCACGCCAGCGCCACATCGAGCGAGCTAGTTCTTCGGGTGTCTGCATGATCGGGACAGTGTCGCGTGCGCTTTACTCTCCAAACGTTTGGAACGTCGCGAATCGTTCCAGCATGGGGTCGTAGTCGATGGGTTGTTCATCCCACACGATGTCG
Organism: Binatia bacterium; assembly: GCA_047611725.1. Lineage (GTDB taxonomy): Bacteria > Desulfobacterota > Binatia > UBA1149 > CAITLU01 > JBLFWR01. The sequence goes on along the minus strand of JBLFWR010000081.1, from coordinate 13,613 downwards.
TCGTTGTTGGGGTGGAACCACGCCTGCGCACTGCGCATCCATATATGTGCGGCGGGCTTGACCCACGACGTGTCGTCGAAGGTTCCCGCACGCAAACTGTAGACGCCGATACTCGGAGTCTGACCGTTGACGATTCGGGTTCCGCAGTTGCCGCAAAAATATCCGGTGCGTTGATTTCCTGCTTCTGAAATCCATTCGAAGCGCGACGGTTCACCTGCCGTGAACGCGAAGTCGGATTCGACCACGGCTGTGGAAAGAACGAAGGCGCTACCGGTTTGCTTTTGGCAATTGGTGCAGTGGCATGCATAGACGGTCAGAGGCGCCGTCGCCAAGCTGTAGCGTAGTTGGCCGCATTGGCAGCCCCCTTCAAGTGGCAGCGAAACGGTGGTCATAAATTTCCTCCGGTGTGTGATGCCGCCACACAGCAGCTAGTTTCCTTCATAGAACTGCGCGTACCAACGGCGGTACGCCATGATCGGTCCGTCGCCTTTTACGAGCATCGGCCGTTCCTGGTACTGCATGTCGCGCCAAATCGGGATATCGGCCTGAAATCCGTAAGCGCCGGTGACCGACAGGACTAGATCTTCTGCGGCGGCCTTCATTTCGTTGGGGAAATGGAAGTGCCAGAGCAAACGGCAGTTTCCGCGATCGATCGGCGTCGTTGTCGCGATGAACGTCATCAGCCCAGGAAACTGCAAAACGGCGATGCCCGGACCGTAGGTGTGTCGTTGGAAGGTCATCCCCTCCGGTAGACGTTCGATGATAAACGAGCAGGGCCCGTCCAAGGAAAGCTCAGTGATATCCAGTGGAATCGCGTCGCGGCCATGCACGTAGCGGAAGTGCGCGTAGTCTACGTTGTTCTCGGCCATCTCTTGCAACGCGGCGACAACTTCGAACTGCCAAACGTGCGCGTCTGTCCAGGCCGGGTCGCTGACTTCGGCGACAGCAGGAATTTCATAGGTCGGTGCAGCGTCGGCGGCGTGGTACCAAAAATAGATGAAGCCGTCTTTTTCATCGACGGGGTAGCTGCGAACGCGGGCTTGGTCGGGAATTTTAGTTTGGCAGTAGGGAATGTCGACGCATTGCCCGTCGGCGTCGTAAGTCCATCCGTGAAACGGGCATCGCAGTGTTTCGCCGATCACACGGCCACCGCCTAGGTGCGCGCCCATGTGAGGGCAGTGCGCATCGAAGACGTGGGCTGCGCCCTTCTCGTCGCGGTACACTACGAGGGGACGATCTACGGCAGTAATCGAAACAATCTCGCCGGGAAGCAGTTCGCTGCTACCAATGATCGTGTACCAGCCGTTCGGAACCGGTAGCACATGGGTGCGTGGTGCAAGCGACGACGTGATTCGTCGCTTTTTGCTAGACGTGGCAGCGCCTGAGCTCGCGGCGGCTTTTGTTTTGGCGAGGTCAGGTAGAGCAAGTCCGTCCAGCTGCTCAAGAATTTGCGCACCGCTGGGCGCCGCGCCGTGCTCCGGGTTTTTCTTCTGGTTCTCCAACTTGTCGCCCATCCAAACAGCCCTCCCGGAGCCAACACGTTGTCGCGGTTGCGCTGGTGCCGCCCGCCGGTACTCATGCAGCCTTGGACACCTCGTCGCACGCGTTTTATGACGTTGAGAATCGCCGCTGCGACGGCCTAGATCAACCGGATGTCGCGGGCCTTCCCAAGTCCCGCGCCCTTGGCGGTTAAGTTGGCGGTGTCGAAAAAAGTTGGCACATGGTGGTTTCAGTGACATCCTTCGCGCAGGACGCGGGACCCAGACCCTATGAAAACACGTCTTCTTTTTCCGATAGTCCTGCTCCTTTGCGGGGCGAGTTTTGGATGGGGGGTGCTGGTCTATCGCAATCAGGTCTTTCCCTACGCGTTGCTCGTCGCGGTGGTGGAGCAAGTGTTGCCTGCATCGTTCAGTTCGGACCCTCACGCCAAGATTTTCGTAGAATCTCGCTCTCGCACTGTCGACCATTTGGCCACACTCGGGTACGTCGACGCCTCTCCTGATGAGGATTTCGCCTTGCGTGGCGTGGTTAGTTTGGATCGGGCGCGCGCATTCCCGGGCCTCACTTTGTATACGTCGCGAACCTCGCGGTCTGCGCAGCTGATCAACCTAGAGGGCGACGTTGTCCACGAATGGAAGCGTGAAGCGCCAGATCCGTGGCAGGGCGTCTCGTTGTTAGCAGGCGGTGGCCTGCTGGCGATGGAAAAGGACCGCGCTGGTTCGCTTGGACCCACAGTCAAATCTCGTTTGGACATTCGAGGGGCGCGTACACCACGACTTGGATGTCTTCGAAAACCGGATTTAGGTCTTGAACCGCCACGAAGAAGTACGCGCGGAAATCCATCCTCAGATCGAGATGGTTCTCGATACAGTTTCGGTTTTGGCGATGGACGGCGTGGAAACGACGCGGATCTCAGTTCTGGATGTGCTGCAGCGATCTCCTTACGCGTATCTTCTCCCAAGCTTTTCTTCCGACCTGATTAGCGAAACGGGCGCTGCCCTCGACGTTCTCCATACCAATCACGTCGAAGTCTTTGACGGAAAGCTCGCGGCACGGTCGGAGTTGTTCAAGAAGGGAAATCTGTTGCTGTCGTCTCGAAACATCAACGCGATTTTCATCGTTGATCCGGGCACACAGGAAATCGTCTGGCTGTGGGGACCTGGGAACCTGACATTTCAAGATCATCCAACACTTCTCGACAACGGCAACATCCTGCTTTTCGACAACGGACTCGACGCGAGTCGGGTCGTCGAGCTGGATCCGTTAAACCGCAAAATCGTGTGGCAATACGAAGCCGACGGCTTCTTTTCCGAGACACGCGGTAGCGTACAGCGGCTAGACAACGGCAATACGTTGATCACCGAGTCTGACTCCGGATACGCGTTCGAGGTTACTCACGGTGGCGATGTCGTTTGGAAGTTCGCGAACCCAGATGTCGACGCGGAGGGTAACCGCTCCGCGATCTGGCGGATGAAACGCTATGCTGCTGCCGAATTGGGATTTGTTCTCGACAAGTAGGGCCTGCTCTTTCCGTCCGCCGCCGTTAGCTCTTCATCTTCTCCAGCATCGCCGCCATTTGCTGGTGAACGAGATTGACCGCCTGTAGGGGGCGGAGCATGACGCGAAACTCAGTAATCATGCCTTCGTCGTTGCAGGTAATGATGTCCACACCGTTTACGTACTTGCCGCCCATGGTGGTTTCGAATTCCAGCACCGCCTGATGCCCTGATAAAACCTTTTTTGTGTAACGGAAGCCGCCGCCAGATGATTTGGGGTCTGCCGATGTTGGCGTTTCCTCATCATCGCCGCCCAAGGTTTGTCCCGCGGCCGAAAGGTAGAGCTTGGTAATCTCCTTTCCTTTCTGCGGTGTGTAGACCACCGGCGAATAGAAAATTACGTCGTCTGTGAGGAGAGCGTCGAGGCCTCCTTCGAACTGGCCCTTGAGATGGCTGTGCCAGTTCGCGATTGCGGTGTGGATGATGTCGGCCATGGTTTGTCCTCTTGTTCGATCGACGGCGGTGTCTGAATCAGTGGCGGGTTGACCTGCGGCCCGCTGCATGTTGGCCGACGCTAACGTCATGGCGCTTGGTTCTCAAACTTGGCGCTCCGGCCCTGATAGATTCCAAAAAGAGGAGGAACAGCATCCGGCTCGCGCGGGAAGTGCTTTCGCCATAAAGACCTATTTTATGAGAGAGAACACCGCCTTCGCTGAATCGCCGAGTTGGGACCACAGCATCTTTGAGACCTTCAAGTGGCTGCGTGAGAACGATCCGGTCCATTGGTCGGAGACGGATGGGCTTTGGATCATCACTAAGTACGAAGACGTCGTCGCGATTTCCAAGAATCAAGAGCTGTTCACTTCTGGTAAGGGCGTTCGGCCAGGCTTTGGTCTCAAGATCGGTTTGATCGACGAACCCGAGCCCCACCATGGGCAATTGCGCAAGCTGATGAATAAGGGGTTCACGCCTCGCATGGTTGTGAAGCTCGAAGAGACTTTTCAAGTCATGGTTGATGAGGTCCTGGATCAAGTCGCCAAAGCAGGCGAATGCGATTTCGTCGCGGATATCGCGATTCCGTTACCTTTGAACGTGATTGCAGAAATGATCGGCGTTCGACCCGAAGACCGGGCGCGTTTCCATCAATGGTCTGACGCCATGATTCGCGCCGAGGGCAACGAGGATGACGCAGAGATCGTCACTGCGGCTGGCGAGGCTTTTCTGGCGTACTCGGCTTACGTGAATGAAGTAATCGAGGATCGTCGACGTGAGCCTCGTAACGACTTAGTCTCCATACTTGTTGGCGCTGACGAAAAGGGCGATTTGCAAACATTCGAGCGTTCCGGCGATTCGACCAAGATGGATATTTCCGAGGAAGTCATCACTCTTCACAACAGCGAAATGATCATGTTGCTCGTTGTGTTGATGGTTGCCGGAAACGAAACGACTCGCAACGGATTGTCGGGGGGCATGCAGGCTCTGATAGAGAACCCTTCGGAACGCCAAAAGCTGATCGACGATCCGTCGAAGATTAACGCGGCAGTTGAAGAGATGCTCCGCTATGTCTCTCCCGTACAATCCTTTACGCGTACGTTAACCCGAGACACGGAATTCAAAGGCCGACCGATGAAGACTGATCAGCAGGTTCTGATGATCTACCCGTCGGCCAATCGCGACGCTGATCAGTTCAAAGACCCCGACGTCTTTAATGTCGATCGAAACCCCGAGCATGTGGCGTTCGGCGTCGGCCCGCATTTTTGTCTGGGAGCGAGCCTGGCTCGCATGGAAATGCGGGTGATCTTCACCGAGCTGTTGCGACGTTTCCCCGACATGACCTACGCTTCTGAGGCGGGCGCCGAGATTCGTCCGCACGCGCTAGTACGCTCCTGCGTAAACATGCCCGTAAAATACACCCCCGAATAAATCGGGGACGGGTACCTATTTCCGATTTATCGGAAATAGGTACCCGTCCCCGATTCTTTTAGGCGTACTTTTTGAGTTCTAGGCGGGCGACCATCGCGCGGTGAACTTCGTCTGGGCCGTCGGCCAGCCTTAGGGCGCGGGCCATCGCTAGTAGACGAATCAGCTCAGGGTCGGCGACCCCTTCGCCGCCGTGAATTTGAATCGCAGCGTCGGTGATCTTCTGGAGAACATTGGGGGCGATTACTTTGATCGCCGAAATGTCGACCAGCGCGCCGAATGTTCCGACGGTATCCAAGGCCCACGCGGCCTTCATGGTCAGAAGGCGCGCCATATCGATTGCCATCCGGCTGTCCGCAATAATGTCGCGATTGCCGCCCAGGTTGGCCAACGGTTTCCCGAATGCGATCCGCCTGACCGCCCGCTCACAAAGTCGTTCAAGCGCGCGTTCCGAAGCGCCAATGGCACGCATGCAATGATGAATACGTCCCGGTCCGAGTCGGCCCTGCGCGATTTCGAAGCCGCGTCCCGGTCCGGCGATGACATTTCCTAGCGGAACACGCACATCTTCGAATTGAACCTCGGCGTGACCGTGCGGTTCGTCCAAGTGCCCGAACACGGGCAGCATTCGCAGTGTTTTTACACCGGGAGTCTCGCGCGGCACGATCACCATCGAATGGCGTTCGTGGCGACCGGCTTCCGGGTCGGTCACCCCCATGAAGATGTAGAACGCGCAGCGAGGATCACCGGCACCACTGGTCCACCACTTGGTGCCGTTGATGATGATTTCATCGCCAACCACTTCGCACGTTGCCTTCATGTTTGTGGCGTCGCTCGACGCCACGGCTGGTTCGGTCATTGCAAACCCGGAACGAATTGTTCCTGCCAGCAGCGGTTCGAGCCAGGTCTTTTTCTGCTCGTCGTTTCCGTATTGCACCAGCACTTCCATATTACCGGTGTCGGGCGCGCTGCAGTTGAAGACTTCGGGCGCAAGAAAACTACGGCCGGTAACCTCGGCCAGGGGCGCGTAGTCGCGGTTGTTGAGCCCCGCGCCATGCTTTTCGTCGGGAAGAAAAAGATTCCAAAGGCCGAGCGATTTCGCCTCTGCTTTGAGTTCCTCCAAGATCGGCGGGATGCGCCACTGCGTCCAATCGGCAGTGTTGACGAGCTGGTCGTTGTAGGTCTGCTCGTTCGGCACGATCCGCTCGTGAACAAAGCGAGTGACCAAATCGATGTAGCCACGGCAAGTTTCGGAATGTTGAAAGTCCATTTCGCTCTCCTGTGTTTGGATGGCTGTCTTAGCGTAAACGCGTGAACAACGCGCACCTTGATCGAGTTTGGCCCCGGCACTCTTGTTTCGCGGAGTTGTGTCGCTGAGCGCAGTGCCCCGATCTTGCCCGCTGCAATTACGATTTCGCTGCGAATTCCAAATCGGAGTATGATTCCCAGTCTCGCGAACGCTAATTTCGCAAACCTCGTTCTCGATAGGTGACTTTGATGAAGCTGTACTATTTTCCCGTTGCGCCCAACCCAACAAAGGTGCGCCTTTTTCTCGCTGAAAAGGCCGCTGCCGGTTATCCGATTGCGATCGAGGAAGTCGCTGTGTCGCTCGTTGATGGTGCGCAGCGAAGCCCGGAGCACACCGCGCGCAATCCCATGAAACGACTTCCGGTTTTGGAGCTCGACGATGGGAGCTACATCCCGGAATCGCTGCCGATTATGGAGTATTTGGAAGAACTCTACCCTGAGCCGAGCTTGATCGGACGAACGCCACGCGATCGCGCGCAGATTCGCTCGATGGAGAGGATGATAGAGACCGGGATCATGAACAGGATCGCGGCCTACGTGCATGCGACGAATTCGCCGATTGGAGTGCCCCCTAGCGAAGACGCTGCAACCAGGGCTCGTGAAGGGCTGGACCAAGCACTGCCGATTTTGGAACAGTTCTTCGGTGACGGGCGCGAGTTCGCTGCCGGCGACGCTCCAAGCATTGCCGACTGCACTTTGGCCGCAGGGTTCCAATTTGGTCGCTTCGGCCAGCTTGAAGCAGTTCAGGGTTACCCGCGGTTGGTCGAGTGGGATTTTCGATATCGAGAACGGCCCGCGAGCAAAGCAGTGTTACTGGGCTGACGGACGTTGACTGTTCAGCCGTCGTTGCGAGCCCGAAGTAAAACGGCCTGAACCACGAACGTTGCCCCTGGCATTGAGAGGGACAGCAGACGTAGATCAGGCCGTTTGAGAAAAAGCGTCGCAGCCTTCGCGGCAAACGAGCTTACTTAACTTTTTTTCCTTGCTTGCCCGCACCCTTGGGCATGATCTCGAGGAGCTCGACTTCAAAAACCAATGCGGCACCGCCCGCAATTTTCGGTGGCGAACCGCGGTCGCCATAGGCGATTGCGGCGGGACACGTCAGTTTCGATTTTCCGCCCGCTTTCATGAGTTGAACGCCTTCGGTCCAACACTTGATCACACCGTTCAACGGAAACGTTGCCGGCTGACCGCGATCAACGGAGCTGTCGAACACCGTGCCATCGCGGAGCGTGCCGTGGTAGTGGACCTTGACCTTGTCGGTGGCGGCGGGAGAGTCGCCCGAGCCAGCGGTCAGGACGCGATAAACCAGTCCCGATTCGGTTTTGGTGGCACCATCTTCGGCCGCCATTTTTTCAAGAAACGCCGTCGACTTTACCTTTTCTACTTCGGCGGCCATCGTTTGACGGGTTTGCGACAAAGCTTGAACTTTGGGGCCCCATTCTTCGATGTTCACCTTTGGGTCGGCACCGAGCACGCCGTCCGAAATGCCGGCCTGGACGCCAGCGAACTCATCGGGGGTTAGACTAAACGGCGCCAAGCTGCGGCTAACCGCAAGCCCGAGAGCATACAGTGTCTTTTGCTCGTCGGTCTCGAGCACCGGCTCGGCTGCAAGGGGCGACGAGTAAGAAGAAGCGAGAATCAGGAATGACGCAAGAACGGTTAGTGTAAAACGCATACAAGCCATTTACCGGCAATGCGCGTTCCGTGCAATTGACGATTCTGGCTTTTAGGGTCACTGGCTACTCAGTCTAGACACGTGACACACTGTTCGGCAGTATCCGGCAGTATCCGGCAGCGGCGACGGATTTCACGTTCAGTGCTGCCGCAAAGAGGGGGAAGTCTCATCACCAGCGTTCGTAGAGGTCAGAAGATCGTTCTTGTCATGGTTGGGCTGCCAGCGCGCGGGAAGTCGTATACCGCACGCCATTTGGCACGCTATCTTGAGTGGCTTGGCTATCCTTCACGGGTGTTCAACGTCGGTGAGCGGCGCAGGCAGGTTCTGGGCGCCACCCAGTCCCATGAGTTCTTTGATCCGTCCAATCCCGAGGGAGCGCAGGCTCGCTTCGAGTTGGCGCGAGTGGTGATGGAAGACCTTGTGGCCTGGCTTCACGATTTCGGCCGTATCGGGATTTTCGACGCGACCAACAGCACGCGCGAACGGCGGCGGGATTTGCGAGAACGGTTCGAACGAGAAGGCTTCGGCGTGTTGTTCGTCGAGATGGTCGCCGACGATGCCACCGTGATTGAGCGCAATATCCTCGAAACCAAGCTCGGATCACCTGACTACGCCGCAATGGAAACTGCCGAGGCGATCGCCGATTTCAGCGCCCGCATTGCGCACTACGAAGAATTTTATCGATCCGTTGAGGACGACGAAGGAAGTTACCTACGACTTGGCGATTTGGGCCGGCACATCGAGCTCCATGATATCGATGGCTACGTTCTCGCCCGCATCGTGTTCTTCCTGTCCAACATGCGAATCAGTTCGCGACCGATTCTGCTCACGCGTCATGGTCAAAGCGCTTATAACGTTGGTGACCGCATTGGGGGCAACCCCGGGCTGTCCGATCAGGGCAAGATTTACGCACGGAGCCTGGCGGAGTACGTCGCGACGCGTTTTCCTGAGGATGAACTCCTAGACGTGTGGACCAGCACCCTGGAGCGCACCATCCGCACGGCGGAACCGATGGGCCGCCAAATTTCAGAGTGGCCGGCGTTAGACGAAATCGATGCCGGGGTTTGCGACGGTTATACCTACGAACAAATTAACGAGCGCTGGCCCGAAGAGTTCGAAGCGCGACGTACGGACAAGCTCGGCTATCGTTATCCCGGTGGCGAGTCTTACCGCGACGTCATCCAGCGTCTGGATCGGGTGATTGTCGAGTTGGAGCGCTACCGTACGCCCGTTCTCGTAGTGGCCCATCAAGCTGTTTTGCGGGCTTTATATGCGTACTTTCGAGAAGTGCCGCTTGAGCAGTGTCCGTACGTAGACGTGCCGCTACATACTGTGATCGAACTCGCTCCCCACGCGTACGGCTGTTCGGAATGGCGCCGTCCGCTTGCTCCGGCGGTTGCTACGACCGATTCGTAAGACGCTTCTCCGTTAGGGGAGGGTTGCGACCACAAGGTTGTCTGAACCGTTGCACGTTGCCGCGAACTGGTTGGTGCTCAACCACATGGCATGCCCAGGCGCCAGACAGGTGTCGGGTGCATCGAACGTGTCTTGATCGACCACGCTTCCATCGGCCGCCATGTCGGTGACAGTGAACGTGTTGTCAAAAAACCCGGTCGTGACCGCACGGAATACGGCAGTCGGACTTTCGCCAGCACCCGAACCCTCACCGTCAGAAAGCAAGACGACATCGCCGCCGATCGGACCGTCGCCGATGTCGATGTTGGTCAAAGTGAACCCGCCTCCAAAGCCGTCGTCGGAGGTCACAGCGGTCATCGTATCGTCGCCGAAATTGGGCACGATGCAGCCTCCAAGGGCCATCGGATTCGTGCAGCGTATGCGCCGCGGCGAAAGCCCGACATCTCCGAGATCGGTGGCCATGTCGTTGGGGCCTCCGTGATGAATGAAGAGATTTCCCGGCACATCGATTTCATTCCCGACAGTGACGCCGAGAATAGGTCCATCAATCGTTTCTCCGTAGACGCTGATAACGTGTCCGTCCAATCCCGCCAATGCCGAAGCGTTGATGCGGTCGTTGATTGCAGCGCCGAACGTTGCTCTGGGCTGTATCGAGAGGACCTCATTGCCCTGGAAGTTGGTCGCCAGGGCTTCGCCACCGGTGGGGTCGTTCCCGGTTGGGCGCACGTCGGTGAAATTGTTTGAGCCAGGATCCACGGTGAAGAATCCGCTGAATTCATTGAATTCAGGTTCGAATACCGTGGTGGCAAAGCCGAAGTTGCTCACTTCGAAATAGACATCGCGGCCGTTGACCGGATCATTCAGGCCAACCGCTTCCGACCTCGTCCCAGGAGAGAATGAATCAATAAACTCGCGGCTCAGGACGGTAATTCCGCCGAATCCGTCGTCTACGGGCGAACCGATTACCGCTCCGTTGCCACCGGCAACAATAATACCGGGCCCGCCACCAAATGGGCCTGCATCTTCGAACCTACCGAATGGAGGCAAGATCGGTTGGATGCCCTCCGGGCCAACTATGGGAAGGTCCAGCACGATGAAGGTGGGCAATGCTTCCGGGAGGCAGGTGACAGCGTATGACAGCAAAAGTTTGAAGCCGCGGTTGAAAATCTCGACCGTGCTATTCGCAAGTGGGCTGAAATACAGGGTCGCCATGGCTGCTTCCGCGAATACGAAATCGGCCCCAAATACTTCCATGCCAACTTCGGCGCAGGTGTTTGTGAAAGTCGCGTTCCCGCTACACGTGGGCGCAATGTCGAATGAGCCTGTGTTGTCGTTTGCGAGGTTCGGGCTCGATGGCGTGTCGGTTACATTGAGCACCACGGCATCCGAGAGGCTTGATTCCGAACAAGCGACACCAACGTCGCGCACAATTGCTTCGTTGATTGCTTGCTCGTCTACAAAATCGATGCGCGAAAAAATGAAATTTTCTTCGGAGTTCGCGGCAATCTTTGAGACGACGAACGGTACGAGGGTTTCAAACGTGCCGCTGAAGATATTTGCGCCGCTGTCAGCATCAACAGTCTGCGTCTGGTCGGCGAACGTATTGCAACCTGGCGACTCACCGCCCGCATCGGTGCAGCCAAATAGTAGGTCGATCGTCACGTGCTGGCGATCAACACCCCGCGAAGTGGCGGAGGCCGATGTGCTTGGTGGCGTGGGGATCGGATCGAAATCGACTTCAATCGTAGCGGGGACCGCAAGGGCTAGGCCCGCCGGTGAAATTGAGTAGGAAAAGTCCGAGTCCAACGGCGCCAAGCCCTGGGAGAGCAGAGCGGGAGCGGTCCCCTCTAAGGTGATCGCAGTATCGGTACTCAGAGCACCAGCAGGAATGATCAGGCGCGCTTCTCCGGGAATTTCGACTGTACCGCCAGCGGCGCCAATCGTTTCGGTGACAGGGCAACTTACGCAATCAAGCAGATCGGTCGTGCCGACTGCGGTTCGCAGAACATCCAAGGCGTCGCCGGCGCGAGTCGCGCCTGAGGCCAGTCGCCACTCCGAATTTTTAGATTTTGTCGGCCTTGGAGGCGTTACAGGAGCGACAAAGAAGTTGCAGATTGCGGGTTGAAGTGGCGCCACCTCGAACCAGCGGAATGATGTGGTCGAACTCAAGGTTCTGCGGGGCACCGCACTCCACGCAGCGACCTTCGTCGCGTCGCCAGACTTCGCTGCGCACGGCCTCGGGAATCGGGGTGCGCGACAACCGTTCATAGGGAAGAGCGACCGGAGCGGTATCAAAAAGGATTTCGAATGGCGCATCTGCGTCATCGGGTAGGGGATGGCGTAGGGGGTGACGAGCGTTCCACTTGGCAACTGAGTCGGTGAAGGCCTGGTAGAGGCTGGCTGCGTGATGGGCGGTCTCATTGCTGGCGGATGCTCGCATTTTTTTGCCGCAGTGGCGGCATTCATAGGCCAAAGAGCGGGCGTTCGGGCTGACGCTGGACAAACTCATCGACGACTCGTGACAGCGCGAACACGGTTGGGCGAGAAAGTGCAGCGCGGCTAACTCGGCCAATGCGTCGCCCGTGGTTTCGATGCGTCGGCGCAAGCGTCGTACGGAAATGCGTCGTGCGATCGCCACGGCGGCCGTCGTGGCAAAAAAGACACTAAGCACCAAGATTGAACCTTGGTATAGAGATAGGGTTTCGAAGAACTCGAGCACGATACAACTTGGCAAAAACCTGCGAGGCTATGCCGGGGAAAGATTATGGCACGGATGAGTGGCGACATCCGCCCCGGGCCTAAAACCTTTTGAGGAGGATTTCCGACCTTGACCACGAACCGAAGCGTCCAGTTCTCAGGAGCCCCGAAGCTTACGCACCACGCGCTTCATTGTCGCGACATCGAAGCCACGATCGCGTTCTACCGCGACGTTTGTGGAATGAAGGTCGGGCACGACCGCACCGGCGGCGACATTCGCGTGGTGTGGATGACGCAGGCCAACGATCCCGATGGTGTGTATTTCGTGTTGATCGATGGTGGGGATCCGGCACCGCAGCGCCCCCACGATTTCGGCCATTTCGGTTTCGAGATGCCGACTCGCGCCGATGTTGACATTATGCACGCAGCCGGTGTCGCAAGAGATTGTGTGCAATGGCCCGCCAAGGACGATGGCTATCCGGTCGGCTACAACTGCGGGCTTCGCGACCCCGATGGCAAAGTTGTTGAGTTTAGCTATGTGCTCGAGTTTTCGGATCGCGCCAAACCCGAATGAGAAAGGGCTGCCACCCGTGCGGGTGGCAGCCCTGAATTTCTAGCCTGAAGTCGGCCTAGGCCGGCATTTCGATCTCGCCGCTCTTCATACGGCGCTCTTCCTCGGCATCCGCATCGGCATCCGCATCGACATCCGAATCGACATCCGAAGTCGTGTTGTTCTCGAACTCCAGCACTCCCAGGGTTTCGAAGCGACGTCGCTGACGATCCGAGAGCAGGCCGAGACTCTTTACGTTCGGAACAATTTTGGAGAACAGCCGACGTCGGAACTCGCACGCCAACGGTGACCGCAACAATACTTTGATGCAGGCATCGGCGTCCATCCCCATGGTTTCCCACACTTCGCGATTCAGGATGCGGTCGCGCATGAGTACCGAAGCTTCGTACACGAAGTCTTCGCGCTCCTCACGCTCCTTTTCGTTCATGTCCAGGCAAAACTCTCGCAGGCTCAGGACTCCGAAGGCGGCCAACGCCAGCCCTTCGACCATGATCTGCATGCCGAGAAACTTCATGTCCCAACGCGAGTCGCTGAGAATAAGGTCGAGCAACTGTTTGAGTTGAGGGTTGACCGGATACTCGTGCTCAAGCTTCTCGCCAATAAAGCGACGATACACTTCAACGTGTCGTGCTTCGTCCATGACTTGCGTCGCGCCGTACTGTTTGGCTTCGTGCCACGGCACGACATCGACGATCTGCGCAGTAGCTAGCAGGGCTCCCTGTTCGCCGTGCAGAAATTGTGCGAGTTGCCAGGTAATGGCTTCGTGGCGAAGCTTTTTCACTTCGGCGTCGGTCAGCTTGTTCCACATCGGCGTTCCGTAAATGCCGATTGCCATGTCGGGAACGAGTTCGCTTTCGGGATCAACATCGATCGACCAGTCCAGGCGATCGGTTGAGTTCTACTGGTCGCGTTTGGCGTTTTCGTACAAGCGCATCAGCTTTGCGCGACTCTCGTCGTACTCCCAGTTGTAGTTCAGGGTGTGGCTGACTGGCAGGGGCTCGACGTTCTGGGCGGGGTGAAGTTGGTT
>JBLFWR010000080.1:0-14941 GCA_047611725.1 Binatia bacterium | reverse complement strand
CTGCGGCGACTGCGGCGACTGCGGCAATCTTTTGTTCGCCTTCTTGGAGATAGTTCTCCGCAAATTCTGTTTGGCCGGCGGCCATTGCCTCAAGCACCGCCTGGACCGGCTTGCGCTTGCTCACCGCAACGATGCGCACGGTAGCCGGGTCGCGGTTCGCATCGCGACAAGCCTGGGCCACAGCTTCACGGGCGGCGGCGAGTCGCTCGGTAATCGATGGGCCGCCAATCGACACGCTCATTGTGCTGGCTCCACACCGAAGCGGGCCAATGCGCGCAGTACCTGCGCAACCGGTAAGCCGATAACGTTGTCGATCGAGCCCAGTACGCACGCGATAAAACGACGCCCTTCGCCCTGAACGGCGTAGGCACCGGCCTTGTCCAACGGCTCTGGCCCAGCGGCGTAGGCGCGCGCTTCAGCCAAAGAGATCTCGCGCATGCGTACCGTTGAAACACTCCAACCGCTGGTCGCCACCCGGCTGCCAGCGGCTCCACCAACAATCACCCAACCAGTGGCTACGGTGTGATTGCGACCCGACAGCGAACGCAGCATGCGAGCCGCGTCTTCGGGATCCTCGGGTTTGCCAAGCATCTGACCGTCAACGATGACCGTGGTGTCGGCCGCCAACACGATCTCGTCGGCTGCAACGCGCGGAACCACGGCTTGTGCTTTCTCGAATGCTAGGCGCACCACGGCATCAACCGGCGCCTCACCATCAAGCATCTCTTCGGGAGTTCCGGCCACATCGATGCGAAATTGCATGCCCTCGCGAGCCAGCAATTCCTTGCGGCGCGGCGAGCCTGAAGCCAAGACGAGACGGCGATTGAGAATTTGCGAGGCGGGCACGCTGCATTGTCGAGTTCGCCGAGGTAAACTTCAAAACCTACATGCTTTTCTTTCGCACCCTCTTGTTCGCCATCTTGATCCTCATCGCCTTCGCACCAGCGGTTCCAGCGGCTGAACCCGGCCGAACCGCAACCACGTTGGCGGCCGCGGTGGCCAAGCTGAAGGCTGAGCCCAAAGGCGCCGCTGCCGATTTTAGCGGCCTAAAAGCCTCAGCTCCGCACTTGGACGACGTCCTGGACTTCTACTCGGCCGTTGCAAACGTAGAGATCGACAACGCCAAAGGAGCCGCGCTCCTGGAAACGTTTCTGGCCACCTACCCCCGCTCGGTACTGCGTGAAGATGCGGCCGCTCGGCTGGCATCTACTCTTGAGGCATTGGGCCGGAGCCAGGCGCTGATGCGTTTGGCCGACACCCAGGCCCGCAACGAACCCGGCACCGTCGCGCGCTCGAAGATTTGCTTGGCCGCGGGCCGCGCGCTGATTGCCGATCCCAAAAGGGCGCTGGTCTATCTAGATTGCGCGCGCCGCAAAGCACCGCGTGGGCAACCGGCCTCCGTGGCACGCGATCTGACCGATCATCTCCACCAGACGCACCCCAGCCTTGCGCCCAAAGGTGCCGACGCGTTGTGGGCGGACGCTCGGTTACGTGCCTCCGAAGGCGACACCGCCGGACGCGCTCGTGTACTCGATCGTTTTCTTGCCGAGTACCCTGGTGATTCGCGCCGCACGACGGCCCTGCTTTCACGCGCCAAGGCATTCGAGACCAAGGAAGCGGGAGCCAAGTTTCTAGAAGTCGTCGCGAAGCGAACCACGTCGCCGGCAACTGCCGCCGTGCTCGTTCACGCAGCCGCTTACACTCGTTGGAACGCCAACGACGATCCCGGTGCCTTGGCCGGCTTCAAACATTATCTAACCCTAAAATCTTCGGGAGCCGAGGCGGGGCTGGCGCACTACGCGATCGGCCGTATCCATGAGTCATCGGGTCGTACCGACGCGGCCATTCTCGCCTACGAACGCGCAGCCGCGATTGGCTCGTTTGGACGCCGCGTGGAGAGCAACTGGCGCCGGGGCTGGGCGGCGCTACGGGCGGGTCGCGCAACCGAAGCCGCTGGTCTCTTCAAGAAGATGGCCGATGCTGCTCCCAAGCGTTCGGCTGAAGCCGGGCGAGCCGAGGCGTTGTATTGGCAGGCGCGAGCGCTTGAGAAGGCAGGCAAACCGGCCGCAGCGCGACCCCTTTTCGACCGCGTCTTGGCGGAGTTCCCGGATGGATACTACGCATCGGCCGTGGAACGGCGGCGTGGAATCACCGCGCCTCGACTTCCTACCCAATCGCTGCGCGCCGACCCATCAGCCCTGGGCTCCAGCGCAAAACGGGCTTGGCTGCGTGCCCGTGATCTCGGCGATGCCGGTCTGGTCGCCCTATCACTGAAAGACCTTGAGGCTTCTTTGAAACGCTTGTCAGCGGCATCACGCCGTACACTGCTACCGACCCTGGAAGGCATCGGGGCATCGGGCCTGGCCTTCCATCAGGCACTGGATCTGAGTCGTCGGGGGCTGATCAAGCAGGCCGAGCTGCGGCCGTTTCTATACCCCCGCGCGCATCGAGGTTTCGTTGAAGCGCAGTCTGCAAAGCTCGGGCTGGATTCGACGATCGTGTGGTCACTGATGCGACAGGAATCGGCCTTTGACGCGGGAGCCGTTTCCCCCGCGCAGGCGCTTGGCCTCATGCAGTTGCTTGAGTCTACAGCCGCGCGGGTCGCCCCAACCGCTGGTATTGCCGACGCGGGACGCGAACGGCTGTTCGATCCGCACACCAATATCGCGCTCGGGACAACCTACCTTGCCGGACTGCTCAAGGAGTTCGACGGGCGTGTCGAGTTAGCGTTGGGCGGCTACAACGCCGGAGAGACCGCTGCCGCGCGCTGGCAAAAAGCTGGCACCGGTATGGACGATGACGAGTTGATCGAGTCGATCACATATCGCGAGACCCGCGACTACGTGAAAAATATTCTGCGCAACGTGCGCAACTATCGACGCGTTTGGCCGAGCAACTAGCAGCAGCGAACCAGGCGGATTGCCGGCGGGTTGGCGGGTTGGCGGTGGCCTCAGCCGCGGTCGCCTCAGCTACAGTCGCCTCAGCTACACGGGCCGAGCGCGGCCAGCAGGCGTCGCGGTAGACCACCGAACGCACCGTTGGACATGGCGACAACCACATCGCCTTCGCGAACCTCAAGCAGCAGGCGTTCCAGAATGGCGTCGGGGCCATCTTCGGTCCATGCAACCGTGCCGTCAGCGACAAGATCGGCGATGATACGTTCGGTTGACAACATTTCGTCCGCCGAAAGTGGGTCGTTCGGCTTCGCGTAAACAGCGCCTAGCGCGACGCAATCCGCCGCTGCCAACGCATCCGTGTAACGCTGTTGGAACACCGCGCGCCGACTGGTGTTGGAACGTGGTTCAAACGCTGCCCAGATCCGCCGGGTCGGGAATCGCTCTCGGATCGCAGCAAGACTCGCCGCAACGGCTGTGGGGTGGTGAGCGAAATCGTCGATGACGACAACTCCAGAGGCTTCGCCGAGAATCTCCTGGCGGCGGGCCGCTCCCCGATAACTCGCCAAACCTTCGACCAGCGCTGCCTTGTCGAGCCCCAGCTCGTTCCAAAGCGCGGTCACGGCCAGGGCGTTCAGCGCGTTCATCGCACCAACCAGGCCGACACGTAGCTCGGGCTGAACCTTGCCGCGGAAACGTGGCGTAAAGCGTGTGCCGCGCTCGTCAACCGCAACGGGGCCGAGCTGCCAAAGCGCACCGTCGGACTCACCGTAGCCGATGAATTTGCCGGCACCGACACCATCCACGGCGTCGAGCAAGTGCGGATAATCGACACAACCCACAAGCGGCGCGCCGCTAGGAATCAGGTCTGCCAATTTACGAAACGAGCTTTTGACGTGCTCCACGTCCGTATAGATATCGGCGTGATCGAACTCGACGCTGGTCACGATCGCCGCGGACGGCGCGTAGTGAAGAAATTTTGGGCCCTTGTCAAAGTAGGCGGTGTCGTACTCATCGCCCTCAATGACGAACCATTGGCCTTCGCCGCGACGTGCCAGGACGCCCAGATCTCGAACTAGGCCACCGACGAGAAAACCGGGATCTTCGCCCGCAATGGCCAGACAGTGAGCAAGCATTCCCGTCGTTGTCGTCTTGCCGTGGGTGCCGGCCACGACCAGAGATCGCTTGCCGGGCAGGAAGAAACGCTCGACCGCTTCGGGGAATGAGATTCGATCGATGCCGGCTTCTTCAACCGCAACGGCTTCGGGGTTGGTGCGCGTCAGAGCATTTCCGATGACGACGAGGTCGGGGCGCGGGTCGAGGTTGGCCGGGCCGTACCCCTCCATAACCGTGATGCCTGCAGCGGCTAGGACCTCGCTCATCGGCGGAAACGCCGCTTTGTCCGAACCAGTAACGCGAAAGCCAGCTTCCTTGAGCATCACCGCAACCGGCGCCATTCCGACGCCGCAAATACCGGATAGATGAATGTGGCGGTTTTCGCCGCCGCGTTTCTCGTCGTTCATGCTTGGCTACTGTCTCGCGGGTCTTGTCTAGAGTCGCCCGTCATCGAAGGCGCTAAAAATTGCGTCGTGAATGCGCGGCCGCAGCGCTCGGATTCCGTCGAGCCCGGCATTGTTGTGAACCCGGTTCGTGAGCAGCACCACATGCACCCCGCGCTCCAGGTCGATCCAAAGCGACGTCCCCGTAAAACCGAGATGGCCGACTGCCGGGCTACCGATCTTCGAACCTGCACTCGAGCCCTCGGCGTTCGGGGTATCCCAGCCTGAAACCCAGGTCGACGGTTCTTGCGTGCAGGCGCGCGTCGTCCAAGCCTTGCGTACCAAAACAGAATCCAACGGTCCCCCCTCGCCACGCCAAGCCCGAATCCAGGTCCCCGCCAAGCGGTGGACTGCCGATGCCGTTGCGAACAGCCCGGCATGCGGAGCGACCCCACCCATTGCGCGCGCGTTGTCATCGTTGACCACCGCGCGAATTAGATTGCCGTCCGTGTCGTATCCGGTTGGTGCCACCAGTGCAGTGGAGTCGGGAAAAATGGTGCCTGTCCCCATAAATAAATCGGTACCCGTCCCCGAATAACGCAGGGGGGTGTTGGTGCGGTGTTCGATCAGTGCGCCTAGGACGAGAAAGCCGATGTCGCTGTAGATCGATCGCTGGCCGGGGGGGCAGGCCAAAGGTGTAGCCGTGGCTGCGGCGAACACGGATGCGCGATTGACTCCGGCGCGCTCCCAGAAACGATCGTGGGCGGGCAGTCCGGAGCTGTGGTCGAGAAGTTGGCTGACACGAACGCTGCGTCGAGCTGCGGTCATCGCCGCGGTGGGCTCGATGCCGTCTTCGCCGAACTCCGGAAGTATTGCTGCGACCTCTTCATCAAGATCGAGTTCCCCGAGCTTGACCAGGGTAAGAGCGATTGCCGTTGTGACCAAAGGCTTGGTCAGTGATGCGAGGTCGAACACGGTGTTCGGACCAACCGGCGAACCGCCCGCTTCCAAGCAGCCCGCATAACACTCGGCCAGCATCTCGTCGCCATTACCGACCACCAGGGCAGCGCCGGGGCTGACCCCCTGTGTGCAGGCTTCGTCGAGCATCTCGCGAAGCTGTGATTGGGCTGAACCGGTTCTGGGCATCGTCGATCTTTTACCTATCGCGGCCCAATACGCCGCTGTTTCGGAATCACAGCGAGCGGCAAGAGGCTCCGCTAAATTTGGCTACTCGGCCAATGCCGACTCAAGCAATTCGACGTGAGCGCGCGTGCCATCGACGCCAACAACACAACCAATCGGGAGCACCACGTTGCCCGACCCGTGACCGGCGTCGAACCCATAAAGGACCGGGTAGTCGGTACCCTCGACCGCTTCCATGACGATCTCGCGTAGCAAATCCGGATCGGTTGGCGAGCCCTGACGTTCACCGCATTCAAGAAACGAACCCAGTACTAGACCAGCCAGGCCGTGGAGCTTTCCCGCCTGCCGAAGATGCGTGAACATGCGATCCAGGCTGTAGGGGCGCTCATCGATATCTTCTAGGAACAGAACTGCACCCTCGGTTTCGATTTCCCAGGGAGTGCCAAGAGTCGTGACCAACACCGAAAGGCAGCCACCGGCCAATCGCCCCTCGCCGCTGCCACTGCCGCTTCGCCAGCTGCCCTGACAGGCGCCCTCCCACCAGCCTTCTTCCCCGAAGAGAAAACGGCGATAGCGTTCCAGGGATTCGTCGTTGAGATCGGGCAAATCACTTCCGACCATCGGCCCGTGGAATGCCACCACCTGCTGGTCGCTGGCGATGCGGTCTAGAAGAAGTGTGATATCGCTGTAGCCGACGAAAATTTTGGGATGTGACGCGATCCCATCCAGACAAAGGGTCGGAGCCAGGCGAGCAGCTCCATAGCCACCGCGGACACTGAGAACGGCTGAGATTGATGGATCCGCCAGAGCCTGCTCCAAGGCCAGACACCGTTCGTGATCCGGGCCCGCCAAATAGCGGTGGCTGGTGGCCTCAGCCAAACCGACGATTTCAAGACCCCAGCTTTCCAGAATTGCCGTTCCGGCCTCGACCCGACTCCAAACCGGAGCGCCGGCAGGAGCCACGAGAGCGACGCGGCTACGGAGGTGCAAAGCGGGGGGTTTCTGGAGCAACGGTTCAACCTTAGGCGACCACCCGGGTGGCGCGGGTGTCATGGGTGGCGCAAGTCGCGCAATTCACGCAAGTGGCGCGGAAGGTCACATTGTCCGCGTCGCCCCGCCCAGCGTCAACGCTTCACAGCCGATCCTCCGGCAATGTTCCTGCAATGCCCACTGCGATATTCCTTGCAAAGCCGGGGCCGAGGGTTCAAAAGGCGCAATGGCTACAATGACAGCGCAGGAGATCGAGAGACTCGGACGGTCACTCGCCAACGACTTACTGACATCGGCGCCGCCGCTGGTGAAAGGGCCCGCCAATCAGGTCGCTGACATCATCATCCAGACGATCGCCACTAATTTCGCCGCCGAGACCTCCATCGAGCGGGAAGCACAGGCGACCTTGCGGGCGATGGGGCGCCAAGCCGAAGGCCTGGATCACGAAGTCCTGCTCGCCGGTATTCGAAAACAGCTAGCCAAGAAGCACGGCTTCACTTCCTGACGAGGAACCCCATCTAATGGCCAAACTCAACGAAGCACGGGTCGAATCGATCTCTCTGGCGGTTGCCAAAGCTCTAGGAGAGGCAAAAGGCGTCGATGTGCTCGACAAGGGTGCCCTCGTGCGCCACATCGCCGACCGTCTGACACAGAAAAGCAGTGCCGATCCTGAACTCGACCGGCGGGTCCGCCAGCGCATCGAATCGCTATCGCGCGAGGTCCCCGAGGGCAGCGCCGAATGGGAAATCATGTACCGCCAGTTCAGCGAGGAGCTGTCGCGGCGAAGATAGGCCCCGAAAGGTCGTTCAACATCGCGTAGATCGAAAAGTTCAAGCCCTTTTGCCTTTTTTTGGCAGACAGCGGCTTGACAGTCGTGGTTGCGTGCCTACCTGAGAACACAGACTCATTCACAGGGCTAGCCACCTAATATGGCTGGCCAAGCGAGCGCCGAGCGCCGCAACTCTACAAAAGTCCCAGGAGGCTAGTTCGACCGATGAAAGTTCGTCCTTTGCACGACCGCATCCTCGTCCGTCGTATTGACGAGGAAGAGACCACCGCTGGCGGAATCATCATTCCCGATTCCGCCAAAGAAAAGCCGCAAGAGGGGACCGTCGTTGCCGTAGGTAACGGACGCATCACCGAAGACGGCGAAATCCGCAAGCTCGACCTGAAGAAGGGTGACCGCATCCTCTTCAACAAGTACGCCGGAAACGAGATTTCCATCGGCGGCACCGAGCACCTCATCATGCGCGAGGACGACGTCCTCGGCGTGATCGGCTAAACCCCTATCAAGTACCGGAGGATCTGATTCCATGGCGAAAACCGTCAAATTTTCTCAAGACGCGCGCGACAAACTTCTGCGGGGTGTAAACACCCTCGCCGACGCCGTCACCGTTACCCTCGGCCCACGTGGCCGCAATGTCTGCCTCGAGAAGTCCTGGGGCGCCCCGAATGTCACCAAGGACGGTGTCTCGGTAGCTAAGGACATTGAGCTCGACGACAAGTTCGAAAACATGGGCGCTCAGATGGTGAAGGAGGTCGCTTCAAAGACTTCCGACGTCGCTGGCGACGGCACCACCACTGCCACCGTGCTGGCCCGCGCGATCTTCGCCGAAGGCGCCAAGATGGTTGCAGCTGGACACGATCCGATGTCGCTTAAGCGCGGTATCGACAAGGGCGTCGAAGCAATCGTTGGTGCCCTGCGCACCCTGTCCAAGCCGACCAAGAGCCGCGATGAAATCGCGCAGGTTGGTTCGATCTCAGCCAACTCCGACACCACCATCGGCGCGATCATCGCCGAAGCAATGGACAAGGTCGGCAAGGAAGGCGTGATCACGGTTGAAGAGAACAAAGCACTGGACACGACCCTGGACGTCGTTGAAGGCATGCAGTTCGACCGCGGCTACCTTTCTCCTTACTTCGTGACCAACCCCGACAACATGAGCGTCACGCTCGAAGACTGTCTGGTGCTGGTTAACGAGAAGAAAATCTCGAACATGAAGGACATGCTGCCGCTGCTTGAGGCTGTCGCTAAGTCCAGCCGCCCGCTTTTGATCATCGCCGAGGACATCGACGGTGAGGCTCTGGCGACCCTGGTGGTCAACAAGATCCGTGGCACCCTCAATGTGGCCGCCGTCAAAGCCCCTGGCTTCGGCGATCGTCGCAAGGAGATGCTCAAGGATATTGCCACCCTGATCGGCGGCAAGGTCATCTCGGAAGAGCTCGGGCTGAAGCTTGAGAACGTCACTTTGAGTGATCTCGGCAAGGCCAAGCGCATCGTCATCGACAAAGACAACACGACGATCGTCGATGGTGCCGGCAAGAAGGCCGACATCGAAGGCCGGATCAACACGATCCGCCGCCAGATCGAAGACACAACCTCTGACTACGATCGTGAGAAGCTCCAGGAGCGTCTCGCCAAGTTGGTTGGTGGCGTCGCGGTGATCAAGGTCGGTGCAGCCACCGAGATCGAGATGAAGGAAAAGAAGGCTCGCGTCGAAGACGCCCTTCACGCCACTCGCGCAGCAGTTGAGGAAGGTATCGTCCCTGGTGGCGGTACTGCCTTGATCCGCAGCGCTGCGGCACTGGACAAGGTCAAGTGCGACGAGGAAGAGGGTGTCGGAATCCGCATCCTGCGTCGCGCGATCGAAGAGCCAACTCGTTGGATCGCCAAGAACGCTGGTGCTGAGCCTGCGGTCGTCATCGACACCATCAAGCGCAGCAAGGCCGGAATCGGCTTTAACGCTGCAACTGGTGTCTTCGAGGACATGGTCAAGGCCGGTATCGTTGATCCGACCAAGGTCGTACGCACCGCGCTCCAGAATGCTTCCTCGATTGCCGGCTTGATGCTGACCACCGAGGCCTGCGTTGCCGAGAACCCTGAAGAGAAGAAGGGCGGCGGCGGAGCACCCGATATGGGCGGCATGGGCGGCATGGGCGGCATGGGCGGCATGATGTAGAAAAGGCTCGGGGCCTTGCCCCGGACGCTTTTTCAGCTCATAAACGGAGGCCCCTCGCCGCAGTGCGGCGAGGGGCTTTCATTTTTTAACGTATTGACCAAGCAGGCTGCGGCTCCGACCCCGCTACGTAAGTGTTTACAAAGCACTGCAGAAGTGGTGAAACGGGCGCGCTGGGCTTGGAGAATCGAGGAAGTTCATGGCTGTCAAGATTCGACTCGCCCGTCACGGGAGCAAAAAGCGCCCATTCTATAGAATCGTTGTTGCCGACATCCGTATGCCGCGCGATGGACGTAACCTTGAACAGGTTGGTACCTACAATCCGTTAACCGAACCGGTTGAGGTCAAGCTTGATGCGGAGAAAATTGGCTCATGGTTGAAGAAGGGTGCGAAGCCAACTCCAGTAGTGGCGAAGCTGATGAAGGACGCGGGGATCCCAGCGTAGCGATTGCTACGCCCCTGCCCGTCTCACTCCAAGGGTTGGTTGAGTTCCTCGCCAAAAACCTTGTCACAAACCCAGACTCTGTCTCCGTATCTGAAAAGATCGTGGACGGAGGTGCATTGTACGAACTGCGAGTCGACAAGGCCGATCTCGGTCGTGTAATCGGCAAGCAGGGACGCACGGCAAAGTCGCTGCGCACGATCCTTAACGCGGCTGCCTCGAAAGCCAACGCCAAAGTCTCCCTCGAAATCATCGAAGATTAGCGGCCCCGGCAAACCGGAGCCGCTCGTCTCGACTCTTTCTCCAACGATCGTAATCGCGAGTTTTGTCCGCACGCGTGGGTTGCGGGGCGAGTTGGCATTGCGCATCGACGCGTCGCTGGCCCATGATCTTGGGCCCGGCACCCAGCTGACAATCAAGCAGAACGAAACCTGCACCGTCCGCGAACTCCTGTCTTGCGCTCCCTACAAAGGTGGCCTCTTCGTGCGCCTGTCTGGCATCGGCACTCGCGAGGAAGCAGCCACTCTCATCGGAGCGGAAGTTTCGGTCCCGCGAGAAGATCTACCAGCGCTGGAAGACGGCCAGTACTACGACATCGACCTACTTGGCTGTTCGGTCTTCTCCACCGATGGCGAACTGTTAGGGGAGCTCAAACAGGTGATCCCGACAGGCGCCAATGATGTTTACGTTGTTGTCGGACCGAAGGGAGAAATCCTCGTGCCCGCGATCAACGACGTGGTCAGGGAGATCGACGCGACAGCACGCAAGCTTGTCGTAGAAAGCGACGGCCTGGTCTGGCCCGAGCCTCCCGCCAAACCCAAAGGCGACGACCGATGACCCAAGCCTTCGAGGTTCTAACCCTGTTTCCGGAGCTGGTTGAAGCAGCCGCCGATACCGGAGTCATTGGTCGAGGTTGCCGCGAAGGGCATCTGGCAATACGCGCCCACCAGCTTCGCGACTTCACCGGTGGCAGTCCCCACCCGATCGACGACTCTCCCTACGGTGGCGGACCGGGCATGGTCATGCGCCCTGAACCAATCTTCGCCGCCGTCGAACACTGCGCGGAACAGTTTCCGGGAATCCACCGCATCCTGCTCACACCGCAGGGGAAACGTTTCGATCAGGCCAGCGCGCGACGACTGGCGACCCAGGGCAAACCCATTTTGCTATTCTGCGCGCGCTACGAGGGAGTCGATGAACGGGCGCGCTGTCTGTTCGATGAAGAAATCTCGATCGGAGACTACGTGCTCACCGGCGGAGAGCTCGCAGCGCTGGCCGTCATCGACGCTGTAGGGCGACTGATTCCCGGCGTTCTGGGCTCGCACAGTTCCACCGACGAGGAATCGTTCTCGCGACCCGACCGCCTCGAATACCCCCAATACACGCGCCCGGCCGAGTTTCGCGGAGTGACAGTCCCTACGGTTCTAACCTCCGGGAATCACGCGGCGATCCGTCGATGGCGCGAGGAACAGGCTCTGGCTCGCACTGCGGCGCGGCGTCCGGACCTTCTCCATAACGACGAAGAGTAAGTTACTCAGATAACATCTTGCCGGCCGCGGTTGCGTACAGTGCCGCCATTGCTGAATCCTTGAAGCCTTGCGACTCTCCCCCGTCCCCAACAGGTCGCGCAGACTGTTGAGAACTTCTCTCCCTAGGTGTCAGGCCAGTTCTGCGTGGAGTTTGAGTCCGAGCGCCCCGACAACCTTCAAGATGGTGGCGAAGTCCGGACTCCGTTCACCCGACAGTGCCTTGTAAAGGCTCTCGCGTGACAAACCCGCATCGCGTGCGACCTGAGTCATCCCCTTGGCTCGTGCGATATCCCCAAGAGCTTTGGCGACGAAAGCCGCATCACCTTCCGCCTCCTCGAGGCAGGCTTCGAGGTAGGCGGCGATCTCCTCAGGGGTGCGAAGGTGCTCGGCCACATCGTAGCGCGTAGTTTTCGTTTTGCTCATCCTCATTAGTCCTCCAGTTCACGTGCGAGACGTTGGGCTGTGTGGATGTCCGCAGCTTGAGTGCTCTTGCACCGCCCGCGAGAAGAATCACGAGTTTCTTCCCGCGCCGCACGAAGTACACCCGGTAGCCGGGCCCAAAGTGAATCCGCAATTCCGACACCCCACCGCCAACCGCCGCGACATCACCTGCGTTTCCCGTAGCCAAGCGCGCGATTCTGGCCTGCACACGGGCGCGGCCTCGAAGGTCGCGCAGCGCATCAAGCCAACGGGCGAATACGTAGGTCTTACGAATTTCGACCACACGCAAAATGTAGCCTCGTGGCTACATTCGATCAAGCATAAGAATCGGGGACGACGGGAGGAGGCAAGATAGAGACTGGAGGGGATCAAGCCGCGGCTTGCGACCTCTGCCGCGGCTCGCACGCGTAGTGAAATTTGGCGTCCCCAAGGGTTCTTGCACCCTACGGGTGGCTTTGCGGTTTCGATTTCATCCGCTGCGAGGGATCGGCCAGACAACGTAGTAGGCCGCGCCCGCTGCCTACCGAGTAAGCCCGGGTGGGCAGAACTTCGGACGAAGTCGCCCCAACCTCGCAGACGGTTGCGGGCAGTACTACCGCCGCACCGCGTTCTCCGTTCTGGGACATTCCCCGGGGAATGTAGCCTCAAGGATACGGCAGGCACAGTCGCAGGTATCGCTTGGCCCGCATGACGCGAACGAGATGAACCGAATCGGCCGCCACTCGGCAGAGGCCCTCTTCGGCACCCTTACTGCAAGCGCGAAAACGGCTTCGTCGGATGCTGTTTGGCGTGCGTGACGGCGAGCACCTGTACTGTTTGATCTAGGACGCGATACCACACCAGAAAAGGGAACTTCCTGACAACTGCCCGATGCACGTCACGATGCACGACGGGATGCACGACGGGATAGATGAGCGGCGCGCCGTCGAAGCGATCAAGTACCTGCATCACTTCACCGTAAAATCGCACACCGAGCCCGGACTGCTGCGTCTCGTACCAAGCCTGTGCCTCGGAGATATCGAGCTCTGCGGCCCGGCGAACGCGAACCTGAAAACTCAATGTCCGTCGGGCCCGAGGCGTGCCTTTGTTTCTGAGAGGAGAGATTCGGCTTCTGGGTTTCGATCGGCATCAGCTAGCCGGGCGTCAAGGAGGCGTTTCTCCTGGTCGGTTACCGGGAGTTCAGAGTGAGGTATCGTATCCCAGAGAGCACCGATTAGTTCGAGGCGTTCGGCCGGGCTGAGACTCGCGGCTCTTGCGAGGAGGGCTTCATCGATCATTCGTCTAGAGTACCTGGACTCCGTCCAGGTGCCCAGCGCCTTTGACAGCCCTTGGTGAAGGAAATGCCATCAGTAGCATACGGTTGTGCGCGGTCAGCCTCCTGTGGCGGAGCGGCTCACACCCAAGGGAGCCGGAATGTCGAGTGATCAACTCCCCCGGTCGCTGCCGCGACCACGCGGTGCAGATCCTTGCGATGCTCGCCTACAGCAAGCTTCGGAGAATCGGGACCATCTCGACTGGCGCGGAGGCGATGAGAAAGATGGCGTCCCCGAGGGTTCTTGCACCCGTCTCGCCGCCGCGAGCCCGGTCAACGCTCCACAAAAGGCCGCGTGATGCGGCGTGCCGCCGCCACGAATTCCACCATGCCCGATGCTTTAGGGCGTATTCCCGCGCGGAAGGCGAGAACCCACTCTCGCGAGCCTTGAAGGTAACAGTCGGGGTTTTCGCGCAGGAGATACCGTGCGGCTTCGTCGAAAAGTTCGCGGGTCATGAGTTCACCAGTTCCGCGTAGTCGAAAAGCCTTCGAGAACTCGGGGTCTTCAGGAAAGTCTATGTCCTGGCCACCGAAGCCTGCCGCGACTCGATCGGCGAAATTTGCAGGCTTGAGATCGAAGGCAGGAAAGTCGGCACCGTTTACACGAAACGCCGCGACCGTTTGCTGCGACCTGTGCTGGTGCTTGCCTCGACCCGTAGTGTACTCGAACCCAAACACGAGTTCGTTCGTGCCGCCCGTGACATTGCGAAAACGCTTGCTGAGCCCCTGTGAGAAAAGTGGCAGGAAGTAGAAACCCTCCAGCCGTAGGTCTCTGCCCGCCTCCACGAAACAGGCAGACGCACTGGTGGCGCTGGCCACTGTCGACGCTGCCATCAAAGGCAATATCAACGACCCCCCCCCGACATCACCTGTGGTCAAGCGTCGGTATGCGGCAACGACGTCGCCGAGAAGGGTGAGATGTGCGACACACTCGATCTCAATGGCGCGACCTGCGTGTTCTTGGGGTACAGCGGTGGTGGGTTGCTCGACTGCACCAACTGCATGTTCGACGTCAGCAACTGCGTAACCACTTCGAGTCTCACCGTGACCGGACAGACGTCAAGTTACGGCACAGGAAGCGACGGATACGTTCAAGCTGGCGCGCCGTTCTTGTTGACCGACAACAGCGACGGCACGATCACTGACCAAAACACTGGACTGATGTGGGAGAAGAAGAAAGCCAGTGGTGCCGGCCTTCACCACGTGGATGAGTCGTTCACATGGTGCGAAGACAGCGCCCCGGTAGACGGCACTTGTGACAATGGATTGGGCTTCGACGAGACGGTGGTCTCTGTGTTCCTGGCTACTCTGAACGATGTCGCCGGTGCAGGTGCCAATTGCTTCGCTGGCCACTGTGACTGGCGCCTCCCTAACTACAAAGAACTGGTGACCATCCTCCACCTGGATTGCGCTGTACCGACGATTTCCGAGGAGTTTCACCATACGCTCAGCTGCAACGCCGGCTGCTTCAATGTCACGCTCTCGACTTGTTCCTGCACCTCACCACGCAGCTACTGGACATCGACCGTGAATTTCTCCGCCATTGGGGGCGAAGCATGGATGGTAGACTTCATGAACGGCGAAATTTTCAGCCAAGGCATCACCGCCGGACACCGAGCCCGCGCGGTCCGCGGCGGGCTCTAGCGGCTGCACATTCCCATTCGACCGAGAGTAGATCACGCTACCTATCGAGGTCTCGGTCGAAACTCTCAAGCGCCAGGTCCGTCGGTAGCC
>JBLFWR010000079.1:0-15132 GCA_047611725.1 Binatia bacterium | reverse complement strand
GTCGAAGCCTGGGCGCCATTGTTGGCGCGGTCTCTGGCCGAGGAGGCCTCGTGCGACGTTGACGTGCAGCAGGGCGGCAGTGCCGACTCTGGCGCCGCGCTGGTCGCGTCTGACGAGGCATGGGGCGCGTTTCTGGCCGAGCGAGGCCCCGTTCCTGAAGGGGCTGTGTGCGCGGTGTCCATGGCGATGCTTGGCGTGGTCGAGGCGTCTGCGATGCTCGACGGTGACCGCCTCAGGGACCTGTGCGTGGCCGGCGAGTTGATCGCCCCTCATCACACGCTCGATGACTTAGCAGCCGCGCTAGAGGGGGTAGCACACCGCGGGCCGTATATTCGGCGCGCTTTGGTTCAGGTGCTCGGTCGGCCGCGAAGTTTCGTTCTTGGCATCTCTGATCTGGATGCGCTTCTGGAACGCCTCGCGTGATCTGTAGGTTTTGTTGTCCGCTTTGCCAGCCGAGTGCTGTCGTGGCATGAACGGGCGGTTATGAGTGCTTCCGAAGATTGTTTGTTCTGCAAGATCGCCGTTGGGCAGATCCCCGCAGAAAAAATTCACGAGGATGCGTTGTTGTTTGCGATCAAGGACATCAATCCCGCAGCGCCGACTCATCTTTTGATTATTTCGCAGGAGCATATCGCTACGATTGCTGACCTTGAAGAGCAGCACACTACGCTCGTCGGCAAGGTCTATCTTTTGGCGCGACGGATCGCGGAAGAGCAGGGGTTCGCGGAAGACGGATACCGTGTGGTTAGCAACTGTCGGCGAGACGGTGGTCAAACGGTGTCCCACATCCATTTTCATTTGCTAGCGGGTAGGGGCCTTGGCTGGCCGCCAGGCTGATAGCATTTTGTTCCGCGCAATTCTTTTTGATTTCGACGGCGTGCTTGTAGACACCGAGCGCCTCCATCTGGCGGGGTTTCAGCACGCGTTGGCCGCTCACGATATCTCCCTTGATGAGGCGAGTTACTTTGCTCGCTATATCGGTTTCGATGACCGTGATGCCTTCCGCGTGATTTTCGATGACTCGGGCCGACCGTTGCCAGCGCCGGAAGAACTCGCCCGTTTGACCAAAGAGAAAGCACGCTGCTTTGCAGAACTGGCGCGTGAGCGTGTCGAAGTTTACCCGGGGGTCCGTGAACTTCTAGATTCACTGGCTGGCATGGAAACAGGTCGCCTGCGTGTCGCTATCGGTTCCGGTGCGTTGGGCCGAGATATTGAATTGGTTCTGGGTGTCACCGAGATGGCGCAATACTTTGAAACGATCGTTGCTGCCGACGATGTCGCACACAGCAAACCGGATCCAGAAACTTACTTGGAAGCCTGCAGACGGTTGGCCGAAACCGAACCGAGTTTGAGGCCCGCCCAGTGTCTCGTGATCGAAGACACTCCGGCGGGACTTCAGGCCGCCACGCGCGCAGGGATGGTAACCGTTGCGGTAACCAACACGCACGCGGCCGAGATGCTCGACGCTGACCTTGTCCTTGGTTCGCTGGCCGAGCTGACGTTGGAACGCTGCGCTTCCTTGTTTGACGGCAATTAATGCTGCTCACGGCGATGGGTCACGGCGACCCGTCGTGGCCGGTCGGTATCGGTGGAGGATTTCGATGAGCGAAGATGAAAACGGGCTGAAAGCAGACTTGCTTTTGCAGATATCAGAAACGCACGACCAATTCCGCGTGGTCATGGATGACCGGTTGCCTGAAATGGACCCCGAGATTCTAGAACTCTACCTTGGCACGCTTGGCAAGTTGGTCGATAAACTTGAAGAACGCGACAAGGCGATGCGCCAGATCGCCCAAGAAATGTTTGGCGAAGTGGCCGGGTTGGTGATGAAGAACTTGTCGTAGCTGCGACTTTCGCAGCATGCGTACCATGAGCATGATGGCAATAAGCAAGGCGGCGCTCCTTTTCGGGGAGCGCCGCCTTTTCTATGCCTCTTTGGAGAAGATATTGTTAGCCGGAGATCTCGACTCGTCTGGCCTTTACCGCTTCGGTTTTCGGTACGCTGACTTCAAGCACCCCATCTTCGTAGTGAGCGGAAATGCTTGCCGCGTCGGCATCGGTCGGTAGTTGGAAGGCGCGTGTGAACTTTCCGTAGAATCGTTCACGTCGCCAAACCTTACCCGCTTCTTTACCTTCTTTCTGCTCTCTGGCGTCTGAGCGTTCGCCGGTGACTGTTAAGACTCGGTCTTCGACGTCGATGTGAATTGCGTCGCGCGCGACACCAGGAACATCGAATTTAAAGCGATAGCCGTCGACATCAACAACCACATCGGTAGCGGGTTTCCAACCTTTTATCGACGGTTCGGACTTAAAGAGAGGGTGTCCGAATACATCGTTGAGGGCGCCGCCAAAACAATCAGGCAGGGTGTTTGTTCTGTTCAAAGTTATCATGTCGAAAACCTCCACGTCGGTTCGTTTGTCAAACTCGAACCTAAGGCCCGCCCTGATCCTGTCGAGGGCGAGGTCGTAGAGATTTTTTAGTGCGGAGCGGGCGCGAACTCGATGCTGCGTGAGGCGAGATCGACTTCGTCAAGCCGGACGCTCACGTGATCGCCGATTCGAATGCTAAGTGAAGAGGTGCGACTGACGAGTTCCATGTGCTCGGGAATGTAGTCGAGATACTCGTTGTATCGGCCGACATGCACCGAACCCTCGACGAAGATGTCGTCAAGTTCGACTCCGTATCCCCAGCGATCAACGGTCGCGACCGTGGCTTCGAAAACATCGCCAATGTAGGGCCGCATCAGCAAAGCGGCCGCGACGCGTACGGCATCGCGTTCGGCTTCCATTGCCCGCCTCTCTCTTCTCGAACAGTGGACCGCGGCTTCTTCAAGCGCGGCGTCGCGAAGTGGAAGCCCTGTGTCGAACCCGAGTTCGGCTAGCAACGCGCGGTGTACGATGAGGTCGGGATAACGACGAATCGGCGAAGTAAAGTGACAGTAGGCCTCGCTCGCCAACCCAAAGTGAATTTCTTTGACGCCTGAGTAACGGGCCTGCGTCATCGAGCGAAGCACCATCAAGTTGGCCTGGCGTTCGAAAGGTTGGCCTTTCGCTGCCGCCAAAGGTGCTCGCAGAACCAGCGGCTCCAGGCGAGCTCCATCGCGGTCAATCCGCAAACCGATCGCCTCTAGACGTGTGGCCAGTTCCGCGAACGTTTTTTGCGACGGGCGTTCGTGGATGCGGTACAGGAACGGGGCTTTGCGCTGTTCGAGGAATCGGGCGACGGCCTCGTTTGCGGCCAACATGAACTCTTCGACGATACGGTGGGCGAAGATACGGTCGCGACGACGGATGTTTGTCGCGTTGCCATCGTCGTCGACGACAACCTGCGCTTCAGGAAGGTTGAGATCAACGCTTCCGCGGGCAAGACGGCGCGCAAGGAGCGAAGCGGCACAGTCGCGCATCGGCTCAATACAATCGCGAACCTCGCTCGGCATGCTTGCTGGCGGGTCGCCATCTAGTGTCGCCTGCGCTTCTTCGTACGACACACGTGCTCGGCTGCGAATGATTGAGCGCGCAAAATCGGTAGCGGTAACATCGCCGTCGTTCGAAATGTCGATCAGCGCGGAGACCACGAGGCGATCGACGTCGGGGCGCAGACTGGCGAGGTCGTTCGACAACTCGTGCGGTAGCATTGGGACGACAGTGCCCGGAAGGTAAACGCTCGTTGCTCGTTCGAACGCCTCCGCGTCCAACACTCCCCCAGCGGGTACGTAGTGCGCGACATCAGCAATCGATACCACCAGTCGCCAACCGTTCGGTGTCACGGCGACCGACACGGCATCGTCGTGATCCTTGGCGTCGGCCGGGTCTATCGTGAAAGTGACGAGGTCGCGCAGGTCTGTGCGGGTTGCTAACTCCTCGTCGGTCGCTGCGGCTTGCGACCGTGTCGCTTCGAGTACCGTCTCCGGAAACTCGCGTTGGATCCCAGCGCCGCGAAGAATCCCTTCGATCTCTGTGGGCAAAGAGCCGGTTTCTCCCAAGTCTTCGACGACACGGACGATCAGGTCGCGCCATGAAGTTGGGTACTCAACGATTTCAGCGCACACGGTGTGCCCGGCGACGGCCTCGGGGCTGTCGTCCGAAAGTGCAATCAGGTACTGGCCGAGTCGCGAGTCCTGCGCTTCCAACACGCGTGGATCTCGGTGGGAAGCCGCTCCGACGACATGCGTGCGCATGCGTTCGGTTACTGACGCGACCCTGCCTTGTTGCAGCCCGTGGCGCGTATCGGGCGTGGCGGTTGCAAGTACCCGATCCCCGTCTAGCGCGGGGCGCGCATTGTCGCGTTTTAGTCTGAGGGGAGGCCCGGGCACATCCGGGAGGATCACGCCGCCGCCGCGACGGCCCAAACTTACACGCCCAGCAATCAGGCCGGCTTGGGAGGGGAGGCTGACGCGATTTTTCGCGCCGCGGACGATTTCGCCTCGTTCTTCGAGCGCGTCCAGCGCTTCTTCGAGGTCGCGGGGGCTAGCCCCTACAGCCTTGCGCAGTCGGACATTGGTTGCTTGTGGTTTCTTGAGCTTCTCGAGAGCTTCGAGAATTCGACGCTCAACGCTCGACGTCGGCGTGGCGCTGCGGCCAGCTTTCAAAGGGCCCCGCCTGCC
This sequence comes from Binatia bacterium, assembly GCA_047611725.1. Classification (GTDB taxonomy): domain Bacteria; phylum Desulfobacterota; class Binatia; order UBA1149; family CAITLU01; genus JBLFWR01. Next base: position 10,528 of record JBLFWR010000079.1, on the reverse strand, counting down.
ATCACGTTAGATAAAGACCGGCGCGTCGAACTCGCCGAACGCGTTGCGCATCGCATCCGAGATTTCACCGAGCGTCGCGAAAGCACGTACGGCATCGATGATCGGCGGCATTATGTTCTCGTCGGTCTCAGCACACCGGGTTACTTCGGCTAGCGCACTTTGGGTTTTGGCCTCGTCACGCTCGTTGCGCACTGCCGCGATTTTCTCGAGCTGTCGCTTTTCGATCGTGGGATCGAGCTTGAGGAGGTCGTACTTTTCAGTTTCCTCGCTCGTGAACTTGTTGACCCCGACGATGACTTCGGCGCCAGACTCGACACCTTGCTGGTAGACGTAGGCCGCCTGTTGAACCTCTCGCTGTTGGAACCCGGTCTCGATCGCCGAAACCGCCCCGCCAAGTTTGTCGATTGCTTCGATATACTCAACAGCCTTGGCTTCGAGTTCGTCGGTCAATTTTTCCACGAACCACGATCCGCCAAGGGGGTCGGCGACGTTGGCGGCGCCCGACTCATGGGCAATCACTTGCTGCGTGCGCAACGCGGTGCGAGCCGCTTCGGCCGTTGGCAGACTCAGCGCTTCGTCGTAACCGTTGGTGTGCAGCGATTGCGTGCCGCCGCATACCGCGGCGAGCGCCTGCAGTGCGGTTCTCACCACGTTGTTGACCGGTTGCTGCGCGGTAAGGGAGGACCCGGCTGTCTGCGAATGAAAGCGCATCATCATTGAGCGCTCTTTCTTGGCTCCGAAACGTTCCTTCATGATGCGCGCCCACATTCGGCGAGCGGCACGGAATTTCGCGGTCTCTTCAAAGAAGTCATTGTGAACGTTGAAGAAGAACGAGAGGCGCCCAGCGAAAGCATCGATGTCGAGGCCAGCCTTCAGGGCGGCATCAACGTAGGAGATGCCGTTGGCGAGAGTGAAGGCGATTTCCTGCGCCGCCGTCGAGCCAGCTTCGCGGATGTGGTAGCCGCTGATCGAAATCATGTTCCAGCGCGGCACGTTCTCCGTGCAGAACTCGAAAATATCGGTGATCACCCGCATGGATGCCGCAGGTGGGAAAATGTAGGTGCCGCGAGCGATGTACTCCTTGAGTACGTCGTTCTGGATCGTGCCGCCGACTTTGTCCCAAGGCACGCCCTGGCGCTCGGCAACCACGAGATAGAACGCAAGCAAAATCGCGGCGGTCGAATTGATGGTCATCGACGTGGTGACCTTGTCCAACGGGATGTCCGCTAGCAAAGTTTCCATGTCGGCTAGCGAATCGATCGCGACTCCAACTTTGCCGACTTCGCCGTTAGCCAACTGGTGGTCACTGTCGCGCCCCATTTGCGTGGGCAGGTCGAAAGCAACGCTGAGGCCGGTGGTGCCTTGCTCAAGCAGGTAGCGGTAGCGTTGGTTGGATTCTTCGGCGGTTCCGAATCCCGCGTACTGGCGCATGGTCCAGAAACGGCCGCGGTACATTGATGGCTGCACGCCGCGCGTGAACGGGTACTCGCCGGGCATGCCGAGGTCGTCCGAATAGTCGTCCTCTTCAGGACCATACACGGTGTCGAGTTCGATATCGGAAGACGTGGCGAAGCGTTCGCGACGAGGCGCGTTTCGCTCCAGGCTCGGCCCGAGCGTGTTCTTCTTCCAACGGTCAGCTTCTTCGCGGAAATTACTCATCGCATCATTACCCAATCACGACCATGAGTTGGCCGTCGCTGACTTCACTGCCTTCTTTGACGGCGATTTCGGTAATCGTTCCGTCTATTGGCGCTGCAATATCGTTTTCCATTTTCATGGCTTCCAACTTGAGCACCGTTTGCCCTGCGGTTACTGCATCGCCAACGGCGACGCAGACCTGGGTGACGACACCGGGAATGGGTGCCATCACCGCGCCAGCACCACCGCCTCCACTTGGAGTCGCCGGTTTGGCTGCGGCCGGTGTGGGCCGAGCGGCCACTGGTGCGCCGGCAACGGGTGCAGCCACCGGCGCTTGGGCCATTTCGACTTCGAATGTGTGACCGTCAACTTTGACAGTCGCACCTCCGCTAGCCTTCTCGGCCACGTCGACCTTGTACTCTTTGCCTTCTGCTTTGACTTTGTAGGTAGCCATACGCTTGTGGAAATCCTTGTCAGCGCTTGGTCGGAAAGCGGTGCACCTGCACCGCGCGTGCGGAATGCAGCCATGACGAAGACGGCTGGGGCGAACGTACGCTGATGCGTCGCCCTAAGTGCATTCCGTAAGCGGCAAGCGCGACGGCCAGCAATGTGTCTTCTTGACTCTTGCCGGTGGCGGTCGCACCCGCCTTATTAGGTTTTGGTTTTTTTACCCGTGCTGCTGGTTTCGCGCCGTGTCCCGGGTCAGGGACGTTGGCAAGCAGCTTCGAGAACACCATTAGTACGAGTACCAAGGTAGTCAGCGCCGAAAACACGACGAAGATCCCGATTGCGCTGAGCGCAAACGGTCCGACTGATGGCACCTGATGTGCGACTTGGGCGATGGATGCGGCTTCCACTAGCTCGACTCCTGCCTCACAGAGGGATGTTGCCGTGTTTCTTCGGCGGGTTGGTGTCTTTCTTGTTTGCGAGCATGGCCAGCGCCTGGCCGATGCGTACCCGCGTTTCAGTAGGACTGATGACGCCGTCGATGTAGCCGAGCTCTGCAGCCCTAAACGGAGTCGCGAATCGCGAACGGTAGTCGGCGACCAGCTCTTTGCGCTTGGCCTCGGAGTCTTCGCCCGCTTCCTTGAGCTCCTTACGGAAGATGATGTTCACGGCGCCATCGGCACCCATGACGGCGATCTCCGCAGTCGGGTAGGCCCAGTTCACATCGGCGCGAACATGCTTGGGACCCATCACGGCGTAAGCGCCACCGTAGGCTTTGCGCGTAATAATCGTGATCTTCGGCACCGTAGCTTCCGCGTACGCGTAAACGATTTTTGCGCCGTGACGAATGATCCCACCCCACTCTTGTTGCGTTCCGGGAAGATATCCCGGGACGTCTTCGAAGGTGATGATCGGCAGATTGAAGCAGTCACAGAAGCGGATGAAGCGCGCCAGCTTGTTGCTCGCATTGATGTCGAGGCAACCGGCCAGATGAGACGGCTGGTTGGCGACGATTCCCACCGGTCGTCCGCCGATGCGCCCGAACCCTGTGAGGGCGTTTTTTGCAAAGTGCTCATGCGCTTCCATGAAGCTGCCGTGGTCCACGGTGGCCTCGATGATCAGATGCATGTCGTAGGGCTTGTTCGGATCCTCGGGGATGACCAACTCCAGTTCAGGGGTCAGGCGATCCAGCGGGTCATTCGACGCGGTGATGGGAGGATCTTCGGCGTTGTTGGAGGGCAGATAGCTCAAGAGCCGCCGAACCTGAGCCACGCAGGCCGCGTCGTCGGCGGCCAGGAAGTGAGCCACGCCGCTGCGCGAGTTGTGGGTCATGGCGCCGCCGAGATCTTCCTGCGTCACCGTCTCGCGGGTCACCGACTTAATGACTTCAGGGCCGGTGATGAACATGTAACTGGTCTTGTCGACCATCAAGATGAAGTCCGTCAGCGCGGGCGAATAGGAAGCGCCGCCAGCGCAGGGACCCATGATCGCCGAAAGCTGCGGTACCACACCGGAAGCCAGAGTGTTCATGCAGAAGATATCGGAATAGCCGCCTAGGCTTTCCACACCCTCCTGGATTCGCGCGCCGCCGGAGTCGTTCAAGCCGACAACCGGAGCACCAGCTTTCATAGCCAGCTCCATGATTTTGCAGATCTTTTCGGCAAACGCATGGCTAAGACTGCCGCCCAATACCGTGAAGTCTTGAGCGAATGCGAAGACCGTGCGGCCGTCGACCGTGCCGTAGCCGGTGACAATGCCGTCGCCCGGAATTTTCTGCTCTTCCATCCCGAAGTCGGTGCAACGGTGGGTTTTTAGTTTGTCGACCTCAAGGAAGCTGCCTGCATCGAAAAGCATTTCGATGCGCTCACGAGCGGTCGTGAGTCCACGCTCATGCCGCTTGGCGATGCGCGCTGCCCCACCACCGGCTTCGGCCTGTGCATTGCGTCGATCGAGTTCGTCGAGAACATCCTTATTTGGCATCGCTGGTCTTCCGCTGTGTCGCTAGTCCGCTCGGGGCCCTGTGCCCAAAGCGAGAGGGCTTCGTGGCCCGTCCGGGCTTGGCCGTGAACGTTCGTCTGCAGGTAATAGTCCTTTCGTGGGTCGGGTTCGAAGTACCCGAAATCGTTGGATCCTTGCCCTGCGCTTTCTAAAGGGAGAAGCCAATTTTGTTACCGGGTAGGGAGCGAAAAATCCAATCCGGGCGAGCAACCTCGCGCAGTTTGCCGGTTGGCGATGTCGCGCCCTGTCGGTCTAGGGCAAATCGGTCCCTGCCAACTCGATCCGGTCGCCCGCGCGGATCCCGTGGCGCGCGCTGAAACCCGCATTGACTTCGAGTACGTAGCGCGCCGGCCCGTGCGACGGGATCGAGGTTTCCGAGTATGGAGTTGTGCGTTCCGCGATGTGCCCAATGATCTGGTCGGCGCCGATATACATAATGTCCAGCGATAGCGGCGTGTTCTTCATCCAAAACGACCGTGATGCATCCTTGGGGAAAATGAACAGCATCCCTTCATTTTCTCCGAGATCGCTGCGAAACATCAGCCCGCGAGCTTGGATCGCAGGACTCACGGCGAGTTCCACATTGACCGAAACCGGCCCCTGCGCGCTTTGGATCAGAACTTGTGAACCTTTGCCGCCGTTTTCACAGCCGACTGCCGCCAGCGCCAGGGCGAACACCGTAGCCCGGGCATAGCGCCAGTAGGATTTTTTCGGCTGCAAAGGCGCGCTCGCACGGCAACGCTCTGCTCTTGATTGCATGGCACGCTCTATTCGGCTTGAATCTCGCACGTTTTGAACCCTTTGCGGCCGCACTTTTGCGGTCCATGCCCTCGAGCGAGCCACCCCGGGAGGATCGATGCTCAGCACAATTGTCTGGAACCTGTTGTTTTTTGGCCTACTTGGCCTGTTCGGATGGCAGATCTACAACCGTTTTAGTGTCTTCGCGAAGGTTCGCCCTTCGGATCGCTCAGACAACATTCCCGAGCGGATCCGGCTGACCCTGGTCTTCGCCCTCGGCCAACTGAAGTTCTTCCGCAGTCCAAAGAAGGATTTCGTGGCGGGCATGGCCCATGTGATCGTTTTCTGGGGCTTCCTAGTGCTCGGCTACCAGGTCACGACCATGTTCGCGCGTGGTTGGTTCCCGCATTTCGAAATTCCCCTGATGGGAGCCCAAATGCTGGGCGGCCCCGTCATGGCTCTCCGGGATCTATTCGAAGTGCTGGTCGCCGGTGCGGCACTGTTCATGATCAGCCGCTGGGTGTTCACGCACCCGCAGCGCCTGATGGGCTTCAAGCCTGCGGAAGAAAAGCTTTCAAATCACCCCCACTGGGAAGCAGTGCTGATCTTGTGCTTCATCTTCACGATCACGATGACCGGTCTGTTCTACGACGCCGGGCGTATGATCTACCTCGCAGGCGATCCTGAGATCGAAGCCGAAAAGGCGTGGGCGTGGGCTGGCTATATTGCTTCGGGGTTTCTGGCCCCGCTTGGTGCGTCCGGAGCTGAAACGGTTAGCAACGCGGCTTGGTGGACTCACAACGCGGTCGTCTTGGTCTTTCTGAACTTCCTGCCGCTGGCCAAGCATTTCCACGTCATCACGTCGATCCCGAACGTGTTCTTCAGCAAAACCCAACCGTTCGGCCAGTTGTCGTTGCAGGATCTGGAAAGCGAAGACGCCATCTACGGTGTGTCGCAAATGCGGCAGTTCGATTGGAAGCAGGTACTCGACATGTACTCGTGTACCGAGTGCGGTCGCTGTTCGTCGCAGTGCCCGGCTACGGCAACCAATAAGCCGTTGGCGCCGCGGCAAATGCTGCTGAACCTGCGCGATTTCCTCTACGAGAATCCTCAGTCTGTGTTCGACGACGAGTTCGACGGAAAGGTGGCGACTGGCCCGATGGGTACGGATGTCAAAGAAGTCGTTTCCGACGAAGTTCTTTGGGCCTGTACTACTTGTCGCGCCTGCGAAGACGCGTGTCCCGTCAACATCGAGTACGTGGATAAGATTATCGACATGCGTCGCCATCTTGTGCAGGAAGAGGCGCGTTTCCCTGCGGAATTGACCAAGGCCTTCCAGGGAATGGAGCGGCAGGGCAATCCTTGGGGTATTAATGCGGACAAGCGTGGAGACTGGGCACAGGGGCTAAATATCCCGACCATCGCCGAGAACCCCGAAGCCGAATACCTGTTCTTCGTCGGGTGCGCGGGCTCATTCGATGACCGCGCGCAGAAAATCACCCAGGCGTTAGCCAAAGTGCTTAACCACGCGGGCGTGAGCTATGCGATTCTTGGTCGCGACGAGCCCTGCAACGGAGATACCGCACGCCGACTCGGCAACGAGTATCTCTACCAATCCATGGCAACGATGGCCGTCGAGGTGTTTGCGGGTGCCGAGGTGAAGAAAGTCATCACCAACTGCCCGCACTGCTTCAATACGATCAAGAACGAGTTTCCGCAGTTCGGTGGTGAGTACGAAGTTCTTCACGCCGCCGAGTTGGTTGCCGACTTGATCAAAGAGGGAAAGATCAAACCCGATACCGGCGCGGTTGGTTCCGTGGTGTTTCACGACTCCTGCTATCTCGGGCGTTACAACGAGGTCTACGATGCGCCTCGCGAGATTCTCAAGGCGATTGGCGGCGTCGATCTCAAAGAGATCGAACGTTCGCGCAACACGGGGATGTGTTGCGGAGCGGGCGGCGGTCGCATGTGGATCGAAGAAGAGCCGGATCAGCGCGTGAACGTATTACGCGTTGAGCAGCTGCTTGAAGCCAAGGCCTCGACCATCGCATCGGCCTGCCCGTACTGCATGACCATGCTCACCGATGGCGTGAAGGATAAGGGGCAGGAAGAGCAGGTCGCGAACAAGGATGTGATGGAGATTCTCGCGGACTCTCTGCCTCAGGCTTAAGCGCCTCGATCATCTTTGTTGTCTCTTTTCGAGAGGGGCCGAAGCGTTGCTTCGGTCCCTCTCTTCGTTTTGCGGTCTTTGCGATTTTGGAAACCTGCCTCTGCTCATCTCTGGTCACCTCTGGTCCGGCGGTCCGGCGTGCGCCCTGTGTGAATTGGATCTTTTGCTAGGAGCCAAATTGGCCCCCATAGGCCATTTACTGATGGATTGGCTCTCTGTAGTTTAGTCGAGCCATGGATCTGCTCTTCAACCCGGCGCCGGAAAGCCAGTCGCCTGTGTTTCGGCAGTTAGCCGATCACCTCACTGCGTTGGTGGCTACAGGGCGCGTAAGCGCCGGGGCCAAGCTGCCAGCCTCGCGTGAGTTGGCAGAGACTCTCGGCCTGGGCCGCAACACTGTCAGTCGGGCCTATGAGCAGCTGGTGACCAACGGGGTTTGCGTGGCTCACGTGGGGCAGGGGACTTTTGTTTCCGCGCCGCCCACAGGAACCGCGACAGCGCGCACGGTTCCCCTTGAATCGGATGATCCGACCCCGCGCGAGTTCGCGTGGAGTGGGTTGTTTGCGCGCCGTGCCGAGCGCGCCGTTTTGCCGCCGGTTCTACTCGGTGAACAACCGCCGGTCCGGTTCGATTTTCGCGGTGGACTCGTCGATGGAGCGTCGTTGCCGGCGCGCGACTTTGCGTGGGCATTTTCGCGCGCGCTTATCGGTGCCAAACGCGTTCAAGAGTTAGCGGCACATAGAGACCCTTACGGCTGGATGCCGTTGCGACAAGAAGTCGTGCGACATCTTGTCTCTCGGGGAATTCACTGCGAAGTCGAAGACGTCGCCATCGTCAACGGTTCGCAACACGCGATTCATCTTGCAGCTTGCACGTTAGTTGATCCCGGCGATTGCGTCGTCGTGGAAACGCCGGGGTACTTTGGTGCAACAGTGGCGCTGCGTTCTTGCGAAGCTCACCTGATCGGCGTGAGCGTAGATGAGGATGGCCTGCGAACCGACGAACTCGCGCGTGTTTGTCAGGCGCGCCGTCCCAAACTCATTCACGTTACACCGGCAACCCAATGTCCCACTGGCGTCCGCCTTTCCGACGCCCGCCGCCAAGCCCTCCACGAAATCGCTAATCGGTACCAGGTACCGATTTTCGAGGACGACTACGACGCAGAGTTGCGCTACTTCGGCGCAGCGGTGCCGGCCCTGAAGACTCGCGATGAGGCAGGGCAAATCATCTACGCTGGAACGTTCTCTAAAATTTTGTTTCCGTCATTGCGGTTGGGCTACGTGGTCGCGGCGCGGCCGTTGTTGCGCAAGATGGTGGCAGCACGTTGGCAGGCGGATTTCGGAAGTCCGGTTGTCGAGCAGGAGGCAGTTGCTTCGTTGCTACGAACCGGTGCGTTGGACCGCCACCTAAAACGCGTTCGCGCAATCTACGGATCGCGGTTGTCTACCATGCTGCGTGTGCTCGAGGAGTCGATGCCCGAAGGCGTATCCTGGAGCCAGCCGGTGGGAGGGCAGGCCGTTTGGGTGACCGTCCCCTCGCACTTGGACGGAGCCGGGTTGCGTCGCGCCGCTGAGGCCCGCGGGATCGCCTACGCCAGCGATGCCGTGTTCTCGCTGGACGGCCGAGAAGGCAGTTCGTTTATGCTCTCGTTCACTTCGCTGGAAGAGACGCCGCTGGCGGAAGGAATCTCAGAGCTGGCGGGGGTTATCCGAAGCCAGCTTGACCGATCGGCGCCGACCACCAACCCGACCAACCCATCGAAATCGCCCAGTGGGCAGGAAGGTAACAATGATCTCACGTGACCGCTGGTTCGGAATTCTATTGGCTTTTGGCTTCGGCAATCTCGCCACCGGGGTCTGGATGCTCGCCGATCCCCAAGGCTGGTATCTAACGTTGCCGGCCGGGATTCCCGACACCGGCCCTCTCAATGAACACTTTATACGTGACCTTGGAAGTACCTTTAGTGTAATGGGTTTTGCGTGTTTCGCTGCCGCCGTTCAGCCCCGGTTGCGGGTGCCGGCGATCGGCGCGGTCACCCTATTTTATGTCATGCATGCTGGGGTTCACGTGACCGACACGCTTGCCGGGCGGCTGCCGTCATCGCATTGGGCTATCGACTTTCCCGGCGTCTATCTGCCCGCGATTATTCTCGCTGTAGTGCTGGCCCTGCTGTGGCGCTCGGAGCCGGAGCGGGTGTGAAGCGCCTGCTCGACATCGGGGCCTTCGCCCTGGCAGTCGTGCTGATGGCGTTGCCCTTCGCCCACTTTCGCTACGGGATGAGCCACGAGCACCCGAGCCACTCGACCCACGCGGGGCATTACGAAACGACCGCACTCGGCGGATCCAACAGCTACGACGCGCGAGCTCAGTACCGACTCGGCCACTCAGCCTGGCCAACACACGTCTATTCAGCAGATGCCTATCCAGCCGATGCCTGTCCAGTGGTCGCCTCGTCGCAAAACCAGACAACCACAACAACCCGACCCTAGGAGATTTAACATGCGTTTAGAGCCAATCGAAAAACCCCGTGGACTGTTTCTTCGCGTGATGTATCGCGTTCTGCGCGCTCAGTTCGGTCGCGTGATCATGCCGTGGAAGGTGGCCTTTGCGCGCGCGCCAAGGCTGGCTCCGAGTATGCTCGGCATCTACTGGTGCCTGGGTCGCTCGTTCAAGATTGATGCAGAAACTCGTTTGCTCGTGCAGCACCGGGTTGCCGAAATCAACGGCTGCGCCTTTTGCATCGACATCGGGCGTGCAGTTGCCGTGAAAGAAAACCTTTCGCTCGCCAAGGCTGACGCGGTGGCCAACTACGCTACCGACCCGCGCTTCAACGCCGCAGAGCGAGCGGCGTTGGCTTACGTCGATGAAACCACACGCAACAAAAGTGTTTCCGATCAGACGTTCGAAACACTCCGCGCGCAGTTCGGTGAACGCGAGATCGTTGAGATTACTTGGTTGGTCGCGATCGAGAATTTCTTCAATCTTATAAACATGCCGCTTGGTATCGAGTCGGATGTTTTGTGTGCGTTGCCAGTACGGTCGGGTGCGCGTACGGTTCCAAGTCGTTGATCTGCCAAGCAGCCGATCATTCCGAACTAAAGTGAATCGGCTCGGCGGGCAGGGCGTCGTTGCCCACAGTCGTGTCATGAATCGCCAACGTCATGACCCTATGATGCCTATCTGCGTCCTTCGAGGCCGTCTCTCCATCCGCCTTTAACAGCGAACGTTTACTTCGCCGCCGCCTTGAACAGCTTCTGCGTGTTTTTCTTCGTCGACGCTGCGTCGTAGGTGGCCTGCCAGCATGCGCCGGTTTCCAGGGAACGCATTTAGAAGGTCACTTGGGTGTCTTGGTCAAAGAAGGTTGAGGCGTCCAATGGGCCGGGGGTCGGCAGGTTAACGCCAGCGGCAATCAAGATGGCCTTGCCTTTGGTCGGGTCGCCGCCCCCGCCTTTGCGCGTGTAAATCAAGCCTGTTGCTCCGCCGGCCTCGGTAGACCGGCCGGTTTCCTTCCAACAGCGCTTGTCACCGCAGTCGACCGCG
>JBLFWR010000078.1:0-15214 GCA_047611725.1 Binatia bacterium | reverse complement strand
ACCCGCCACCGTCGTTGGCGTGAGCGATGGGGACGACCCCAGCTGCGACCAGCGCGGCCGAACCGCCTGACGAAGCTCCGGTGGAAAACTCCGGGTTCCACGGGTTGCGCGTAACACCGAAGCCGAGCGGTTCGGTGGTGGCGGTAAGACCAAACTCCGGCATGGCACTTTTACCCAGACAAAGAAGTCCGGTCGCCAGATACTGTTCTACGAAAGCCGACGAACGCAGGGCTGCCTTACGGGGCATCGCACGAGACCCCATCAACGTGGGGACGCCTCGTAGGTCGTCGGTGTCCTTAATGAACGTCGGAACGCCGGCGAATGGTCCGGATATCGGGCCTGCAGCCGACTGTCGCGCTCCATCGTAGGTTCGCGCTACGATCGCATTGAGCTGGGGATTGAGCCGTTCTGCAATGTGGATCGCGGTCTCCACCGCTTCGGCGCTAGACAAAACTTTGTTGGCGATCGCTTTGGCGAGGCCGACAGCGTCAAGGTTGGCGTAGTCTGTTGTGCTCATGGTGTTCCCGGTCTATTGCCGCATGCCCAGTGGGGCGTTTACAAAAGGACTACCAATCTCCCAAAGCCGCTGCCAGCCGGAGTTGGGCTACGTTGTAGAATAGGATCGCCCGCACGAGTTCGCGATCCGTAGTCGCCTTAAGAGCCTGGGTCTCCACAACTTCAAACCCCGACCCGGTCCCAGCTGTAAATCGATCAGTTTGCGCGAGGTGTGCGGTTTGGGCCGCGTCGGCTGCGCGCTGACGGGCTGGAATTGCCGCGCGAGAGGCGATGAGTTGCGCACGGGCAATCGAGATTTCGGCGCGTGCCTCGTCTTCGCTGCGACGAGCACGTAAATTCGCTTGTTGCTCGACGAAACGAGCTTCTTTTAGCTGAGCCAGCGCCTCGAAACTGAACGTAAACGTGAGCAAGCCCCAAGCCTGGGTGGTGTCTTTGAGTTCATCGAGCTCAACACCGATGAGCCGTTCGCCGACACCAAGTTCCAATTGCGGCCCGACCACACTCCACCACGCGGCGCGCAGCGTTTCGCCAGCGGCCAGCGCACGTGCGCGTGCGGTTTCGACATCGGGGCGTCGCGTGGGCTCGCCGCTGGCTGCATCAGCACTTCGTTGTAGGCTTGCAACCTCCGTTTCGCGCGGCCGTAGGGTGTTGGAGATCGGCAGGCGCAGTAGTGTTGCGAGCCGAACACCGGCGTTTTCGCGAGAAGCTTTGGCCTGCGGAAGGTCGGCAAGTGCGCGGGCGGCATCAACCTCGGCCCGTGCGGCCTCGGCACCGCTGGCTACTCCCGAATCGGCACGAGCTTGGGCGATTGAGACGAAACGTGCCGCGTCTGCGGCCAGATCTTCTGCAATTCGTTCTTCTGCGGCAGACAGCACTAGTGCCTGATGCGCAAGCGCGGCTTCAAGCATTGCGACGCGTTGGGCATTGGCATGGGCGTGATCGCCGGCGGTGCTGTCTAGCTTTGAAGCGCGCATGCGAGCTAAGGCTTCGCCGGGGTTGGCGCGCAGGGTGAATTCTAACGACGGTTGATAGCGGCTGAACTCCACGTTGTCTTGCAAGTCTCCGAACGATCCAACCTGCGCACCATTAAGGTGAGACGCCCCGGCTCGAAGTGTGAACTGGGGAAGCATCGCACCGCGTGCGCGGTCAACTCGGGCTTGCGACGCCCGCCACTGGGCGGCTGCTTCCAGCACGGCGTAGCTATCGGTACGCGCCCGTTGCAGGACTTCATCGAGGCCAATCAGGGTTGTGGATTCGATCTGAGACTGTGCTGGAGACAGTTCGCTTGCAGGGGCGGCAGCCGCAAGCTCGTTCGGCTTGTCGGGGACTGTTGTGGTGGCGGTTCGAACACTCTGGCTATCTTGAACAACTGGCTGTGCCACGGTTGGGGCGCAGCCGGTCGACATCGCTAGCATTGCGGCGAATACAGGGGCCGTTGCCGCGATGCGTTTACGAGATTCGCAATTCACGGTTGCGCATCCTCGCTCGTACGGCATGCAGCGCCATCGCGAGCTAGAGGTGAGCCTGCAATAACCACGCTTGTGGATTCGGAAACCCCATCAACAACCGTTGCTTGGCGGCCATCGTCGTCGGCCACGGTGACATCGGCGCGCCTACAGACTCCATCGCTTACTACGAGCACGTAGCGTCGATCGCCTTCGCCGCGAACCGCGCGTGATGGAAGTGTCCAACCAGGTGTCGCAGCCATACTCAATGTAACTGACGCGTACATCCCCGGTGTCAGTTCCTGCGCGCTATTGTCGACGTCAACCTGCGCACGCAGCGAACGTGTTGATGGATCAAGGGTTCCCGAACTTCGTGCGACCTGGCCGGCGATCGTGCGCCCTGGCAAAGCGTCGAAGCGAATGGCAATTTCATTTCCTGTTGTTGCTGCGGCGAGCATCTTTTCAGGCACATCGAAAATCAGCCGCAGCTTATCCACCCGGGCGATTTCGAGGACGGCCATGGCGCCAGGGGTCGTTCCTTCGCGAGCCAGCGCTCCTGGATCCAAATTGCGCTTTGTGATGACGCCATCGAATGGAGCCAGCAATGTGCCGAACCCCGCCAGCGCTTCCAGGCGTTGAACCTCCGCATTTGCTAGCGCGAGTTGTGCGATTTCGATTTGCTCGGCGGCTGCAGTTTCGTCAACGGTTTGGCTCGAAACGGCATTACGATTAGCGCTTCGAAGTCCCGCCGTTCGCTTTCGCGTCAGGCGCGCCATGGCCAATTGTGCTTGCTCTTGGTCGCGGCGAGCGCGAGCCCCCGCCAGCGTCGGTGCCATTTCGGGGACGGTGATTGTTGCCAGCGGTTGACCACTTTTGACCTTGGAACCGATGTCGACGGCTACGTCGGCGACGTAGCCTGTGACACGAGCAAATAACGGCGCCTGTTCCCAAGCTTCAAGAGACCCGGGCAGGGTCGTGGTGCGTCGTGCCGTAACCCGCTCGGGCTGTGTGACGACGACCACCAGCGCCTCGCCTTCCGACGACCGAGCCGTCAAAGCATCGGTTGGGCCCTCGCAGGCGACAATCGATGAGGTCGCGAGAAGCAGGGCCGCGAAATAGCCGATTCCGCACCTCGCTCGCCGAACGCTGCCAAATTTAGTGCTCGGTCGCGCATTTCGAGAGTTGCAAGTTGGTCGATTGCCGCGAGCTTCACGGCTATGCCGATCATCCATTGATTAGTTCCTCGGCGACGGCATTGGCGTCGGAGTTGGGTAAGCGTTTGAGGACTACGTAGAGACAAGGCAGCACGAACAGCGCGAGTCCTGTGGCACCAAGCACCCCGCCAATGATCGCCCGCGCTAACGGAATGTTGGCTTCGCCTCCACCAATGCCAGCGGCCATTGGCGCCAATGCGAGCACGGTGGTCAACGAGGTCATAAGGATCGGCCGTAGCCTGACTGAGGACGCTTCCACCGCGGCCTCTTCAATCGATGCCCCGGCCGAAAGGCGCTGGTTCGCGAAGTCAACGAGGATAATTCCGTACTCGACGACAATCCCCACCATCATGATGATTCCCATCGCGCTCTGCACGCTCAGTGGCGTACCGGTCCCCAGAAGAACAATCGCTACTCCGACGAACCCAAGAGGTACGGTTAGTAGAATCATGAGTGGATCGCGGAAAGATCCGAACTGGGCGACCATGACTAGGTAGACGAGCAGGGCGGCCAGGCCGAGGCCTGAGGCGAACTGCGCGAAAGCTGTGCGCATGGTCTGGACTTCGCCGCTTGCCGTTACTGTGTATCCGCGTCCGGCGTATTCGCCACGCACGTTGAACGAAGCCTCGCCACGCGCATTCGTGAACGCCTCAAGCTCCAATCCGGGGTCCCCGGCGAGGCGCGCTTCCATTGCGCCAACAACTTTCCCGAGGTTCCGGTTTTGAGCGATGTCGGCGTAGACGTCGACAACACGGGTGATGTTTCGATGACTGACAAACGACGGGCCCGTTCCGCGTTTGATCGTCGCCACGTTGCGCAGCGGCACAACCGAGCCGCCGTTGGCTGGCGTAAGGGGAATGTCGAGCAACGTTTCGGCCGAGACCATCTCGCTTTCAGCGTATTGAGCACCAATGAAGTAGTGGTTGCCGTTTCGTTCATCGATCCAGAACGTAGGGTTGAAGTTGATCGACGAGTTGGTCGCCGTCACGAGGTTGTGCATGACGTCTTCTACGTTCAGGCCGGCTAGTGCGGCTTTGGTTCGATCGATATCGATTTCTAAAGTCGGATAGTCGTTGCGCTGCATAACGCGGACGTCTTCAGCTCCTTCGATGCCGCGTAGCAAGTTGGCCACTCGCGTGCCGATGTCGTCGAGTACCGTCAGATCACTGCCGCGTACTTGGAAGTGGATCGGTGCGGGCTCTCCGAAGTTCAGAGCGGCGCTCAGCATGCCGCCAGTATCGAAAGACAGCTCGGCTTCCGGGAACTCAACCCGCAGCCGTGAGCGAAGCGTCGTGACAACGTCGAACACGCTGCGCCGGTCTTTCTTCAGCTGAACCAGCAAGAACGCGTCCATCGGGCCCGTGTTCGGCGTGTACGCAGCCGGCCAATCCATGAGAACCCCGATATTGCTGATCAGCATCCGCAATGCCGATTCGGGATGGTTTTCGACGCTCGGGAACTCCGGGTCGGGCGCGCCGAGCTCATCGATGATGGAACGTTCGAGGCTGGCTACCAGCTGTTCGCTGTGCTCAATGCGCGTGCCTGAGGGCAGGCGTGCATAGATCTGAAACTGAGCGGCATCCACGCGAGGGAAAAGCTCACTGCCACCGTTGAGCAGCGCGAGTATGGAAACGGTTGCAGCGATTGCGCCGAGCGCAAGCACGGGCCAACGGAAACGCACGGCAGCGCGGACCAGCGAAAAGTACGCGCCATCGGTGCGCCGAGGTGCTTCGGGTCCGGTGCTGTCTGTCTTCATGCGCGCCATGACCGTTGGCACAACTGTAAGAGCGACCACAAGCGAGGCGATCATCACGAAGGTGGCGGCCAAGGCGAGCGGCGTAAACAGGAACTTGGCCATGCCCGATAGAAACACGATCGGTACGAACACGACCGCAAAGGTAAGTGTCGAAACAATGATCGAAGGCGCTACTTCAGTAATGCCGTCAACGGCCGCCCTGGCCGGTGTCGCTCCGGCCGAGCGGTGGCGCATGATATTTTCGACCGCCACGATCGATTGATCGACGAGGATTCCGATCGCTAGCGCGATTCCTCCCAGAGTCAGCGAATTGATGGTCTGGCCAGTCGCGAGCAGCCCGATCAACGCACCCAAGATCGCCAACGGAATAGCGGCGACCACCAGTAGGGTCGTTCGCCAACTGCGCAGGAATACGAGTACCACCAGTCCGGCCAGCACTGCTCCGAGCCCGGCCGCCAATTGCAGTCCGGCGATGGAGTCGCGGACGTAGACCGACTGATCAAGGACGACTTCCAGTGCCAAGTCTTTTGATTTCGCGTCCATCTCGCGAAGGCGGGCCCGAATCCGCGTTAGCTGAGTTCTGATCGCATCAACAATCTCTACGGTGTTGGCGCCAGGCTGACGATAAATTGGAATGTAGACCTGCCGACGGCCGTTGATTCGCACGATGTTAGACTGGATTTGTGACGAATCCTGCACGCTGGCCACGTCTCTTAGAAAGACGACCGATCCATCTTGCGTGGCCACCGGCATGTCGTTGAGCTCAGCGACTTTCTCGGGCATGGCGTTCGCGAAGATCTGAAAGTCGGTGTCTCCGGCTTTCATGTTGCCCGCGGGAATGAACACCGATTGCTTGTTGATCGAACGTACGACGTCCATCGGTGACAGGGAGCGTGCGGCAAGTTTCTCGCGATCAACGTAAGCAAGAATGCGCCTGAGTTTTCCGCCGTAGACGGCCGGCGCGATCACGCCTTGGATGGACTGCAGTCGATTGCGCAGCTCGAAGTAAGCTACGTCGTAAAGTTCCTTCTCGGTCATGGTCGGAGAAGAAACGGCGACGAGGCATAGCGGGACTGACGCTGTTGGGTCGAACGGCATGACCATCGGCGGGATCGTGCCCGGCGGTAGGTAGAACATGTCGGAAACCGCGTAGCTCGTGACCTGACTCATCGCAGTGTCCAAAGAAATTCCCTCGCGGAAAAAATCTTTGACGATGCTTACCCCGAGCATTGACCGTGCTTCCTGGTGTTCGATGCCAACGGACTGTCCCGTCCAGCGCTCAAGCCGACTCATGATGTCGCGTTCCATGACCACGGGAGGCATCCCTGGGTAGAACGTTACGATTTGAACCGCGGGAGTTTCGTATGTGGGGAGAAGATCGACCGGTAGACTACGCCACGCCACACCCCCGAGAACGGCGACCGTTAGTGCGCCCACTAGGACGACGTAGGGAAGGCGGACTGCGGCGCGAATCAATGGTTTCCGGCCTCGAATTTTGCGGTGCCGAAGGGGGCAGCTTCAGATGAGAGCTCGGTAGTTGGGCTGGGCATGAGTCGATGTAGGGGAGGGCGCGACCCGGCGCAATGGCGGTGATTTGCGGCCCCGGGCCCCTTGGATGAAGAACCACGAACATGACGACTTCAATCAACGGAAACATGTCGATTCGCGCCGATTGTGACAGCGAGTCGCTCGATTGGGCAGCCAGTCCGAGCGGGACCGTGTGGCGCAAACGCCTGCATCTGGTTGGAGAGCCAGAGTCTGGGCAGGTGACCTCGGTGGTACGATATGAGGCCGGGGCTCGATTCCCCGCCCATGATCACCCCGAGGGCGAAGAGATCTTGGTCTTGGCCGGTGTGTTTTCAGACGAGCATGGAGACTGGCCCGCTGGCACCTTCCTGCTCAATCCCGAGGGCTTTCACCACGCGCCATTCTCCCAGGCGGGCTGTGTACTGTTTGTGAAACTACGTCAGTTCGCCGGGGAAATGCGTGAGCATGTTGCCATCGGTCTGGATTCGGTCGAATGGCGCTCGACCCCCATGGTCGGGGGCATGGTCGGGGTCGAGCGCAAACAGCTCTACGCCCAGCCCGGCTTTCCCGATACGGTCGCGGTGGAGCGTTGGAAGCCAGGGGCAGACCCTGGCGAGCGCGAGTTCCCTAACGGAGTCGAGCTTTTCGTACTGGCCGGGCAGCTCCACGACGAGTTTGGCCGCTATGGCCGCGGCCACTGGGTACGGCTTCCAGTGGGAACCTCCCATCGACTGCGAAGTGGTCCCGGGGCTGAAATCTACGTCAAATCTCACGGGGTTTCGGGCTTGCGCTCTGGCTAGGTGCCCTTCACGGCCCGGCTACGAGGGCAGATCTTTGCCCGGTATCATTTGGGGACTTGCGGCCGGTCGCTTTGCGCGCGACTATCACAATTCGGCCTTTTGCCCCGTGACGCTTTGTTGCTTGGTCTTTCCGGGGCCGTTCACTGGTAGGCGATGCAGTTTTGGCCAGCAACCTCGCGCTGGAAAGGTAGCTAGGTCATGCAATCAAGTGTTTCTAGAGGCTCGAAGGCCCGGAGTTTTATGATTTCAATGATGCGTCGTGTTTTTCTACTGCCCCTGTTGGCCTTCGTCATCGCCGCCCCGCTGGGAATGGCTGGCCCGGTTTGGGCCATCGATGTTGATCACCCCGATGACCTTTGCGCGCCCACTGATGACCCTTGTTTGGTTACGGTTGAGGCGGACTTAAAATCCGGCACAACGTTGGATTTCGGCCTTCGTACGGTCGTCGTCACAGGCAGCGGTCTGTTCGACTTCAATTCCGGGTCGAGCTCGATCCTTTGCGGCGGTATGACCGCGTCGGTTTCTGCCGGAGCAGCATTTCTAAAAGCTCGCGAGGTGGTGGATGGCGAAGCCCTCGGCGGCGTCGTACGCATTACTGCCCGCCGAGGCTGTTCGGACGCCCCAACCAAGCCGTGTCTTCAAGATAGCGAATGCACCGCAGGAACTTGCAGCGTCGGGTCTGGGGCGATGAATTTGGATGGTCAGATTTTTGGCAGCGGAGTCGAGCCTGGTTCGGCACTACTTCGGGCAGCGGGCGACATCGTCCTTTTGAAATCCGTGACTTTCGCCGGTTTGGGTCGTGATTCCGACGGTGGTGAACTCGAACTCATTTCGGCGCAAGGGTCGGTGACACTGGCCGGGTCGGTAACGGTTCCATCGGGCTCGGACTCCGAAGGTGGTGTGGTGACTTTGATTGCGGCTGTCGACGTCATCGTCAGCCAGGACATCGATGCCAGTGGCGGTGATTTCAACGGTGGAACAATCGATATCGATGCGGGGCGCGATTACCGTCAGGCAGCCATCACGATCAATGCCTCAGCTCTTTTTGAGGCGGGTGAAGGCGGAACGGTCTTCGTGGAAGCGGGTCGCGACCTCTTTATTGAGGGCGCGGGTGCCTCCAACCGCGCTCGGATCCTTACCAGCGGACATGGTGCCGAGGGTTTCGGTGGCGATGCCGGAGAACAAGAGTACCAAGCCGGCGGTAACATCGTGCTCAACGATTTTGCGGTTTTCGAAAACGATGGGGCGGCGCCGGATGGCAGTGGCGGCGACTACTTCCTGCAAGCCACTGGCGACATCACCATGGGCGCCGAGATCGCTGGCAAAACTTTAGGGAGCGACGGAGGCGGTGGGCAATTCTCGGCGCTGTCTGATGCGGGTGACGTCAACGTCGGCGAGTCGGCGGTCTTCACATTCACCGGTGGCAGCTTCGGTGGCGGCTTTGTTCAATTGGACGCGATGGAGAACTGTTCCACAGATGGGCTGATCGATCTGTCAGCAGCATCGGGTGGGTCGGCCGGTGGTTTTGATGTCCTTTCGCAGGCCGAAGTCACGATGTCCGGAACGGTGCGCACGGTAGGGGCATCGGGTTCGGGATCCGATGGCGAGTTGTTGTTTCGCGGTTGCCGTCTCGAGATGACGTCGGGAAGCTCCTTGGACAATCGAGCTGACGAGGGCCGGAATCTCATCGAGGCACGGGAAACGTTCACAATGCGGCCGTTAACATCGATGACTGCTACCGGGCAAGATGGGTCGAATACGATCTTGCACCGCCGTTCCGACCGGCCACCGGTGCTCAATGGCACAATTTCCCCAGCGCCAGCTATTTTGTCGGTATCGTCATTCCCCGATTGTCCCGTGTGTGGCAACGGTGAGGTGGAGCGCAGTGAGTCTTGTGACGATGGCAACGTAATTTCAGGCGACGGCTGTGACGAAGATTGTGTTGACGAAGACTGTATCGCGGACACGCCCGGATATCCTGTCGTTACGTTATGCAACGATGGTGACTTGTGCACCGACGATAGCTGTTCGCCTAGCGGCTGCGTTTACAGCGCGCGCTGTGATGACGGTATCGATTGTACCGTCGATAGTTGCGTAGAAGGCGATTGTACGAATGCGCCTGACGATCAGATGTGCAACGACCAGAACGGTTGTACCGATGACATATGCATTGCAGAAATCGGTTGTGCGTCGTCCAACAACACCGCTGGGTGCGACGACGCTAAGTTTTGCACTGTCGATGACACCTGTGATGCGGGCGTTTGTTTGGGCGCCGTGCGCGATTGTGATGATGCCGTTGGGTGCACCGACGACTCGTGTGACGAGCTGGGCGATGCGTGCGTTCAAGCTCCTAGCGACGCTACGTGTGATGATGGTGCGTTCTGCAACGGCGATGAAACCTGTGACTTGGTTAGCGATTGTCAGGCGGGGGTCGCCACTGATTGCACCGATCTTGATTCTGCTTGCACAAGCGGTGTTTGTGACGACGGTGTTGATGGCTGTGTGAGTGTCGCCATCAGCGAAGATGAGGCGTGTGACGACGGTTTGGTTTCAACTGAAAATGATCGTTGCGTGAACGGCTTCTGTATTGGCGATGACGTTGACTGTAGTGACGGATTTCCGTGCACGGCTGATCGGTTCGACCAAGAGCTTGAGCGTTGTGTCAGCACTCCCGACGACGCTGTGTGTAACGATCGCCAGTTTTGCAACGGCGACGAAACCTGCTCGGTCGAAAGTGGGTGCCTGGCTGGAGAGCAGGTGGATTGCTCCGCTGGCGACGGCACTTGTGTGGCTGGTGCCTGTAACGAGGTCATCGATCGTTGCGGGGTCGCGGCAGCCAACGAAGGCGTGGCCTGCGACGATGGAATGTTCTGCACCGTCGACGACGCATGCACTGCGGGGGTTTGTACCGGCCCCGAACGTGACTGTGCTGATGAGGTTTCCTGCACTCTTGATGGTTGCAACGATACCGTCGACGAATGCCGCAATATCGCCCAAGATCTCCGCTGCGATGATGATCTGTTCTGTAACGGCATAGAGACCTGCAGCGCAATCGAAGATTGCTTGGTCGGCGATCCGGTTGATTGCTCCGAGCTTGACGATGTTTGTGAAGCCGGTGTTTGCCTTGAGGAATTTGAACTGTGTGGCCGCGAATCGTCGAATGAAGGCGGCATCTGCGACGACGGCGACGATTGCACAACCGCCGACTCGTGCGACGACGGCCTATGTTTGGGCAATGAAATTGCGGATTGCGATGTCTGCGGTAACGGCATTATCGACGATGGCGAAACTTGCGACGACGGGGACACTCAGTTCGCATTTGGCGAAGCCTGCGATTCGAATTGTGATTTCGTTGGGTGCGCCAAGCCTACCGCTTCAGCCGGAATTCGACCGAAGTCTTCGGACGCACTGTATATTTTGCGGAGCGCTGTGGGGCTGGTGACCTGCGATCCCGCGGTTTGCGATGCGAACGGTGACACGCGTATTCGTGCGAGCGACGCTTTGCTCGCGCTCAATGCCGCGGTTGGCGCAGACGTTACGCTGCTTTGCCCCGCGCTGTAGTCATTCGTCGGAACGGGGGGAAGATGTCGAAGCGTTGTCCTTGGGTCGGATGCAGATTCTATACTGCGATCGCCGCATTGACGGCGGTACTCACCTGGGGAGCGGTTCCCAGCTTCGCCGGTCAAGGCGATTGCGCGCAACCGCTTACCGGCGGATTGGGGCCACGCGCCAGCGACTGTCTGTTTATTCTTCAAGTTGCGGTTGGTCAGAAGGCCTGTCTTCCCGAGTGCATCTGTGCGCCGCGTGGCACTCTGCCGGCAAAAGCTTCCGACGCATTGGTTTGCCTCCGTGCCGCCGTCGGAATCGATCAGGAACTTGATTGCCCGTGCCCGGTGACCACCACGTCCACGACGTCAACCACCTCAACGACGACCACCACGTTGGATGTCAATCCGCCCGATGAGTGGACGCCCGCCTTCGATGCGTTCGAGCAGGGGTGGATGATGAGCGGTTGGGGCTCGGGCGACGGTTCGCAATGGGTTGTCGGGGGCGAACTCGCCGCGGGTAAGATTTTCAGAAAAGACGCGACGGGCTGGCAGGAGATTGATCACGGCATCGACGTTGAACTACTAAATTGGGTTGACGGTAGCGGCCCCAGCGATGTTTTCGCCGCCGGCAATGACGGCAAAATTCTGCACTACGACGGGATCTCCTGGAGCGAGCAGGCCACGCCGGTTTCGGCGCCGGTGTGGGGCCTTTGGGTGGAAGCCGCTAACGATGCGTGGGCCGTGGGCGGCAACGTGTCTTCGGGGACACCGTTCGTGCTGCGCTATGACGGCGTGCAGTGGACGCAGCAAGACATTCCTATTTTCGATCGCCCCTTTGTTTTCTCCCTATTCAAAGTCTGGGGCTCTGGACCCAATGACATTTATGCGGTGGGGCAGAACGGCGCGGGCCTGCATTGGAACGGCACTGATTTTTCAGAGCTCGGCTTCGGCATCAGTCAAGACCTCGTCGGAATCTGGGGAACGGGCACCGATGACATCATGATCGTCGGAGGCCGCGGCACAGCGGAGATGGCCCATTTTGATGGTGACGTTTGGACGAAGGCTGCGCCCTCCGCCTTGCCTGGCCTCAATGGTGTGTGGATGCGTCACCCCGGGGTTGCCTACGGCGTAGGCGTAAATGGAACAATGGTGCGCATCGATCCGGCAGACTTTTCCGTTGTCGTTGAAGTGGTGCCCACTGGTCTTGATCTACACGGGATATTTGGCGACTCGCAAGGACAGCTCCTTGCCCTTGGTGCCAACTTCGATTTTCCTGAGCGCGGAACGGCGATTGAGAGAAGGCTAAGTGATGAAGAGTAAGCGCTATGTAGTAGGTCCGACGTTGGTTCTAGTAGGGATGTTCGCCCTGCTCTCCGGTTGCGATGACGAACCAGCTTCAATCGGCGCCGGAATTTTCGCAGCGCTTGGAGAGCCAATTCCAGCTGCTACCGACGAGCAACGCTTAGCCTTTGAGCGCGGTCGCCAGGTAGCGCAGCGTCGATTTACCGAGGCTGACGGACTCGGTCCAGATTTCAATGTTGTTGCGTGTGCGAACTGTCACGAAAAGCCTGTGTTCGGCGGTTCGGCTGGCCGTTACCGCGACTTCTTGCTGGTACGTCGCGTTCTCAATGATGGCTCAGCGATTGATGTCGGCGTTAACGGTGTGCAACCGCAGTTTACCCTCGCACCAGGCGGGCGGCGACCGACCGATCCGGGAACGAATCTCGAAGCCAATCGCAATCCGATTCCCTTCTTCGGTGTCGGTCTTCTCGCTGAACTTGATGAGGCTGAAATTCTTTCGCGTGCCGATGAAGATGACGTAGATGGCGATGGTGTCAGTGGACGCCCCAACTTCGACCGCGGTTTTGTCGGCCGCTTTGGACGCAAGGCGCAAACGGTCTCAATTGAGGGCTTCATTCGAGGCCCGCTTTTTAACCATATGGGCATCACCAGCGATCCGCTTTCCGAAGAGGCGAAGGCTCGACTGCCAGTGCCAAGCTCGGCGATCATTCCACCCTTGGCGATGGCTGATCCACAGGTCTGGATCGAGTGGGTTACCGCCCCGCTGGTTTCTGTCGCGCACGCTCAGGTGGCTGCGAGTGAAGAGCCGAACTTTGACGACGATGGCGTCGCCGATCCCGAGCTTTCCGAAGACGAGCTGTTCGACTTGGTGTCGTTCGCTATGCTCATGGCGGCCCCGCAACCCGATTCGCCGACGCCAGCTTCCACGCGAGGTTTGGCAGCGTTTGAGGAAGTGGGATGCGCGGCCTGCCATATCCCGGCGATGAACGGCCCTCGTGGCGACGTCCCCGCATTCACCGACTTACTTCTCCACGATATGGGACCCGACCTTGACGATGGCATTACGATGGGAATCGCGACCACGTCTGAGTTTCGTACTCAGCCTCTGTGGGGGATTACCGCAACGTCGCCCTATCTTCACGACGGTCGTGCCGACACCCTCCATGAAGCGATCGACTTTCACGGTGGTGAAGCGACAAGCGCGCGCGATGGATATTTGGACCTGACCGAGGCTCGTCGCCAAGATCTGATCGCGTTTTTGGAATCGCTGGGTGGCTCTTCCCAGCGCAGCGAAGGGTTAGTGATGCCCGATGCTCCGATTCTTTTGGCCGGTACGGTCGGTGGCCCCGATGCGACGTTAGACGGGGCGGAGCGTGAACTCTTTTTGCGAGGGCGGGCAGTGTTCGACCGTGACGTCCCCCGCAGTGAAGGCTTGGGCGAGCGCTTCAATGGCGATTCGTGCCGCGCTTGTCACTTCGATCCCGTTATTGGGGGCTCAGGCCCGAGCGATGTCGATGTCTCCCGTCACGGGACGCTCGTTCAGGGCGAGTTCACAGCTCCTGATCAGGGCACGATGGCGCATCGTTTTTCGAACAATGGCAGCCGTCCGCCGATTGACGATACCGCGAACGCTTTCGAGACGCGCCAGCCTCCGCCTTGTTTCGGTCTCGGGTTCCTCGAATCGATTCCGGCAGCCGATATTCTCGCTCTCGAAAATTGCGACGATCCTGACCCGACCGCGATTTCAGGTTGCGCGCACGAACTAGCTGATGGTTCTCTGGGGCGTTTGGGCTGGAAGGCCAACGTTCCGAGTTTGACCGAGTTCGCTCGTGACGCGATGGCGAATGAATTGGGAATCACGCTGCCTCAGATTCAGGGGCAAACGTTTGGCGTTACCGAGGATGACGACGGCGTTGCCGATCCGGAAATCAACGAAGACGACTTAAATGCGTTGGTGTTTTATATGCGCCGTTTGGCTCCGCCGCCTGGCTTGAGCACAGACGGCCAAGCCGAGGAGGCTGGAGCTGAATTGTTCGAAGAGGTCGGTTGCGCGGGTTGTCACGTGACCGATTTTGTCACCGACCAAGGCATCGTCGCCTACACTGATTTGCTGCTGCATCAGGTTGCTACTGACGGCAGCGTTGGAATCGGAGACGGTGAAGCATTGCCATTGGAATTTCGCACGCCACCGCTTTGGGGATTGTCGTTGACCCAACCCTACATGCACGACGGTCGGTCGTTTACGTTAGATGCCTCGATTCGCCGCCACGATGCCGAAGCACTGATCTCGCGCGAGGCCTATGAAGATCTGTCAGGGGCACAACGAGACGATTTGCTCGCGTTTCTTCGGTCGCTTTAGAATCAACGTGATTGTTCCCACGAATGCGGCTCACCCGGCCCCGAACACATTTCGAGTTGAGTTCGCGAACCTTGATGGTGCGGTGGTTCACGTGCGGCCTGGCCGCAGCATTCTCGATGCGACTCAAGACGCTGGGCTACGTTTGCCGTACGCCTGCGGAATCGGGGAGTGTACGAGTTGCGCTGGCCGCGTCATCCAAGGCCAGGTTAGCCAAAGCGACCGCAGCGGTCTGAGCCCGAACCAGCGCAACCGCGGCTTTGTGCTGCTGTGTATCGCCACGCCCTTGTCGGATTGTATTCTTGTCGCTGGGTCCACCGCCCAAACTGATCTTTAGACGAAGACTTATCTCGAATAGGGAAAGGCGGCCGTTTGTCGCCGGGGGCCTATGCCGCGCACACGCGGCGTAGGTTCCCGTTTCGACTATTGGGGGCAGGAGCTGTTCTTGAGGCCGTCGTCGAACAGGTCGCAGTTGGCGATCATGCCGTCGGCGGCGTTCAGCATGCGGCATACGCGACAGTCAGCAGCTGCTGTGAGGCAATTCGCGAGGCTTAGTGCGCCCGTCTCGCCTGCGCAGGTGGCCGGGAAGGCAATCGAGGCGTCGATCAGCACACAGTCGTCGATGACCTTTTCTTTGAAGATCAGCTCGGCTTTGGCGAGCTTGTTACTGGCCGTTGGCAACGTCGCATCCAGACACTCAGCCAGTTCGACGAAGTTGCGGATGCCCGCGATCTTCAGCCCGATTTTCTT
>JBLFWR010000077.1:0-15305 GCA_047611725.1 Binatia bacterium | reverse complement strand
TCTGCGAATACCATATCAAAACCGACACCATTGTCGCGAACGTAGAAGGCCCCCGATCCTGAGTTCCGTTGGGGGTCCGGATCTGGCGGCGGCGTAGAATCATGGCCAAATTCGATGTGCGCGGCGTCTTCGAGCTTGCTGGTGAACTTCCATGCGTTTCCGAGCAGATTCTCCATCACGGTGCGAAGCAGCGTTGGGTCGCCAACGGCCAAGGGAGACTCTTGGATGGAGAATCCCACGTCTCTGCCGGGTTCGCCGTGTATGAAGTCTTCGGCGATGGTTTGGGCCAGGGCGCTCAAATCGACACTTTCCCTTCGCAGAGACCCTCGACCGACACGCGTTAGAGTGAGCAGGTCATCAATGAGGTGCCCCATCAGCTGGCTGGCGGCCCTGACCCGATCGAGCATCGAACGGGCCCCATCTGAGAATTCGTCGCCATGCTCTTCGAGTAGGATATGTGAGAAGCCATCGATGCTGCGCAGCGGTGTACGCAGATCGTGAGAGACCGAGTACGCGAACGATTCCATTTCACGGTCGGTGCGCGCCAGCTGCTGGGTTCGTTCCACGACGCGCTCTTCGAGCTCTTCGTTTAGTCGCAGAATTTCGCTTTTGGCTTCGCGTTGCTCCGAAATTTCAAGCGAGAAGACGAGAATGCCAACAACACGTCCCATCGCGTCGTATTCGGGGAGTTTATCGGTACGAACCCAGAGTGTTTTACCGTCAGGATTTTCTATTTTTTCTTCGATTCCGAGTTTGGGACGGCCGCTTTGAATGATCTCAAGATCGTCGCGGTACAGATTGTACGCGCGCTCCGGGAAGATTTCAGAACAAGGCTTTCCTTCGATCTCATCGACGGTTTGCCCTGTAGGGCGGGCAGCCGATTCATTGACCAGCAGGAAGCGATTTTTCGTGTCCTTGTACCAGATCATCGCCGGCACGGCGTTAAACATTAGGCGGAACTGCTGTTTCTCGCGGAAGACGCCTTCTTCAGCACGCCTTCGCTCTCCCTTTTCGATCTCGAGTACTTCACCGAGCCGCGCCTCGCGGATGCCGCTTTCGCGGCGCTCGCGTTCGAGCTTACGTCTGACGAACACGAGCTGGCGGTTTTGATTTTGGATGAAGTTCATCGCCGCAGCGGCGATTGACGTCAGCAGCAGACCAGAGAGCAACAGCGCCCATGGGGTCCACGTAAGCGTCGCGTCAAGAAGCCGGGGCCCGCTGTGCGCCGCCAACGCCCATCGACGATCTCCAACGGAAAGACTGGTGTTCCAGTGTGCTTGGGAGCCTCCGGTCAGCTGCCACAGCCACACCAAGGGGCGTACGCTGCCCGGGACACGACCGGTCTTTCGACTCCAAATGATCTCACCGGCGTTGTCGTCGGTCGCGTCGATCACGTCAACGCCAAACGAGCCGTTATCGCGTTCACGGAAAGCTGGTCCGATGAGTGCCTTTACCGACCAAACGCCGACGGCGAACCCGGCCAACTGCGAGCCTATTGAGTCGCCAGGGCTGGAGTCGAATACCGGGTCAATCGCCCACAGATACGACCCCTGCGCTCCGGACAACGTTGATGGGGGGGCGATCGCCAAGCGGCGGGTGTTTTGGGCTCGGTCGATGACTGTTCGCAGGGTCGGAATCCCGGCGAGGTCGAGACCAGAGATGAGTTTGCCGGCTTCGTCGTTGCGCGGTTTGGTCGCCAACGGATAGTGCAGCGGCCGATCCTCGGCTGGCTGGTGGCTGCCGTCGGCGGTCGAATCTCGTATCTGCCAAACGTCGCCAGATTCGGCTTTGATCCTGTCTTGAAATTCGTCTCGTGATTCGCGGGTGACCTCAGGTGCCCAGCCAAGCGTTCCGCCCGAATTACTAGTGGCGTTTTGGGAAACGACGAATCGGTTGAACTCCGAGTGTGGGGCCTTGTCTCGTGCATTGACGAAGTTGGTGACTGTGGCGAGCCGGGCAAGCTCGGCGTTGAGCCTGGGGCGCAAGGTATTGGCAGCCACTCCCGCGCGTCGGGCGAGTTCTGCGTCGACGCGCAGGGCCTGAGTTCGAAGGCTGAGGCCGAAGACCAGAAGCGACAAGGCCAGCCCAGTGATTGCGAGGACGAACAGGGGGGCGCGATCGTTATCTGCGCGACAAGCTGAGGTGCCCGGCGTGGGGGGGGGCGCCTTAGTGCGGCGACGGCCGGTCTCGGCGTTGGAAGCAGTGTTTACGGAAATGACGAAATCCCCCTCGGGAACCGCGCAGCTTATGTGGATTTCGAGGGTTGAGAAAGCAGAGTTGAGTGGAGGTTTGTGGCTATCTGCGATCGGACCGTGCAGTCGCAAGGGTCAACGTGGACATCAGGGTGGTCATCAGGGCGATGGTCGCGAGCGCCATGATCGATACCAGATTGTAGAATCGTTCCCGCAGCGGCCGAATCCATCGAATCTCGAGGGTGTGCGTTCCGGGGGGGATGTCAGTGGTCAAAAGACGATCAGCAGTGGTTTTCAACCCGGTTGCTGTGGTGTCGATCCACGCGCGCCAGTTCGGGTGCCGGCTCACAGCGAGCAGGGCTTGTTGCGTCGATTCCCTACGGTTTCGAACGTTCCACGTGATTCGCTCTGGGGCGTGGTGAACGCTCAAGACATCAAGGCCCGGGCCGCTGAGGAAGCGGTGCCGTCCCTGAACACGGAACAGCTCTACGGTTCCCGCCGAAAGGGCGAGTTCCAACCCGGGCATCGCCCGCGCCCGGGATATTGCTCTCGGCGCGCGCAGCGCGAGCCATCCGACCGACCTGGTACGCAAGTAGCGTAGCATCCGCGTGGGTTCGCTCTTTGCGAAGCGGTTGGGTTCGACCGAGCGATGGTGACGCGCGTCGGTGGCCTCTGATTGGTCCCCGCCGAGAGCGAACAGTCCGGTTTCGTTGTTGAGAAGGCTCGCGAAGCGTGGCGAACCGGACTCTTTGCGTTCGAAGACATCCATTTCAAACCCGACAACAGCAGGCTTTTTTGCGTTGTCTCGTAGGTGTTCGATAACGCGATCGTATGGCGCCGTCAGTTCCGGGCTCGCCATGCCAACGGTTCGAGGAATCGACGACAATTCGATAGCCCGCCCGGCTCCCAAGGCGACGACCGTCGCGGCCAAGGCAATCGTAAAAACGTAAGGAATGCGCCGCACCACGGGCAGGCTGCCGCGCGATGCTGCTATCGAGATGGTCTCGCAACCGTAGGCGACCATGATCGGAAACAACAGGCAGGCCACTGGTATTGACCGTGGTCGAAACACTGTGTCCGCGAGGTCGGTGAGTCCCTTGGTGGGCAGCGCAAAATGTGGACCGCTGGCGAACAAGGCGGTGCCGACGAACAGGACAGCAAGGGCGAACAGGCCGCGCCGTCGAGACACCAGGCCCGCGAGAGTGCCGCAATAGGCAATGATCGAGACCACGGGGGAAGCGAAAAACGTGGCGCGCAGAATGTGGTGCAGTGGTCCGGTTTCCCCCCAACCCACCGGCGCTCCCATGAGATCCGTGAGCTCTAAGCTCCGAGCTAGGCAGTGTGTGGCCAGGCCCAAAGCGATCGCAACGATGACCAGGCCTCGAAAGAGTGGTCGAAAGTCGCGATCCCGCACAGCTACTGCGGCGGCGTAAATGGTGACCGCCGACAGTATGTAGGCACCGGAAATGAGGTGGGTTACGAGCGCTATACCAGTGGCTAGCGCCGTCATGGGCACCCAGATACCGCCTTTGTTGATCCCGCGGATTGCGGTCAAAATGGCCACGCCAATCAACAGTACGCCGGGGGCTTGCAGCATAAGCCCCGTCGAGTACCAGCCCTTGATGCCAAAGCCGGTCCCCGAGGCGACTGACAGAACGGTTGCCGCACCAACCAGACAAGCCCAGCGCGCGATGTGCACGGCGCGCGCCATTGCGTAGGCCATCCATGGAAGCACCAGGAACGGCACGACAAGGAACGCCTTGAACACGGTCAAGAACGCGACGCCATCGCCGACGAGGCGGTGGGCTAGCGCCATCGCGAAGTAGTAGCCGTACGATTGGAAGAGAAACTGTTGAAGCCCCAGGTGCCAGTAGGGCGACCAGCCATCAACATGCCCATTGGCAAAGAAGAGTTCGCTTTCCACTCTGGCGCGCCAGTAGTGGCGCGCCATGTCCAAGCCGGCGGGTAGGCCGGGCTCCCACAGTGCGGCAGTCATCCAAGCCGCTGCGCCCGAACACGCCAGCAGGCCAAGCAGCGCGTACGCCCGCGAGAGGTCTGCCGGACGGTTCGCGATGCGTCGTTCGACGGTGAGGAGATAGTTGCGCAGGTATGTCATCAGGGTTGTGCTTGAGCGGGGGCGCGGCGATCGCGCGGATGGTAGCGCAAGCAAACCGACCCGGCTACGCTTCGCTCCGTTTCCAGGCCCAGCATGCACGCTCTCCATCTGCTTTTCACGATTCCTTTTGTCTGGCTGCTAGCTACGGTTCCGACCGCGGTTTTGGCTGCTCCAGACCTTGGGGTGGCTACGTCCCTGATTAGTCTGTCCAGTGATGGCGGCGGAAATTTTCCTTCCAGGGCACCGGATATCGACGGTGCCGGTCGCTACGTTGTGTTCGAATCCTTCGCTACGAATCTGGCAGCTGGTGATGAAAATGGGGCCGTCGACGTGTTTCTTCGTGACCGCGTCACCAGGGTGACTCAGCTGCTAAGCCGCGGTAGCGATGGACGCAGCGCCAACGGTGCGAGTTCCGCTCCGGCCATTTCTGCTGACGGATCCCATGTGGCCTTCGTTTCCGAAGCCGACAATCTGGTGGCTGGTGATAGGAACGGCCGAGCCGATATTTTCGTGTTCGCGCTGGCGTCGGGGCGGATCGAAATGGTGACCGTGACTGCCAATGGCTCGCTGGCCGACGGTGACAGCTCCCAGCCGGTCTTGTCAGCCGATGGTTCGGTTGTCGCGTTCGTATCTGAGGCGACGAATTTCGTCGACGATGATTTGGCCGGGCATGCCGACGTCTTCGTTCGTAACCTTAAGATTGGCCGAACATTCAGGATCAGTCGTGGTCCCCAGGGCGCCGAGGCCTTAGGCCAAAGCCGTGACCCCGCGATGGATGCGAGCGGGGAACACATCGCGTTTTCATCCAGGGCACCAAACTTGGTCGCAGGCGACGACAACAGAACCTGGGATGTGTTTGTGTGGCGTGACGGGATCGATGGCCTCGATGCGGTCAGTCGCAAGCGACCTGCGCGTGGAAAAGCGCGAGGTAATTTCGGAGATGGGGCGAGTACATCTCCTACCTTGTCAGCCGATGGGCGTCGGATCGCGTTCTCGACTTGGGCTGGCAACCTCGTGCCCGGCGCTGGCCGACGCAAGCAGAGCGTCGTGTATTGCGAGCTTGGCGACGGATCTTGCGCGCTGGTTTCGTTGGATGGTGTGGGAGGCACGATTCAACAGTCAAGTTGGGATCCTGAGATTTCTGGCGACGGTCGAGCGGTAGCGTTTTTTACCCTCTCCACTGACGCTGTCGAGCGGGCCGGCGAAGCAGGCGACGTCTTCGTGCGACACGTTGATGCTGGCGTGACGCATCATGGTTTGCACCGAGCGAAATTCATCAAACAAAGCGCTACGAGATTGCAGCCAGCGCTGTCCTTTGATGGGTCGGCCTTGGCGTTCGTTGCGGGCCAGGCTGATGGCTCCGACCGCGCAAAACGTTACGATTCGGCAGGAGTGTTCGTGTACCAAGACGCTCAGGGGATCGCCAGATGCGGCGATTTCATCGTCTCCAAGGATGAAGAATGCGACCTTGGTTTGAGGGACCCCCGCCCCGGACTGGGCTGTACGCCGCAATGCACGCGAGTCCGATGCGGAGATATTGACGGCGACGGTCGCGTCCGCGCGTCGGACGCGAATCTAGCGATGAAAATGGCCGTCGCCGGCCATTCCTGCGACTCTAGGGTTTGTGATGTAGATCGTTCGGGCGGCCCAGTTTCCGGCACGGATGCGATCAAGATTCTTCGTCACTCACTGGGGGACTCGCGTGACGAATTCTGCGCACCGGTCGGTTCGACGCGCTGATCGTCAATGGCCGGGGCGGCTTAGCCTAATCGTTGGTCTCGCGGCCTGGCCTCGAATCGGGTTCGATGGTGCCTTGCGGTCCACGACGTTCGGCAATCAGGCCGAGTATGTCTTGCCTGTCGCGGTCGTTGGTTGACGCCCAGCGTCCAATTTCCGCAGGCGTGCGAAAGCAGCCTTCGCACAGGTCGGTTCGCGAAGACAGACGGCAGGTCCCGTCGCATGGTGACACGACAGATTTCTTCGACTCATCGTTCATTGCAGTTCCGCATCGCTTTTTTTCTTATCTAGATGTTTGTCGGACGAAGGTGCCGACCCGTTCGCCGGCGCACGGTCTACTTCGTCTAGCGACCGGTTCACAAGGTACTCAAGCGCCACGGCCAAGCCCTTACGATAAGGTAAGCTCGCCACAATAAGAATGGTCGCAACGACGGCCAAGCCGATTCGATGGCGGGCGATGAAGTCAGCCCCTAACAGCAGCATCGAAACGACGATCAGCCCGGTGACCCCGGCTGTGCTCAAGTACAGAACAGCCCAAGTGTCTCCGCTTCCTTCCTGAAACAACAAAGCGCAGTGATCGCAGTGGGTGCGAAGAGACAGCCAGCCCTCGAAAAGGCGACCCTGGGCGCAGCGAGGACAGCGGGTACGGAATCCCGACCACAGACATTGCATGTTTGAAGGGCGGTCCATCGCTAAGTGCGAATGTTTCTGGCTTCGAAGTTCGTAGCAAGTCACCCCCCAGCGCTTGTTCACAGTCAAAGAGCGGCTTAGGCTCGATAACCATGCCGGAGTTTGCGAACCAAAATCGATCAATGGCAGTCAGCCCCTGGTTGGACCCGCCTGCGACCGGTTGCCAGTTGCTCGAAGGAAACCACAAGGCCGACGTGTGTGTCATCGGTGCAGGGCTGACGGGCTTGTCGACAGCCTTGGCGCTGGCCAGCGAGGGCGCTCGTGTGGTTGTCGTGGAATCCCAGTACGCCGGGTTCGGGGCTAGTGGCCGCAACGCCGGGCACCTGACCTCCCAGATTGGCAAAGACCTTCCGACGTTGGCTCGTATGTACGGTACCGAGAAGGTCCGGGCTCTGTTGCTACTGGCCGAGACGGCTGTTGATGAGGTCGAAAGGCTCATCAACCACCATGATATCCAGTGTGACTACAAACCTGTCGGGAATGTGCTCGCAGCTGTAGATTCGGGTCAGTTTCGGACCTTGGATCGCGCCGCCGAAACTGCCCGGCGGTTTGGAGTACCGTTCGTACCTCTGGATGGGCGGGCTATGCGTGCGCGTGGCCTGCCCAGTGGGTTTTTGCACGGGGGACTCGAACCGCATGGCGGTGTGCTTGACCCCGGTCGCTACGTCCTTGGGCTTCGCGACGCGGCTCGTGAAGCTGGCGTCGTGATTTATGAGTCCTCGCCGGTGGTTGCCATCGACGATGCCAAACCCGCTATCGTGCGAACTGCGGCCGGCGAGGTTCACGCTGAAACGGTGGTCGTTGGCGTGAATGGTTACGCTTACGATCTGCCGATACCGGGTCGAGCGCGACGGCTCGTTCTTCCGATCTACGTGCAGTTACTCCGCACCGATCCATTGAACCCTGCCCAGCGCGCGCGCATCGATTGGAAAGGCGAAGAAGGGGTCTACACGGCCCATGAGTTGCTTGAGAGCTGGCGGATGGCGGCCGACGGGTCGATCGTCGGTGGCTCGAAAATCATTCGCTATGGTTACGGTGGTGGTCGGCTTCGCGATCGAGACGGTGCCGTTGCGCAAGAACTCGATGCTGTATTCCGACGCCGTTTCCCGGCTCTGGCCGATGTCGATGTGGCTTCCCACTGGGGCGGTCGCATCGCGATGACACTGGACTTTTTGCCAGCCGTGGGGCGCGCCGGGCGTGCTGGAAATATCTTGTACTCGACCGGGTATGCTGGCCATGGCCTAGCGTTGGCCAGCTACGCTGGGACCATGATCGCGGATCTGCTGGCCGGCCGTGAAGGCCCGGGGGCCGCTCTTTGGGGGAGGCGCTCATTCGCGCTGCCGCCCGAACCGCTACGGTGGATGGCGTTTCAGGCGCTTTCGCGAATGTTCGCGGCCTTCGATCGCCGCATCGATCGTCGTTTGACCTAAAGCGCTTTTTTAGGTTCTACCGCTAACAGTCTGAACTCAAAGCTCTTGGAGTATCTCTGCTCGGCGTCTGTCGTGCTCGGTTTCCGTGATGAGACCCATCTCGTGGAGCCCCTGAAGAATTCGCAGGCGATCTTCGATGGTACGCGCTTGTGGCTGGCTTGGAGTGGCCGGAACGGCCCCGACAGCCTGGTTGGCGGTGTCTTCGGTTTGTGTCGGTTCAGCTGTTTCGGCTGTGGCCTTTGAATCGCCGCCACCAAACAGCCCTTCGAACGCGGACTTTTGGGTGGGGCTCGGAAGATCGCCGGACTCGATGGCTTCAAGCATCGCACCGCGCGATTTAAAGACCCGGCCTTTCAATTCGCGCAGATGGCAATGGTACTGCCCGCGCACTCGATCGGCATGGCAGCCATGCCCGTCCAGGGGCGGGCCCCCATGAGCCATGGCAAGCGCTGGCAACAACAAAGGGAGCGCAACGAGCGCGTGAATAACGAAGGTGGGACGCAGGTATGACATTGCATCCAGTTTTAGCCCCGCGCTGCGCGGCGCGCTACAGGAACGGTGTGCAATCCGGCGATGAATGCGGTGGCAGCCTTCGCCAAACCCGGTGTATTCTCGCTTTCTAGCAGCTATGGTTTGAGCAGCTGGGGCGGGCTGCAGGTTCGGATCTCGCACCATGTGCCTGGCCAGTCGGCGAGAATAAAGGGGTTTCTTTCGATGTTGGTTCACCGTCAGATCGCTGTGGCAATGCTTGCTGCGGTGTCCATTTCTGTCTTCGGGGTCGTGTCTGCCCAAGCGGGACGCCCCGACACACGCCCACCTAGCCGCGCCGAGCGTCAATGGATAGCCAAGCTCAAAGTCGGCTTGCAGCGCAGTGCGGCTTCGATGCCGATTCCAGTCACGAACACCTTGGAGTCCTTGGAGCGAACCTTGGCTTGGGGCTTCGATTGCCCCGTGGGTACCCGCTTGAAGCGGGTTAACATGCTTGTCAGCACGGAACATGTGTCGTGGGACCCGCGCTTGGCAGGGCGCCACGGAAGTGCCGGAACCTACTATTGGGGCGTTCGGCTGTATTCCATGAGCGGTGTCGCAACCCTGACCGCGGACAATTGGGTCATGCTCAACCCTGCGAGCCTTGAGTACGAGGCAGGCAAAGGGAAGGGCGGTGAGGCAATCAATGAGGGGCTGCTCTATCATGAATTGCTGCACGGGGAGCTGCTAATCCTCACCACGTCTACATCGGCCTGGAAGCGAAAGGCCTGCAACCTCGAACTCGATTTGGATCGAAATGACGGTGACCATCGAGATATCGATCCAGCGGTCGATATCTACCTTGAGAACCGCTCGCGCTTGCTACAAAACGCTGCGGCTGGCTAATGATCCGACCATGTCTGCGCATCTCTTTCGGGCTTCAACGCTCACGACCCGACCGATCCTAGTCCTGCTGGCCGCAGCGACGTTGCTCGCCAGTGGATGCGTTCCTTCGCGCAGGGCCATTCAACTCGACGGCGGGTTCGCCGAAAACCCGTCGCAGTCCGTTGTGTTGCTGCCCGTGGTCGATGCGCGCTTCGAGAAACTCGACCACGTTCTCGTTTCTCGCAACGTGCGCGACGCGATGGTTTTGTTCCTTCGAGAGAAAAACTACGTCGTGAAGACGGAACGGAGTTTTGCCGTTGCTCCCAGGGCGGAGCTGGGTGACCTCAGCATTGAAGAACTGGTAAGCCTCGCGCCGGAAGGGACGCAGGACCCGATTGCGATCGTGCAGGTAGAGAGGCTTCAACGAGAGACAGAGGAGCTTGGCCTAACCTATAGGATCACGGTTTCTGGGTTTCTCATCGATCCCGTTACGAAAGTCGTTCTTTGGCAGGACCGGACCGTTGGTATGAGTAGTCTTAACGGCTTGCTCACTGTTTTCTCCCGCGGCGCTGGGCACTACGAGGCGGCTTTGAACGCGGTTCGCAGCTTGCTGGTCTCCCTGCCTGACGTTACGGTACCAAAATGAATTCTTTCGCCCTGGTCGGGCCCTAAGGATGTCGCTTCGGTACGCTCTACTAAGCTTTCTCGCCCACCGAGGTTTGAGCGGCTACGAGCTGATGAACTTGCTTGACGGCTCTGTGGGGCTGGCCTGGCACGCGACGCATCCGCAGATTTACCGCGAGTTGCACAAGATGGCCAAGGATCGCCACGTCACCTCGTCAACGGTTTCGCAGCACGACCGACCCGACAAAAAGGTCTACATGCTCACAGAGCAGGGCCGTGCAGTCCTCATTGAGTGGCTTGCGGAGTCTCCACCGCTGCAGCGGGTTAAAGACGAGATGATGCTTCACGCGCTTTGTTTCGGACTGGTCGATCAGGAAGTCGCCATCGAGCAACTCCATGCGCAGCGGGAGTTGCATCAAGAACGAGTAGCCCAGTTGAAGCTGTTGATGGAAGTCGCCCAGGCCGGCCCGAGTCATCCAATCCAGCTTGGTACAATCCTGACGACACAGCGCGGGCTGTTAGATTCCCAGGCCTACATCGAGTGGTGCAACTGGGCGATCGGCCACATCTCAAACGGGGGCAGCGACGTCTCGGCCCTCAATTCTGTTGCCTCCTGAGTTCGTCGCCGTGACGTTGATCGCCGTGACGTTGGTCTCCGTGACGTTGGTCGCGCCCTGATCGGGTGGGTACTCACTCGGGGGCGCGTAAGCTGTTGTTGGTAGGCGGTTCAGCTGGCATCGGATGGGCGGCTCGCCTAGCCTTGCGAACCCGCCGCGCAGATTGTTTTCGCGGCGAGTATTGAAGCCGCTGCGTCCAGCCAGTTATGATGCTGGGCACACGGTCAGCAATCTATTTTTATCCCTTTGGGGGGGAGCTTTTTCATGAGAAGCGCGTTTCGTCTTTTCGTCACATGTCTTGTTTTTGCCTCGACGCTTTCGGTTGCCTGGGCGGCAGCGCCCGCACGACCGGGCGTGGTGCGCTCAAAAAAGGTCTCGAACACTCAAGTGTTGATCACTTGGAAGGATCGAGGCCAGGGGGAGACGCTGTATATCGTCCAGCGCAAGCGCGCTGATCGAAACCGGTTTCTCACCCGCGTTGTCCTACCACGCAACACCACTGAGTTTGTCGACACCGTAGATCCCAAGCGTGTTTACGTTTACCGCGTCCTTGCTCGCAATGACGCGGGAGAAAGCCGCCGCAGTGCTGATTGTTTCGTAAACCGAACGCCTCCGCCCAAGCCGACCTCGATTGCTGTGCGGATCATTGCGCTGCGCACGGCGAAAATTAGCTGGGACGATCGTAGCCAGACCGAGACCGGCTTTCGCATCGAGCGTCGAACCGAAGGCTCACCGACGTTCAAGACTGTCGGCGAGGTTGATCCCGGTGAAGAGAAATTCATCGATCGAACTCTTCAAGCCGCGACCAGCTACACGTACAGGGTTCGTTCGCTCGGGGACCCGCGGCACTGCATCAAACATGCCCGGCCTTCGCGCGAAGTGTTAGAAAGCACCAAGGGGGCCATCCGCGTTGTAAACGTCTCTGTGGTTGGCTCCGGTTCCGGCTACGTCGTCAGTGTTCCGGAAGGAATCAATTGCGGGCCTCAGCGTCGTCACTGTAGCGCAGAGTTCCGGTTGGGGCAGGACATTCGTCTCATTCCAACGGCCAATGGCACCTCGCGGTTCCGACGCTGGGATGGAGATCGCCTCTGTCGCGGCAAGACCGGCCGGTGCAACCTGCGAATGGGTGAGAACCGAACGGTCGCTGCTCGGTTCCACAAGTAACCGCCGGCAATAGAGTCGCAACAAAGTTGCGACTTGGTTTACAGCAGAAAGGCCCGCTGTCCTTGTGACAGCGGGCCTTTCTCGTGGCACGGCAGCCTCAGGATTGGTTGCGGCCGCGGTCCTGGACAGCTCTTCGCTGCTCGGCGATCGCTTCGGGGGATACCCCCGCAATGTGTTCGCGAGACCGTGTGACTTCTAGCCGACGCGCATCGCCATAAGCGACGGCGTAGGCGTCATCAATAAGACGCTTGTACGCGCGCAGAGCGGGCGAGGGACACGACAGCATGTCGGTTGCCAGTGATTTTGCGGTGTCGAGTAGGTCGTTTGGTTCCACGACGCGGTTGATCAGGCCCCACGCGGCTGCTGTTTCTGCGTCCAGGTAATTCCCGGTCAGCGATAGTTCTTTGGCCCGGTGGATCCCGATGAGGCGCGTCAGTTTGGCCGACAGGCCCCATCCCGGAAGAATGCCGACCCGCGCGTGAGTATCTGCGAAGCGCGCTTCGCGTGAGGCGATGACGACGTCGCAGGCCAAGGCGAGTTCGAACCCACCTGTGATCGCGAACCCATTGATGGCTCCGATAACCGGCTTGCTTGAGTTTTCGATCGCGAGCACGACATCGGCGCCGCTGGTTACGTCGCTTGACGGGTCGGCGTTTCCGGTTTCGCCACCGAGCTCACGCAAATCCAGGCCTGCGGTGAAGGCTCTTCCTGTGCCGGTCAAAATGATGACGCCTACGTCTTCGGCGGCTTCCAGATCGCGAAAAGTTTCGGTAATTCGCCGGCGCAACGCGCGCGACAAAGCGTTCAGTTTGTCGGGGCGGTTCAAGGTGACAACAGCGATCCCAGCGCTTTTTTCAACAAGCAAAATATCGTCGGACATATTCAAGGTCTCCTGGCTAAGCGGTGGGACGAGTGTCGATTGGAAACGTCGCCCCGGCTCTTCGTTAGTGACCCGCAACTCCGATTGGCCCGGGACGGAAACGGTAAATCTGGAATGGGCGCGCGGCCTCCATGGTTGCCTGCGAGACGAAGAGCACCGAATCTAGCGCCGAGCAGGTAACGTAGAGCCAACCGTCGGGCCCGAAGCTGAATCCGTCCGGCCAGCGCAAGCGAGAGTCTTGCAGCAATGTGCGGATCTCTCCGTTTGGGGTGAGCTGGTGGACGGCCCGATGCTCCATGTCGCTGAGATAAATGTTGCCATCGCTGTCGCTCGTTAAGCCGTCGCTCAATGTTTTTTCAGCGAATGCTTCGACCCGACCGGCGAGTTCGGACTCGGATAGGTGCTCGTCGCGTAAATCGCTAGTGCGAATGCGCCACATTGTGCCTGCCGTTACCGCCCCGAAGTAGAGCCACTCTCCTGATCGATCCAGTGCGATCGAATCCACCCCGATGCGCAGGTCGATCAGGCCCAAGATTCGCATCGCCCGTAACGGCGTTCGGATGACCAACTCTTCGGAAGCCACCGAAACGTGTCCCTCCAAAAGCCGTCGCGCCGTCCTCTCGACCGTGTTGTAGACAATGAGCGCGGGGGTCTGCAGGAGCGGCGACGTTTCGGCGATATAGACGGTGAGTCCATCGGGCGAGACCTGCAGGTCATTGAGCATGGAGCCAAGTCCGGCGACTTCGGGCGAAAAATCATAGCGCTCAACCAGCTCAGCCGAGTCGATGTCGAAAGCGAGGAGGCGTGGTTGGCCTCGACCGAACTCAGCAAAATCCAGAATCCACAGACGGTTCTGTTGGTCGATGCGCAACGACAGGATCGATTGGAAAGACGGCACCGTTGCGCTCGGGTGTTGCCAGGTCGCGTTCGGCCAGGGCTGCGGGCCGTTTGGGCCGAGCAGCATGACTTTCTGCGGCGGGTTCCCATCGGGGTGGAGGGTGAAGAACACGCGGCCGTCTGCTGCTACAGCGATGTTGCCCGGTGGGTAGTCCAGGTCGACTACGGTTTCGACGATATCGAAAGAAAGCGCGGCTGGTGTTGATCGATTCGGGAGCTCGCTTCCGCCTCCCTGCCGCAGATACAGCAAGCCAGTGAGAAGGATCAGCAGGGCGGCGACGATCAATACTATTCGAAGGAGGATTCTCATCGCCGCCACTCATAGGTGGGGAGGGGAGAGGGGTCCATCGCGGCTGCTGTCGTCAGTTGCGGATGAATGGCAAGGTTAGCTATGCCTAGCTCTCCTCGACTCCGCGTTCCCATTTCCCGTTTGGCGATGATTGTCACGATGATTGCCACGATTTTTGTCGCTGCTTCCTGTGCAGAACCGCGTGGCGACTGTGTTCCTGAAACGGGTTCGGAATTGGGGACGATCTGCGGGTTCTCGAATCCAGAAGATCTCGAGTTCGCGCAAACCGCGGGCCTCGTCATTTCCAGCCAAATTCAGCTGTCGTATGTTCCCGCTGACGGCGCGATTGCTGCATTCGATCCAAGCCAACCGTCATCCTCGACTGTGGTGCGTCGCCTTTGGCCGAATGGGAGCGCTGCAACGGTTAAGGCGGGAGTTGGGGACCCGTCGTGCCTGACCCCTCCGGACCCGCAAGATTTCCATCCCCACGGGTTGTCGGTGGCTGCGCTTGGTCCTGAGTTGTCGCGGGTTGCGGTTGTTACGCACGGTCCGGCTGAGCGCATCGATTTGTTCGAGTTGACGGGGCGCGGAGATACGGCTCGCCTACGCTGGCAGGGCTGTGTTGCGATGCCCGAAGGCACTGCCGCGAACGATGTCGTTTTGGCGATCGACGGATCGTTCGTGGTCTCTAACTTCCAACCGACCATGGCCGGTCTGACCGGCCTCTACTACATGTCCAAGGCGTCGTTCGGGTTTAATACGGGGGACATACGTCGTTGGTCGCACGATGCAGGATGGACAGTCATCGAAGGCACGAGTGCCGCCAACCCGAATGGCGTTGCGGTCGATGTTGAGCGTGGTTTCGTATTCTACGTTGAGACTGGCGCGCAGCGTGTTGTGCGCGTGTCGCTTGACGACGGGTCGATCGCGGAAACGCCGATCCCTGGTGCGCCGGACAATCTCTCGTTCGCGCCAGACGGTCGCCTATTGGTTGCCACGCATGTTTCAGGAATCCAGCTCATTACGTGCATGCTCGGCCGGCTGCCGTGTCGCGCCGCCTGGCAGGTGTGGGCGATCGAGCCCACGACAATGAAAACGGAGCTTCTTTTTGAGGACTCGGGCGAGACCGCAGGTGGGGTTGCGACCGCGATCATTGTTGGCGAGCGTCTGTATGTTGGCCCGATCTTCGGTGATCGTATCGGAGTTGCTGCGCTCCAAGGCGCGCAGTAGCCCCGCTAGTTCAATCGTGGGAAGCGGTTCGGTGGGTACGCGCTGGCTCGGATGCTGACGCGTTCACGTGAGTTTACGCTACCTTA
>JBLFWR010000076.1:0-15477 GCA_047611725.1 Binatia bacterium | reverse complement strand
ATCCAGCCACAAAAATGGCTGGCGATTCGAATTAGCAAATTTCGGTGTTGTTGCACCGCCAACCAACCTAGGGGTGGCTCATATGGAACGGGATAGTCAGGGCTCGCGCTTGCGGGCTTTTGTTGTAGTGGCAGCGCGGGCAGGAATGCTCGCAGCGCTCGGGGGGATTGCGATCCTCGCCACCGTAGAGCCGGCTTCGGCGTTAACTCGTAACGAGATCAAGTGCCGCGACACGGTTGCCAGATTGGCAAGACGTGCTGCTGGGCGTTCCATGAAGATTCGAAGTTCGTGCGTGAGAGGAAAGCTCTACGGACGGCTCTCGGTCTTAGGCGTTGACTGCCTTGAAGACCCTGTCGAACTCGGCGGTGCCAGCACCGGTGATGGGCCCACCGATCGGCGTCTGGGGAATTTCGTGCGCCAACGCCAAGTGGCTGGTGCGCGCCTGACTGACCTGTGTGATTCGCCGAACGTCGATAAAGATATCGATCCGGCTGATGTCTTGGACCCAGGCTCAACCTGTGGCGGACTTGCCGATTGGATCGAGGTTGGTGAATGCGTCGTCGATCTCGGCTTGGCGGCGGCCAAGGCCGTTATCGCGCCGATGAATTTGGAGCCCCCAGCGACTCCGGTCTTGCCTCGCGAAAAGCAGTGCTACAAGCGTGTTTCGCAGCAATCCCGGCAGGCTTTCTTCCGCATGTCGGTGTGGCGCGCCAAATGTTTCCGCGCTGACGATATCGCATTGGACGGCGGCGGTTTCTACAGTTGCGCTGCGAACATCGCACCGCCAGGGGCGTTCAACAGCACGCTCCTCCTCAAAGCAGACAAGCGCCTAGAAGAGCCGATTGAGACCCTGTTTATCGTCAATCGCACTCTCTGCGACGTTTCGATGACGAGCATGGGTTTTGACGGCACGATCACCGAGCATACCGGTGGCGATTTCGCTGGGCGCCTCACTACTGATGACGTCTTCGATA
Source organism: Binatia bacterium (assembly GCA_047611725.1). Taxonomy (GTDB): domain Bacteria; phylum Desulfobacterota; class Binatia; order UBA1149; family CAITLU01; genus JBLFWR01. The sequence continues at coordinate 14,503 of JBLFWR010000076.1, read as the reverse complement.
CACTCAATGACGTCATTACGACCGAGGTCAACTCGCTTATGGCGGAGTTGTTCCCCGTCGTTTCCTACTGCGGCGATGGCAGCACCGACGCCGGTGAGGCTTGTGACGACGGCAACAACACTTCCAACGACGGCTGCGATCGCGATTGTTCCAATTCGGTTGGCGCTTGCGGCAATGGCGCGATCGACGGTGCGTTCTCGATTGAAGAGTGCGACGACGGCAACAACGCTAACGGTGACGGTTGTAGCGCCCTGTGTGACCTGGAGCTTTGCGGAAACGGTAGTTTGAACATCGGCTGGGACGAGCAGTGCGACGGCGGTGGCGAATCGGCTAGCTGCGACGATGATTGCACCCCTGCAGCTTGCGGTGACGAAGAAATCAACGCGACGGCCGGTGAAGAATGTGACGATGGCGTCGCCAATGATTCGACGATTCCCGATCAGTGCGGAGACGGCTCAGGCATTCGGGCGGCTTGCCAGCTTCCTTTCTGCGGAGACGCGGTCACTGACACCGGCGAAGAATGCGACGACGCTGGCGAATCGATTCCCTGCGACACCAACTGCACGGATGCCACTTGTGGCGATGGCGACCTTAACGCGACTCGTGGTGAGACCTGCGACGACGACAACGCAGACGACGATGACTCTTGTCCGAGCTCAAACTCTGCGGGTGACCTCGGCGCCACTGGGCACTGCATTACTGCAACTTGCGGCGATGGCTTTGTGTGCACCGACACCAGCACTTGCACGACCGGGCTCAATGGTGATCCCGAGGAGTGCGACACCACGGTCGAGAGCATTTCTTGCGACGACGATTGCTCGCTGCCGATTTGCGGCGACGGCAACCTGAATACGTTTAATACGGCGGCGCCCGCGACTGCGGCCGGCGAGGTTTGTGACGACGGGGATCTGGTAAGCGGCGACGGTTGCGATGGTAACTGTACGGCGACCGCGTGTGGCAACGGCATCGTGACAGATGGCGGGGTTGGCATTGTCGAAGTTTGCGACGATGGCAACGCTACGAACGGTGACGGTTGTGACGACGATACCGGCTCCGGTGGCAACTGCACGGTAAGCGCCTGTGGCAACGGTGTCGTTGCGGGTGGCGAAGCTTGTGACGACCAAGGTGAGTCGGCTGCCTGCGATGCTAACTGCACGGCGGTTTCCTGCGGTGATGGCGATCTTAACGTTACCGCCGCCGAGACATGCGACGACGGCGGCGAATCGGCAACATGTGACGCCGATTGCAGCCCGGCTGTTTGCGGCGATGGCAACATCAACGGCACCGCGAGCGAGACCTGCGACGATTCTGGAGAGTCGGCTACGTGCGACTTTGATTGCACCGTAAGGGTCTGTGGTGACGGTGTCACCAACGCCACGGCGCTTGAGCAATGCGACGATGCTGGAAACTCGGCAACGTGTGACAGTGATTGCTCGTTCCAGGCTTGCGGCGACGGTTTCATCAACGGTGCGGCTGGCGAGACCTGCGATGACAGCGGTGAGTCTGCGGCCTGTGACAGCAATTGTACGATAGCGGTCTGCGGCGACGGTACGCTGAACACCACGTTCGGTGAACAGTGCGACGACGGCGACCTCATTAACGGAAACGGCTGCAGCTCGACCTGCACGGTAGAGTAGGGGGCCAGGAAAAATGATGACCGTAATTAGACGAAACGATTCAACTCGCCACCTCGGTTTAGGCCGAGCCGCATTCGGGCTTGGCGCGGTGGCTGTCGCGAGCATGGTGCTCTCGGTTTCCGATGCCTCCGCTCTGACAGGTAAAGAGATTCGCTGTCGCGACAAAGTTTCGCGTTATACCCGCGAAGTGGTTTTTCGAACCACTCAGGCTCGCCTGGGCTGCGTGCGCCGCAAGGCACACGGAGAGGTCGACCCGAGTGTCGATTGTACCGCCGAGCCGGAAGAACTGGGTGGTCCTGGAACCGGCGACTTGAGGACCGACCGTCGCTTGGCTCGTGCCGCGCTGCAAGGGGAACGAGCTGGCTCGGTTTTGGTCGGCCGCTGCGATTCGCTCGATCGTGATGGGATGCCAAAGGCAGACGATATTGACCCGGTCGATTTGGAGCTTGACGACCTGTGTGGTGGCTCAACCGACGACTGGCGCGAAGTCGGTGTTTGCGCGGTGGAACTCGGTAGAGCGGCAAGCCTGGTCTTTATGGACATCTTCGACCTGGATGTTTCCGGCGACTCGCTGCCCGCGTCGCACCTCGATTGTCTGAAGCACTTTGCCCGACAGTCTCGGACGGTTGTCGGCGTCACCCATCGTTTTCGGTCCCAGTGCTTCGTCAAGGACGACCTAGCTGCGGATGGTGGTGGAGTCCTGGCCTGCGGCGCCTCAGTCATGCCATTCGGCACGATCGGTTCGACCGGCGACTCGAAAATAGACAAGCGCCTCGGGCAACCATACCCAAAGGCTGACGATATCCTGCGTCGTAAGTGCGACTTGCCGATTGACGAACTCGGCTTCGAAACAATCATCCCGGACTTGACTGGTGGCCGGTTTGCCGGCCGTGTCACGCTCGACGATGTCATCCACGCGTTCAACGATGCAGTGCAGACCGCGACTTACCAAGTTGCTTTCGGCGCCACCGGCACCGAAGGCCTGTTCCCCGTGGCCGCTCGTGGCGGATTCTGCGGTGACGGAAGCGTGGACGCGGGCGAGACCTGCGACGACGGCAACAACATCTCGTGTGATGGTTGTGACCGTGATTGCACCGACTCTTCGATCTGCGGCAACGGAGCAGTGTGTAACGCTTTCGGCGCTGACGAGGAATGTGACGACGGTAACGTCGTAAGTGGCGACGGTTGCTCGGCGACCTGCATTTCAGAGCTTTGTCTCAACGGCGTGCTTAACCCCGGCTACGACGAAGAATGCGATGACGGTGCCGAATCGTTCGATTGCGATCTGGATTGCACGCTCGCTTTCTGCGGCGACGGTCAGAATAACCTGACTCGCGGCGAGGTCTGCGACACCGGCGTCGGTGTTCCAACGGATACGCCTGTTTGCGATAGCGATTGTACCGCTCCTTTTTGCCAAGACGGGCACCTCAACTTGACGAGCCCGAACGTTCCAGCGTCGAACTTGAGCGGATTGGAAGAGTGTGACGACGGCGGCGAGAGCGTAGCTTGCGACACCAACTGCACGTTCGCTTCGTGCGGCGACGGCGACACCAATCTGGCTCGTGGTGAAGAGTGCGATGACTTTGACAGCACAGACAACGACTTCTGTGTCAGCTCTGCTACCCAGCAGGGCACGAATTGTCAGTTGGCTCGTTGTGGTGACGGTTTCCTCTGTACAGGCATCTCGTGCAGCTCGGGCCCTTCCGGTGCGGCTGAAGATTGTGACGACGGATTGTCTCCGGAAGGGGATGCCGAGTCAGCAACCTGCAACAGTGACTGCTCTGTTGACGCCTGTGCCGATGGCAACCTCAACCCTCAGTCGGGTGAGGAATGTGACGCTGGCGCGGGTCTGACGACCAACGCTCACCCCTGCACGGGAACTTGTCAGATCGCCTACTGCGGCGACACAAACGTCTGCAACGCAGTTGGCTGTACGACGGGCCCCGGCGCCGCACTCGAAGAGTGCGACGATGGCGACGGCAATAATAACGACGCCTGTAAGTCGAACTGCCAGGATGCCACCTGCGGCGACAGTGTTCTGTGCACGGAGGCCGGCTGTAACACGGCCGGCCTCGGACCAGAAGAGTGCGACGAAGGTGGTGAGAGTGCCGACTGCGACTCGAACTGTACCGGCGCTGTCTGTGGCGATTCTACGGTTAACGCGACGGCTGGTGAGACCTGTGACACTGGCGGTGATTCGTTAACCTGCGATAGCGACTGCTCGAGCAACCTTTGCTTGGACGGGTATCTCAACGAGACCAACGAAGAGTGCGACGACGGCAACCTGGACCAGAACGACCCGTGCTTGGTCACTTGTGTCATCGCGAGCTGCGGTGACTCGGTCACTTGCTCGGACGCTGCATGTGCTACAGGCCCAGGTGGCGGGGTCGAGGCATGTGATGACGGCGGTGAGAGCCTGGCTTGCGATCTCGATTGCTCGGCGGCCTCCTGCGGCGATGGACAGATCAACGCGACGCGAGGCGAGGAATGCGACGCGTCGGGTGCCGAAACCACGACTTGCGACACTGACTGTAGCGCGGCGTTTTGCGGCGATGGCACGCCTAACGCCACCGCTGGCGAGCAGTGCGACGACGGTGACGACAACAACGACGATTCGTGTACGGATGACGTCACTGGCGGCGGAAGCTGTCAGAACGCGACCTGCGGCGATGGTTTCCTTTGCTCCGACGGTGGCTGCAACACGGCTGGCGTAGGTGTCGAAACTTGTGACGACGGCGATGACGACGTCAACGATACGTGCCCTGACGGTGCCACCGGTACCGGTAACTGTCTCGTTGCCACTTGCGGTGACGGTTTCTTGTGCACCGACGGCGCCTGTAACACGGCAGGACTGGGAGTTGAGATCTGTGACGACTCAAACGCCAGCGCCAACGACTTGTGCCCGACGGGTGGTAGCGGAACCTGCCAGGTCGCGAGCTGCGGCGATGGCGTGGTTTGTAGCGATGGTGCTTGTACAACGGGTCCTGGTGGCGGCGTCGAAACTTGTGACGATGGCAACGCCAACAGCAACGACCTTTGCCCGGACGGCTTCGGTGGCACTTGCGGCGCGGCCTTCTGCGGCGACAGCGTGATCTGTAACGATGGTTGTGCCGGCTCAACCGAGGTCTGTGATGACGGAGCTCTGAATGGCAGCGGATCGGGTGCTTGTCTCGGCGACTGCTCGGGAATCGCTCCCTGAGCGCTCGAGCGAGAACTGCAACCGCGGCTTTTGCGTAAGAGTAGGGCGGGCACTGAAGGGTGCCCGCCCTTTTTCTTTGCGATTCTCCGCAATCGCAGGCCTTGCCTCGTTGTTGCCACCGGTCGCCCTTGCTACGAATTGTAGGTCACGAGTTCGCACTTGGTGGCACTTCGCACTCCCGTGGAACACCCAATTCCTTATATTCAAGTCGTCGAGTCGCTAGACCCTGTTTCGAGGGGAGTCGGTCGGGCTTCGCTCCTATTGCGTTTCGGGTCTTTCGGTCGTCGATAGCCGTTGTTGGCCCCGATGACATTTTTGAATTCGCGTTTCCGCGTACGCGAGGCAAAGGCGTGGCGAAGCGTGATGTTGATCGCGCTTTGCTTGCTCCCGGTCTCGGCCGTCACGGCGGCCGCCGGTGTAGACTACGAGGTCGTCGTCGAGGCCAAAGACGAGGCCCTCTCAAAGCTTCTCTACCGTGAGGCTTCGTTGGTTCTTGAGGCGGAACGTCCCGCCACGTTTGGGGGCGTGCGCCGCCGAGCCCGCGCCGATGAGAAACTGTTTCACAGTCTGCTGCGATCTAGGGGCTATTACGCGTCTACTGTTCGATGGTCGATTCAGGAGCCGGGCCAGGACGTAGAGGGGGTTGCGATGGTGCGTTTCACCGTCGAACCTGGACGCCTGTATCGAATTCAGGATGTCACGATTCTGGGGTTGCCGCCGGAAGGGCTCGCGTTGGCGACCGATCAGGGCCTGACTCGGCTTGGTTTGCGAAACAACGCTGCTGCCGCGGCGTCGCCGGTCATCGGAGCGCAAAAAAAACTGATCGGCGAGCTGACCAAACTCGGCTATCCGTTCGCGGCGATCGCCGACACGGACATCGTCGTCGACCACGGTCTGGGCAAGATGACCATCGTGGTGTCGGTTGATCCTGGACCCCGAGCCCGGTTTGGCGATGTTGTCATTACTGGAGACTCCAGAATCGATGCTAAGTTTATTGCGCGCCGTCTGACCATCGAGCGGGATGCCGTTTACGACCCGAGCGTGGTCGACGAAAGTCGCAGAAAGCTGATCGATGCGGGTGTCTTCGCGTCTGTTAGCATTACGCATGCAGACGCTCTGGCCCCCGATGGTTCGTTACCGATGCGGGTTGCGGTCGCGGAGAACAAGGCACGGACAGTGGGCGCCGGGGTTCTCTACAATGCGAACCTTGGGGTTGGCTTGAGGGCTTTCTGGGAGCATCGCAATATTTTGGGCGCCGCGGAGAAATTGCGTGTCGAGGGAGCTGCCAACCAACTTGGCTTCAGCGCATTGGTCTCGTTCAGCGAACCGGACTTCCTTCGGCCGTCGCAGAGCCTTCTCCTGGAGTTTTCGGCTGCTGCCGAAGACACCGATGCTTATCGCAGCGATTCGATACGCGCCGGTGCTGGTGTCGAAAGACCATTGGGGGAACTCCTGGTAGGCGGGCTCGGTGTTTCGTTTGAACAAGCCAAGGTTACCGGCAGCGGTCAGGACGATAGTTTCACTCTTATCGGGTTCCCGGGGAGCGCGCGTTACGACACAACCGATGATTTGCTCAATGCGACGCGTGGGCAGCGTCTGAGCTTGTCGGCGACGCCCTACATCGATCCCCTGGACACCAGGGTAAGTTTCTTGTCACTGCGACTAAGTGAGCGCGTTTACCATCGCCTTGGGAAGGACGATCGATACGTGCTCGCCGGTCGTTTCGCCGTAGGGTCGATTCAAGGCGCCTCACGATCCAACATCCCACTGACAAAGCGTTTCTTTGCGGGCGGTGCTGATTCTGTTCGCGGCTATCAATACCAGTTGGCGGGACCGTTGGACGACGAAAACAATCCAGTCGGCGGTTTGTCAACGGTCCAACTCGGTGCGGAGTTTCGTTGGAAGTTTTCTGAAACGTTGGGAATCGTACCATTCGTCGAAGCGGCGAACGTCTACGACGACGCATTTCCGGATTTCGGCGGTGATTTTTTTTGGAGTGCCGGGCTCGGTGCGCGCTACTACACCGTGGCAGGACCGCTACGCGTCGACTTGGCGTTCCCGATCAACGGCCGCTCGGGGGTCGACAACGTCTTTGAAGTCTACATCAGCCTCGGACAGGCGTTTTAGTGATGATGCGGCGGTTGTTGCGATGGGCTCGTCGAGCGGTGCTGTCACTGGTAGGTGCGGTCGTGCTGGTGTTGGTCGTAGTGATTGTCGGGTTACGTTTCTCGCCGGTTCGCTCACAGCTTGAAGTGTGGGTAAGCGAAATCGCAACCAAGCCTGGTGTTTTCGCTCTTGATCTTGAAGGCCTCGGCCCGGGGCTGCCGTTCCAAATAGTTCTGGCAGAGTTGAGGATTGGGGACAGCGGGGGCGATTGGCTTCTCATTGAAGACTTAGATTTGTCGTGGTCGCCGTTGCGCGCGATGCGTGGGCATATCGCTGTGACGAATGCGCAAGCTTCGGTGCTGCGCTTGACGCGTCTGCCCGAGCCATCCGACGAAGAAGAGGAAGACGATCCGGAAAGCCGACCGTTTGATTGGCGAACCGACATGCCGCACCTGGCTATCGAGCGTCTTCATGTCGAAAAACTAGAGTTAGGTGCCGCTGTGCTGGGAAGGGCTGCGACGTACCACGCTGAAGGGCGAACGCGATTGGGCGATTGGAACGATTCGGTTTTGGAACTAAGCCTCCACCGATCAGACCAGCCCGCCGACGAAATGTCGGTTGTTTTGGCAACCACCGATGCACCGTTCTCCATTGACGCCCGCCTCGACGTGCGTGAGGGCTACGGGGGCGTTCTGCTCGGGCTACTGAATGACGATGGAGTGGAGGGCGTTGAGGCTGCGTTGTCTCTGCGTGGTCCACTAGAGGGCTTAGCTGTAGAATTCAAAGCCGACTTGCCCGGGTTGATTCTCGCAGATCTAGACGGTGTGTTTAGTTTGGCGCCACCGAATTTTGGTGCTGAGCTTGAGGGAAGTCTGGACGCTCACGAACGGCTATCCCAGGCGCTTGGGCGTGAGGTCGTGCACCCGTTAGAACTGAACGTAGACGTCGATTTTGATGAGTCTGGTAAGCTTCGAGTTGACGCGTTCACGGCCGAACTTGACGGCACTTCTGTGACGGTTACAGGCGGAGCCTCGTGGAGCGAAAGCGAACGCGATTTAAGTGCTAGTTTTGCGATTTTGGCTAACGGCTCATTGCTGCCTGCGCTCAGTGGTGGGCTTGTCGAAGATGTTGACGCCAAACTCGATGCGAACTTTGAACATGGTGGAGGCCGCGGTTCACTGGTCGCCGAAATCGGCGGAGTGGGCGAGCTTGAGCTCGGCGTCAAGAGTGCCGACGTCGCCGGTGAGAGAATCCCGTTTGAGGTGATCGGGGGTGGATCAGTCGCCGGACTTTTCGAATCACTGACCGGACAACGGATCAGCGATCGATTCAAGATCGACGCGAGGGGCTCGTTGACGCCAAACGAGCGCTTAGTTCTCAGTCGCGGATTCGTGACGTTGGGCTCGTCGCGCCTGGAATTGTCGGCGGACTGCGACCTGGCCAATGCTGGTGGCACTGCAAAGCTATCGCTACGGGAGCCTCCGGGGTCGCCGGTGGCTCGCATGCTGGCGCCATTGGATTTCGATGCTATCGATGTTGCCGCCGACGGGCACGATCTTCTCGGTACCGGCGGATTTTCGATCGACGCCAAAATTGCGGCCCTTGGTTTTCAAGACCACGTCGTTGATGAACTCACGATCGATTTGGACGGAACCTTAACCGGGGCAGACCTGGCCGCGATGAACCTCGAGGTTGCTGTGGATGCGCATGGCGGGCGCACAGGTGCCGAGCCGTTGTTAGGAGTTGGCCCTGAGTTCTCGCTACGTACCTCGGCCGCGTTGGATCTGGAACGTGGTAACGCTGACGTCACAGTCTTTGAGTTTCGCTCACCTGGCATAAGAGCAGACGCCACATTGGCAGCCGAAAATGAGTGGACCCAGATTTCCAGCAATTTAGATGCGGTGTTTCCTTCGCTCGCCTATGTTGCACCTGCCTTAGGTTCAGATCTTTCCGGTTCGGGAACGATTTCGATCGATGCTTCGATCAACACCGCCACCGAAGACTTTCACGCCGATCTCGACGCTCGGTTGGCGAGCCTTGTTTTTGAAGACCCTGTCCTGGCCGATCTGATTGGCCCGAGCTCGACCGTAGTAGCGAAGGTTCGTGGCAGTGGCGAAGAGGTGGTGGTCGAAACTCTTCGTGTTGATGCGCGCGGTGTTCGCGTCATCGGCGAGGGGAGTGTGCGCGAGGACTACTCCGTCGTCGATGCGAATCTCCATGCTTTAGTTGGTGATGCAGTTCCGGAACTTGCGGGCGTGAAGTTGGCGTTCAACGGGGGCTTGAGCCTCGACGTTGAGGCCAAGGGGCCGGTCGATGCACTAGATGTCGATGCTTCTGTCGACGCGCACGATTTGGTGTTCGGCGCGACTCGAGTTCGAGGTGTCTCGCTTCGTGCGGAGGGGTTTACGAAGGGTTCCGGCGGCGGAGCGCGATTTACGGGGAGTTTACAAACCCCCAAGGGGCCGATTGGTCTGCAGGGTTCCGCAACGGCCGATTCCGACGGCAGCTGGAACGTCAAAAAACTGAATCTCGACGGCGGGGGCGCTCACGTTTCGGTGGACCTGGAGTCGAAAACATCTACCGGACCTGTTGCCGGTACTGTTGTGGCGACGGTGGCGGACCTCGCGGTGTTCTCAGAGATCGCGGGACGGCGCGTGGTCGGAGAAGTTTCGTTGAACGCGGACCTTTCAATTCCTGCAACAGGGCAGCAGGATGTGGAAGCGAAACTTTCCAGTAGTGGTCTTTCGTTTGTCGACAGTAGGGGGCGAACGGTTGGGGTTGAGAGTGTGGCGGCACAAGTTTCCCTCGAAGACGTTCTGGCGAATCCGCGCGGGAAGATGGATGTAGTCATCGCAGAGCTTCTTAGCGCCGAAGTCGATGTCCCGAATCTGAGCTTCCGCGCAGAGAGTCGTGAAGCGACCTGGGATGTTTGGCTAGACACCGAGCTTGCGAGGCCGTCTGAAATCACGATTGCGACGGCTGCCGCTGTTGAAGGTCTTCCTGAGCCCACGGCGATTCGTGTCTCGAAACTCGATCTGATTGCGAGCGGCACCGCGATGCATCTGGACGCGCCCTTCGCGATCGTATTGGGCGAAGCCCCCCGGGTTGATGGCATGCGACTGGCTTTGGACGGCGGCGGCGGCGTGCTGGTTCAGGGGCGCTTCGGCGCCGAGGATCTCGACGCGACGGTCAACGTTGAGTCCGTGCCATTGTCCTTGCTGACCTTGATCGATCGTAAGCTCGTGTATGAAGGCACTGCGGGTTGTGATCTTCGGGTTTCGGGTAGTGTGAACCGACCTAGTTTGATTGCCGACATCCGTATTGATGATGTCCGTTCTTCCCAGCTTGCCGCAGCCGACGTCCCTGTGTTGGGCGCTACCGGCCATGTTGAGTTGAAGGGGGGCATTCTTGAGGCCGACATCGATTTGGCTGGATTATCGAACACGGTTGTTTCCGTCGATGCGCGGTTCCCCGTGGAGTCCACCGCCCGTGCTCGATCAATGAACATAGCGGTCAAAGCTGACGCCGATCTCGAGGAAGTTTCAAAGTTATTCCCGCTGGGAGACGACCTGGTTCGTGGCGCATTGAACGCGGATCTGAAGCTTGGGGGTCGCGTGGATCTTCCCACAGTCGACGGCGTTCTTAGCATCCACGATGGGTACTTCGAGAGCAGCGCGGCAGGGACAGTCCTTGACAAAATTGAGTTGGAAGCTGTTGGTGAGGGCACACGGGTTGTTGTGGCCAAGCTTGAGGCTACTGACGGAGAAAAGGGAAAATTGGAAGGGGAAGGATTTTTCGACTTTTCGCGTTTGCCCGGATGGGATTTCGAGTTCTCCCTACTCATGGATCGCGCCACGTTGGCACGATTGGATGGAGTGACTGCTTCGGCCAACGGTAGTGTCACGGCCCGCGGTAGCAAAGATGTGGGGAGCCCGGCGCTTATCGATGTCCGTGGACGTATTGAAGCCCGGCGTGTTGATATTCAAATCCCGAACCGATTTGCAGCGGACGTCGCGCAGCTCGAAGTTCGCGAGCTGAATCACGGTGTGCCGGTGATCGACCCCGAAGCCGAAGAGCTCGGAGATGGGGCGCAGATAAATCTCGACCTGCGCGTGGTCGCCGACAACCGCATCTATGTGCGTGGACGGGGTTTGGACTCAGAGTGGCGCATGGGATTGTTTTTGGAAGGGACGGCCGCCGAACCCGAGATTCAGGGCAAGGTGAGCTCAGTGCGAGGTACGATTTCTCTTCTCGGCAAACGTTTCGAGATTACCAAAGGCGATGTTTCTTTCGCTGGTGCTGCCGACAACGAGCCTGACTTTGACCTTCGTGCTGAAGTTGATGCAGGCGATATTACTGCGTTCGTCTATGTGACCGGGACGCCGTCCGATATCAGCATCGAGTTTTCTTCCGATCCCGCCTCGCCTCGTGATGAAGTGCTCGCGCGTGTTCTTTTCGGGGAAGGAGCGGGCGACCTTACGCCGTTGCAAAGTGTACAGCTTGCACAGTCGTTGGCAGCACTTTCCGGCCGTGGCGGCGGTGGTCCTGGTCTATTCGACGCGCTGGGTGACGGGCTCGGACTCGACCGGCTTGGGCTTGACGCGGGAGCGCTTTCGGCCGGCAAGTACTTGACCGAGGATGTTTACATCAATGTGAGGCAAGGACTGACACCGGAAAGCAGCAGGGTCGGTGTAGAGTGGGAAGTCACCGACAAGATTACCGTTGAAAGTGATGTCGGTCAGGATGCGGGGGGTGAAATAGGGGCGAGTTGGCACCACGAGTACTGACACCGTGGCGTCAGTACTCGAGCGCCGCTCTTTTACATGCCCCCAATCGTCAGACCGCCATCGAGAATCAAGACCTGGCCGGTCACTAGGTCGGGACCTTCGACAAGTCCTAGAATCGTATTTGCCACGTCTTCCGGATCGCAAACCTTTCCTAGTGCCGCACGACTGGCGGCATAGTCACGAACAGCTTCGTAGTTCTCGCCATAGCCGGATTTCAGCCATCGACCGGTGATGAAGCCGGGGGCTACTGCGTTGACGCGGATCTTCGGTGCCAATGCGCGCGCAGTTGTCAGCGTAAGATTGTTCATCGCGGCTTTGGACGCGCAGTACGGAATAGAGCTGCCAATCCCGTGAGTCCCAGCAACGCTTGTTGTGTTGACAACTTCTCCGCCGTCCCCGTCGGCCAGCGCGATTCGCGCGGCGCGAATCATCTGGAATGCCCCACGAACATTGACCGCGAATACTCGATCCCAGTCGTCGGTATTTAACGCGTCCATGTCTTTATGGTCGACAAAGACGGTCGTCCCGGCGTTGTTGCACAGCAAGTCAAGGCGTCCGAATTCTGCGACTGCGCGGTCTACGAATTCACGGCAATCTTCATCCGATGCGACGTCTGCTCGCATCGCCAGTGACTTCACGCCTTGCGCACGAACCAATTCGGCCGTTTCCTCAGCTTCGTCCTTAGACTTGCTATAGTTTATCGCTACCGCGCACCCGCGTTTGGCTAAGGCCAGAGCTGTTGCCTTCCCGACTCCGGTTCCGCCTCCGGTTACGATCGCGGCGCATCCTTTAAGTTGCATGTCATTCTCCGTTGCGGTGTGGCGTTCTGCCGACACCGCGGTCTCGTTCGGACGATCACTTTGAGAGGTGGTTAGCCGCGAGGTTCACCGAAGCTGCCCGGCGAGGCAAGCGTCGGTTGTCAATGGAAATCCCGACTCTTCATTTCACCGTTGGTGTACTCAAGGCCCTGGAGCTTCGGCTCCCAAAGCCGCTCCACGATAATGTGAACAACACCGTCCTGAGACTGAATCTTGCCGGTGATGCCCAACAGGGTCGCCGTCTTGGCGATTAGGGAGAAGCGCTGCATGACGTCTTTCCAAAGCACGGCATTTACGAAGCCCTTCTCGTCCTCCAGGGTCATAAAGACTACACCATTGGCTGTTCCCGGCCGTTGGCGGCAGATCACGATGCCGACGTAACTGGTGAATTTCCCGTGTGGTAGAGCGCGCACTTCTTCGGAATCGGGAAGGCCGAGCGCACGGAGTTCTCCGCGCAGTGGTTCTAGAGGGTAGCCGCGAGTGCTGTGACCAGTGGAGCGGTAGTCCCAGGCGATGGTTTCGAAATCATCGAGTTTAGCCAGCGCCGGCATCTCCTCGCGAACTTCCAGAGGCAACGATGCTTTTGACATTTGAGCATGGCCTAGCACTTCCCACAGGGCGTCACGGCGGCCACCGCCGAAGGCATCCAGGGCGCCAGCTTTGGCCAATGCCTTGAGCGGCTTTTCGCCAAGGCCGGTTTGTCGCACGAAATTTTCAAGTCCACGAAAGTCTCTGCGCTGCCTTGCTACGGCAATCGACTCGGCCTCCGATTTGGTCAGGCCTTTGACGTAACTAAGGCCCATGCGCACGCCGAAGTCGGAAATCGTCAGCTCCATCGTGCATTCGATATCGCTCATTGTGACATCGACCGGTAGCACCTCGACTCCGTGACGACGTGCATCGTCGATTACGGTTGCCGGTGAGTAAAAGCCCATCGGCCAGGCATTCAACAAGGCACAAGTGAACTCGACCGGATAATGTTTGCGCATCCACGCGGTAGCATAGGCGATGAGTGCGAAACTTGCGGCATGGCTTTCCGGGAATCCATATTCTCCAAAACCACGAATCTGTTCGAAGACGCGCTCGGCGAACTCTAGCTCAATTCCTTTGGCAACCATGCGTTGTACCAATTTTTCGCGGTGTTGTTCGATGCGGCCAGTGTGGTGCCAGGCGGCCATGTCGCGGCGCAATTGATCGGCCTCGCCAGGCGAGTAATCAGCGGCGACGACCGCAAGTTTCATGACCTGTTCTTGAAAGAGCGGAACACCAAGCGTCTTGGCGAGCACCGGCCGAAGGCTTTCGTGTGGGTATAGAATTTCTTCAGTGCCCGAACGACGGCGCAAATAGGGATGGACCATTCCCCCACTGATGGGGCCAGGTCTGACGATGCTGATCTGGATAACCAGATCGTAGAAAGTTCGTGGTTTGAGGCGCGGAAGCATTGCCATTTGGGCACGGCTTTCGATTTGAAACACGCCAACTGTGTCGGCACGGCAAAGCATATCGTACGTGGGGGCGTCTTCGCTTGGAATGGTCGCCATCGAAAGTTCCAGTCCGCGAAACTCACCGAGTAGGCGAAAACAGCGATCGAGATGAGACAGGGCACCTAGCCCCAGCAGGTCAACCTTGAATAGCCCTAGTGCCTCGATGTCGTTTTTGTCCCACTGGATGACGGTGCGGTCTTCCATCGTCGCGTTTTCGATTGGAACAATGTCGTGAACCGGTTCGTGGCCAAGAAGAAACCCACCGGGGTGAATTGAGAGATGACGAGGGAAGTCGAGAATCTCGTTGGAAAGCTCAAGCAGCCATCGATGCTGAGGGTTGCCAGCATCTAGACCTGCTTGTGTGAGAATATCTTCGGGAACTTCGCCGTGGTGTGAGAGTAATCGCGCCAAGCGATCCAGAGCCGTGCCGGCGATTCCCAGTGCTTTACCTACTTCACGTACGGCCGACTTC
>JBLFWR010000075.1:0-15569 GCA_047611725.1 Binatia bacterium | reverse complement strand
CTGGCGACACTGTGAAGTTGCAGGTTGCACTGATCACCCCGATCGCAATGGACGATGGTCTGCGCTTCGCAATTCGCGAAGGCGGCCGAACTGTCGGCGCTGGCGTCGTCACAAAGATTAACGAGTAGGTTGAGGGCGGAGATACGGTTATGATGAGTGAACGCATTCGCATTCGCCTTAAGGCGTACGACAATCGCATTCTCGACCAATCGGTTCGTGAGATTGTCGACGCGGTAAGGCGCACCGGAGGGCGCGTGGCCGGTCCGGTCCCGATGCCCACTCGTATCGAGCGGTTCACCGTCAATCGGTCCCCGCACGTCGACAAGAAATCTCGTGAGCAGTTCGAGATTCGCACGCATAAGCGTCTTCTCGACATTCTTGAGCCCACGCAGCAAACGATTGACTCGCTCGGCAAGCTGGATCTTCCGGCCGGTGTCGACGTTGAAATCAAGCTGCACTAGGGGAGCGTAATGATCGGTTTGATTGGAAAAAAGATTGGCATGACTCAGCGCTTTTCGAGCGAAGGGCAAGCCCGACCGGTCACGGTGATCGAGACCGGCCCGTGTACGGTCGTGCAGGTGCGTTCGAAGGAACGTGACGGCTACGACGCGATACAGCTCGGTTTCGGGACGCGGCGTGCAACGCGCATCACGAAAGCGGCCGCGGGTCATATGAAAGCTGCCGGACGAGAAGACTTCGAGTCCTTGGTTGAGTTTAGACTCGATGAGCCCGGTGACTGGACGGTCGGTCAGGTGGTTCATACGGCGGACCTCTTCGCTGCTGGCGATAAGGTCGACGTGACCGGGACGAGCAAGGGCCGAGGATTTGCCGGCGTTGTAAAACGTTACCACTTCGCTGGTCAGACGCAGACCCACGGTTCGCACGAATCATTTCGTGGCCCCGGTTCGGTTGGCGCTTGCGCGTATCCGGGCCGCGTCTTCAAGGGCAAGAAAATGCCCGGACGTATGGGCGGATGGCGGGAAACGACTCAGAACCTTCAGGTCGTGGAGGTTCTGGCAGAACAAAATTTGGTTTTGGTGTGTGGCGCGGTACCGGGCGGTAAGAACGGCCAGGTACTCGTCAGCCATGCGGTCAAAGCAGCAGGTCAGGTTCACATCAAGGCACCGATCGGTTCGTCCGATTCAGCGGTTGTCAATGATGGCGCTGAAGCCTGAGTTGATTGAGGGAGTGAGACGGTGAGCGAGAATAGCTCAATCGATACGGCGGTGGTTAACGCTTCTGGCACCGAGGTTTCGCGAATTGCGTTACCTTCGATGTTTGGTGTGGAAGTCCGAGACTACCTTCTGTTCGAGCAAGTCATTGCACAACGGGCTTCGAGCCGCGGCGGAAACGCGTCGGTTAAGTCTCGTGGTGAAGTACGCGGCGGTGGTAAGAAACCGTGGCGTCAAAAGGGCACTGGTCGTGCGCGTGCTGGCTCTAGCCGGTCGCCGATCTGGCGTGGCGGTGGCACAACCCATGGGCCCCAACCTCGTTCGTACGCTTACCGTTTGCCTCGTTCGGCACGGCGAGCGGCGCTTGAGTGCGCGCTGGCTCAGAAGCAACGAGATGACCAGCTTAAGGTGATCGACGAGTTGAAGATGGAGACCCCGAGCACAAAGGCTTTGCGTGCCACGCTTGAGAATCTCGGGGTGCTTAGCGGAGTCCTCATCATCGTGACTGAACGAGATGAAGTGCTCGAGCTTTCTGCTCGCAACCTTCCGTATGTTGTTGTGCTGCCGGTTGCCGGCCTTAACGTTCACGACATCATCCGATACGAGAACTTGTTGGTGACGAAAGACGCACTGGCTGCGATCGAGGAGCGATTGACATGAAATCGCCATTTGAAGTCGTGAAGGCACCCCTTATTACCGAGAAGGGCTCGTTTGTTGCCGAGTCGGGGCAGCTGATTTTCCGGGTTGCACGCAATGCAACCAAACCTGAGATCAAGCAGGCGGTTGAGAAGCTTTTCGATTGTAAGGTCGCCAGCGTCCGTACCGTCAATGTCCTCGGCAAGAGCCGTGTTCGCGCCGGCCGCAATTTGGGCTCGCGTCCGTCTTGGAAGAAGGCGTATGTGAATCTGGCGGAAGGTCAGCCGATGGACATCCTGGAGAGCATCTGACGTGGGCATCAAGATCTTCAAACCGACGTCTCCTGGCCGTCGCTTCATGACCGGCCTGGATTTCCAGGAAGTCACCCGCGACACGCCTGAGAAGTCATTGCTTCGCCCGATCGGCAAGAGCGGCGGGCGCAACAATAACGGTCGTATCACGAGCCGACATCGCGGCGGCGGGCATAAGCGCCGGTATCGCTTGGTCGATTTCCGCAGGACCAAAGAAGGAATTCCGGCTCGGGTCGCTTCGATCGAATACGATCCGAATCGCTCGGCACGCTTGGCACTATTGGTCTATGCCGATGGAGAGAAGCGCTACATCGTCGCCCCGGAAGGCTTGCTCGTTGGCACACAAGTGTTGGCCGGCGCTGAAGCGGACATTAAGCCCGGCAACTCGTTGCAGCTCATGTCAATTCCGGTTGGTACGGTAGTTCACTCCATTGAGCTCAAGCCCGGTGCGGGAGCGAAGATGGTTCGCAGCGCAGGCTGTGGAGCGCAGTTGGTCGCGAAAGAGGGAAATTACGCTCTGTTGCGTCTTCCTTCCGGCGAGCTGCGCAATGTTAGAAAAGAGTGTCGTGCGACGATCGGTACGGTCGGAAACGCTCAGCACGAAAACATCACGGTCGGCAAAGCCGGTCGTTCGCGATGGAAAGGGATTCGTCCCCGAGTTCGCGGTATGGCCATGAACCCGGTCGATCACCCGCATGGTGGTGGTGAAGGTCGTGCGAAGGGAAACCATCCGCAGACTCCTTGGGGCAAGCCAACCAAGGGTGCTCGCACTCGTAGTAATCAGCAGACGGACAAGTACATCGTGGCCCGTCGTAAGAAGCGTCGCTAGGAAGTCGGGAGGACTGACGTTGCCAAGATCTGTAAAAAAGGGACCATTCGTTGATATGCATCTTCTTAAGAAGGTGGATGCTCAGGGCGCCGACGATCGCAGGCCGATCAAGACCTGGTCGCGCCGCTCAACCATCGTTCCTGAAATGCTCAGCCGGACGATCGCCGTTCATAATGGTCGGCGCTTCTTTCCGATTTACGTGACAGAGAACATGGTAGGCCACAAGTTGGGCGAATTCGCTCCGACTCGCACCTACCACAGTCACATTGGTGCCCGTAAGGGCGACAAGAGGTAGACGGATGGAAGCCCGTGCAATAGCTCGCTATACCCATATCTCGCCCCAAAAGGCGCGCCTTGTGGTCAATATGGTGCGTGGCCAGCGGGTCGAGGCGGCTTTGGCCATTCTCGATTTCACGCAGAAGAAGGCGGCGGCAATCGTAGCGAAGACCCTGCGCTCCGCGATCGCCAATGCCGAAGACCAACAGAGCGTAGATGTCGATGACCTCTACGTGAAAACTATTTTCGTTGACGGTGGCCCTACTAGCGGCCGTTTCCGTCCGCGTGCCCAAGGGCGCGCGACGCCGATTCGCAAGCGGACAAGCCACATCACCATTGTTGTCGACACCAAGGGTGGTTCGGCGCAGACGGTCAAGGACTGATCAACCGTGGGACATAAAACGCATCCAAAGGGCTTCCGCCTGGGGTTCACTGAGAACTGGGAATCGCGCTGGTACGCCGGCCGTGACTACGCTGAGCTCCTGCAGCAGGATCTCAAGATTCGCAAATATTTGAAGAAACGTTTGTCACACGCAGGCGTTCCTCGGGTTGAGATCGAGCGCGCGGCTCGCAAGGTGAAAGTCAATATTCATACTGCGCGGCCCGGCATCGTGATCGGCAAGAAAGGCGCGGAAATCGAGAAGTTGAAGCAGGAGGTCATTGCGATCGCCGGGCAAGACAGCTTCATCGAAATTCACGAAATTCGCCGACCTGATCTGGACGCCCAGCTCGTGGCGGAAAATATCGGGCTGCAGCTTGAGCGTCGAGTGATGTTCCGGCGTGCGATGAAAGAAAGTGTTTCTCGGGCGATGCGCATGGGCGCCCAGGGCATTCGCGTTCAATGTGGTGGTCGTTTGGGCGGACACGAAATCGCTCGCACCGAATGGTACCGTGAAGGACGGGTTCCTCTCCACACGCTGCGCGCCGACGTTCAGTACGGGTTTGCTGAAGCCAGAACCACATTCGGAGTGATCGGCGTAAAGGTTTGGGTTTATCGCGGAGACGCGACGATGCCCGGACAAGAAGAGCGCAAGGTCGCTGGCGGAGCGGGAGCCTGACCGATGCTTCACCCGAAGAAGACAAAATTTCGCAAGGTCCAAAAAGGGAAGGGCCACGATAAAGGCCTTGCCCGAAGTGGAACGACGCTTGCGTTCGGTGATTTTGGCCTCAAGGCCACCGAGCATGGGCGCATTACGGCACGGCAGATCGAAGCCGCACGTATCGCGATCACCCGTAAAATTCGCCGCGGTGGGCGCGTATGGATCCGGATCTTTCCGGATCACCCGTACACGAGCAAGCCGGCCGAAGTTCGTATGGGAAAGGGCAAGGGTGCACCCGAAGGTTGGGTAGCTCTAGTGAAGCCCGGACGTATGCTTTTTGAGATGGAAGGAGTCGAGCCTGAGTTGGCACGTGCTGCGATGCGGTTGGCTTCGCACAAGCTGGCCATCTCAACCCGCTTCTGTGAGCGAGAGGAAAGTCATGCAGGCTGAAGATGTTCGTAAGCTCGATGGAACTGAGCTGGCCGCGAAAGAGCTTGAGCTGCGCGAGAGCGTAGCCCGCCTTGGGCTAAAGCGTTTTGCGCGGCGGCTTGATAAGTCGCATCAGCTTGCTGAGACCAAAAAAGATTTGGCGCGTGTACTGACCATTCGCGCGGAGCGGGCAAGTGTTGCCAGCGGTGGAGCGAGTACATGAGTGAATTGGAAACCAATCGTACCCAGCCGCGAACCCGCGAGGGAGTCGTGGTAAGCGATGCGCCTGAGAAGACGGCGGTCGTCAAGGTGAAGCGTCGCGTACAGCATCCGCGCTACAAAAAGTTTGTGCAGATTAGCGAAAAATACATGGTCCACGACGAGCACAATGAAGCTGCCGTTGGTGATCGCGTTATCATCGCCGAGTCTCGGCCGATGAGTGCCCGCAAGCGCTGGCGCCTTCGGGCTGTGCTTGAGAAAGCGATCAAGGATGTCCCTCACGGACAGTAACGAGCAATGATTAGCAATCTTACAGTACTCGACGTCGCCGATAATTCTGGCGCCCGTCGCATCATGTGCATCAAGGTGTTGGGCGGAAGCCGCAGACGCTACGCGCGAATTGGCGATGTCATTGTCGGGAGTGTCAAAGAGGCAATTCCCGGCGGCAAAGTCTCCAAGGGCGACGTTGTGAAAGCCGTGGTCGTTCGTACGGCGAAGGAAATCCGACGCCCTGATGGTTCTTATATTCGCTTTGATACCAACTCGGCGGTCGTGCTGGATGGACAGGGCGAGCCGGTTGGGACTCGTATCTTTGGGCCAGTGGCCCGTGAGCTGCGCGCGAAGAATTTCATGAAGATCATCTCGCTAGCGCCCGAGGTCCTTTAGGACAACTGCAATGCCGAAGTCGAAGATACAAAAAGACGACAATGTGCTCGTCATCACGGGACGCGAACGGGGTAAAACCGGTCGTATTGTCCGCGTGCTGCGAAAGCCGGGTGGAAGCCAGGTGATCGTCGAGCGCATTAACATGGTTAAGCGTCATCAGAAGCCTCAGGGGCAAAACCCCGGTGGCATCGTG
The DNA here is from genome assembly GCA_047611725.1 of Binatia bacterium. Lineage (GTDB taxonomy): Bacteria > Desulfobacterota > Binatia > UBA1149 > CAITLU01 > JBLFWR01. Next base: position 9,798 of record JBLFWR010000075.1, on the reverse strand, counting down.
GAAAAGGAAGCGCCGTTGGATATCTCCAACGTGATGCTCCTGGATCCGAAGACGAACAAGCCGACGCGCGTTGGGCGCAAACATCTTGAAGAAGGTGCGGGTAAGAAGTCTAGGTCAGTTCGAATCACTCGGTTGAGTGGTACGACTCTGGATGCGAAGTAGGAGGGCGGGTTATGTCTACGACGAAACCTCGATTGGCGGAACGCTACGCTACTGAAATCGTCCCGGCGCTTCTTGAGCAATTTTCGATTAAGTCTCCGATGGCTGTTGCGCGTATCGAAAAGGTCGTAATCAATATCGGGCTCGGTGATGCGGTTCAGAATCCGAAGCTTATCGATGCTGCCGTAAATGATCTTTCACTAATCGCCGGCCAGCGGCCGGTTATCACCAAAGCTCGCAAATCTATCGCTAACTTCAAGTTGCGCGAAGGAATGCCGATCGGTGTCAGTGTTACCCTTAGGCGTGATCGGATGTGGGAGTTTTTGGATCGCTTGATCAACGTGGCTTTGCCCCGTGTTCGCGATTTCCGTGGACTGGCCGATCGCGGTTACGACGGTCACGGCAATTACACGATGGGGATCCGCGAACAGATCATTTTCCCGGAGATCGATCTCGACGGGCTCGAGAAGACGAACGGGATGAGTATTACTATCGTTACATCGACTGCGAGCGATGAGCAGGCTCGAGCCCTTTTGAAGGCTCTTGGAATGCCGTTCCGTTCGAGCGCGCAAGCCGCAGCCGCGGCCTAAGGAAGAGAACAGTGGCGAGAACAGCTCTTATTGTTAAGGCCGAGCGGCGGCCGAAGTTCAAAGTGCGTGGTTACACGCGTTGTCAGCAATGCGGTCGCTCACACAGCGTGTATCGCCGCTTCAAACTGTGTCGTTTGTGTCTGCGAGGACTGGCCCGAACGGGCCAGATTCCCGGAATGACTAAGGCGAGCTGGTAGGGGACCGAGCATGACTACCGATCCAATTGCCGATTTTCTTACGCGTATTCGCAATGCGGTACGCGCGCGTCACGCCAGTGTCGAGGCGCCTTATTCTACGATCAAGGAACGCTTGGCCGCAGTCCTACAGGTTGAAGGGTTCATTTCGGAGTACCACGCCGCTGGCGAGGGAACGACGAAGGTTATTTCAGTAACCCTGCGTTACGCGGATGACGGACGCGCCGCGATTGTTGGAATTCGGCGCGTGAGCCGACCGGGTTTGCGGTCCTACAGTTCGGCGTCCGAAGCACCGCGTGTTCGCGGCGGCTTGGGCGTGAGCATTCTTTCTACGCCGATCGGTTTGTTGTCGGACCGAGAGGCTCGCCGCCGCAATGCCGGTGGTGAGGTCCTCTGCGAGGTTTGGTAGCGTGTCACGACTTGGAAAAATTCCAGTAGTCATCCCGAACGGGGTGACGGTTTCGATCGACGGCGACGTGGTTAGTGCCAAGGGCCCGAAAGGCCAATTGGCTACTACCGTGAGCGGCGGCATTACGGTGAAGCAGGAAGACGGTCAGTTGCTAGTTGAGCGACCGAGTGACGCACGTGAAGCACGTGCCCGACAAGGTTTGGTTCGACGACTCGTCGCGAACGTTGTCGAGGGTGTAGATTCTGGATTCTCGAAGACTCTCGAGATCACCGGAGTCGGTTACCGTGCCGATGCTCAAGGCGCCGAATTGCACCTGCAGCTAGGCTACTCGCACCCGATTGTTTACATGTTGCCGGACGGTGTTGTCGCTAAGGTCGACAAGCAGACAACGGTTACGTTTAGCGGTCCTGATCGACAGCTGGTCGGCGAAGTCGCGGCCAGCGTTCGGAAACTGCGGCCGCCTGAGCCCTACAAGGGCAAAGGTATTCGTTACAGCGATGAAACCATCCGACGCAAGTCTGGTAAGTCGCGGGCGGCCTAATAGGCCCTTTGGAGAATTGAGACGATGAACGTTTCGAATAAACGCCGGGTCGCTCGCACGCATCGCAAGCGGACCGTGCGCAGAAAGATTGTGGGTACTGACGCTCGTCCGCGCGTGTCAGTGTTCCGGTCCAATCGCTACATTTACGTGCAGGTTATCTCGGATGAGACCGGCCGCACGCTTGTGTCGGGAAGCACTCTGAAGGGCGGCGCTAGCGCTGTTACGGTTGGAGCGGCTGCCGAGCTCGGCAAGCAAATTGCAGAACAATGTAAAACGCAGTCGATCACCAATGTGGTGTTTGACCGCAATGGCTACAGATATCATGGCCGCGTTAAAGCGCTGGCCGACGCGGCGCGCGAAGCCGGTCTGAACTTCTAGGCCCGCCAGCGCCTCGTACGGGAGAAATCGAGTGGCTCGACGCGATACACAGCAAAAAAACGGACTCAGCGCAGACCTTAAGGAACGCGTGGTTCATATTAATCGGGTAGCCAAAGTTGTGAAGGGCGGTCGGCGCTTCAGCTTTAGTGCCTTGGTCGTTGTCGGTGACGGCAAGGGTAAGGTTGGTTACGGAGTAGGCAAAGCTAAGGAAGTTCCAGAGGCGATCCGAAAGGGCGTCGAACGGGCTAGCAAGGCTATGGTCGAGATTCCCCTGGAAGCGGGGACGGTGCCATACAAGGTCATCGGGCATTTCGGCGCCGGCGTCGTGCTGATCAAACCAGCGGGACCAGGTACCGGCGTCATCGCCGGTGGCGGAATTCGTGCGGTTGTGGAGTTGGCCGGGGTGCAGAACGTTCTCACCAAGTGCCTAGGCTCACATAACCCTCATAACATGGTGAAGGCCACGATGGAGGCGCTGTCCCAGTTGGAATCGCCTGCTAACGTCGCGGCCCGAAGAGGCCGCGATCTCGCGGCCATTCGCTAGAAACGGATAGACCAGGACGTACCGAGATGGACGACATGGTGAAAGTGACCCTTTCGGGCAGCCATTGTGGAGCTACCGAACGACAGCGTGGAACGCTGCTCGGCCTTGGCCTTACGCGCCGAGGAAAAACGGTAATTCTGAAGAATAGCCCCTGTATTCAGGGGATGCTGATCAAGGTGGCCCATCTTGTGAAGGTCGAGGAATAGGACAAATGCAACTTGACTCGATGAAGCCGGCTCCCGGTTCCAGGAAGCCACGCAAGCGTGTTGGCCGAGGCCCGGGTTCGGGTAACGGCAAGACTGCTGGTCGCGGCCACAAAGGACAGGGTTCCAGAAAGAGTCCCGGACCTCCACCAGGATTCGAAGGCGGACAGATGCCTATGGCTCGGCGACTGCCGAAACGTGGGTTCAAGAATCCGAACCGCGTGGCCTACCAGGTTGTGAACCTGTGTGACCTCGAAGCTTTCGAGGCCGGTTCGACCGTGGACCCGGAGACGCTTCGCGACTGTGGTCTGGCCAAACGGCGCGGCCCGGTGAAGATCTTGGGCGGCGGAAAGATCGGTCACGGCTTGACGGTGCGAGCGAACGCATTTTCCCAGAGCGCACGCGAGGCCATCGCCTCTGCGGGTGGCACTGCGGAATTGGTCGCCGGTAAAGCGAACTAACGGGATCCTAAGAAGTGTTCGACGGAATCCAAAACGTACCGCGCATACCTGAATTGCGACGTCGTGTCGGCTTTACGCTGGCCATGTTGGCTGTGTACCGACTTGGAGTCGCTGTACCTACGCCGGGCATCGACGGGCAAGCTCTCGGAGAATACTTCAAGGCAGCTGCGGCGAGCGTATTCGGAATGGTGAACCTGTTTTCGGGCGGAGCGCTCGAGCGGTTTTCTATTTTCGCACTCGGCATTATGCCGTACATCTCAGCGTCGATCATCTTGCAGTTGATGACGCTGGTCGTTCCTCACTTGGAACGGCTCCAGAAAGAGGGAGAGCAGGGGCGCAAGCGAATTACGCAGTACACACGCTACGGTACTGTGTTGCTGGCGTCAGTTCAGAGTTTCTTCATCTCTATCGGCCTGGAACAGATTCAGTCGCCGGCTGGTGGCTCCGTGGTGTACTTCCCGGGTTGGTCGTTCCGTCTTATGACGATGATCACCCTGACGGCTGGTACGGTTTTCATCATGTGGTTAGGAGAGCAGATCTCCGAGCGCGGAATCGGCAATGGCATCAGCCTGATCATTTTTGCGGGAATTGTTGCCGCGATTCCTTCGGCAGCTACCTCCACGTTTGATTTCGTACGCCAAGACGAACTTGGTGTTTTGACAATCGCGTTCCTCGCGCTGGTCATGATCGTGACCGTGGGGGCGATTATCTTTGTTGAACGCGGTCAGCGACGCATTCCGGTGCAGTACGCGAAACGCGTTGTTGGGCGGAAGATGATGGGCGGGCAGAGCACGCACCTGCCGCTCAAGATCAATATGGCGGGTGTTATTCCACCGATTTTCGCGTCCTCGCTCCTGATTTTCCCGGGTACGATCGCTCAGTTCGTTCAGCACCCGCTTTTTCAAGGAGCCGCCGATTATCTGCAGCCCAACACCATCGTTTACAACCTGATCTATGTCGGGGCGATCGTCTTCTTCTGCTACTTCTATACGGCCATTCAGTTCAATCCGACGGACGTGGCCGAGAATCTTCAGAAGTACGGGGGCTTTGTCCCGGGGATTCGGCCAGGCCGGCGTACCGCTGAATATATCGACAGGATTTTGACTCGTATTACGCTTGGCGGGGCAATGTACGTCTCTCTTGTTTGCGTGCTGCCGACACTATTGGTCGCACAGTTTAACGTTCCCTTCTTTTTTGGAGGGACGGCACTGCTGATTGTAGTGGGCGTAGCGATCGACACGGTTGCGCAAATGCAGTCGCACCTTATTCAAAGAAGCTACGACGGCTTCCTGAAGAAGGGCAAGGTTCGCGGGAGAAGGTGACCACGCGTGCGTCTGGTTCTCGTGGGTTCGCCGGGCTCCGGCAAAGGCACGCAGGGAGATTCCCTGCGGCAGATTTTGCATGTTCCGCATATTTCGTCGGGCGACCTCCTTCGAGAGGCCGTTGCGAGCGGGGCGGAATTAGGGATTGAAGCGAAAGGCTTCATGGACGCGGGCCGTTTGGTCCCGGATGAATTGGTTCTCGGAATGATCCGCGAGCGAGCTAGCGACAGCGACTGCGCAAATGGCTTCTTGCTGGACGGATTCCCCAGGACCCTTGCGCAAGCTGAAAAGCTTGACGAGATGTTGGAACAAGTGGGGTCGTCGCTCGATCATGTGATCGCGTTGGACGTCCCAGAAGATGAGATTGTAGACCGGCTCTCTGGTCGCAGGTTGTGTACCCAGTGCGGGCGACTGTTTCATGTGAAATTCAGTCCGCCGGTGGATAACGAGCACTGTGACGATTGCGGTGCTGGCATCATCGTCCGCGATGATGACCGTGAAGTCACCGTTAGAGAGCGTCTGAGGGTCTACCGGGAACAGACTGAGCCACTCCTCGTGTACTACGCGGCGAAGGGCTTGCTGCGGCGGATCGACGGGACAGGGTCTCCGGACTCGGTTGGAGAAAGGTTACTCGAAGCCGTACGCGGCTGAGAATCGATAACGAAGATGATCGAAATTAAATCAACCAGCGAGATCGAGCGCATGCGACCAGCCAGTCGCGTGACGGCGGAGATCCTTGCACGTTTGCGCGAGATGATTCGCGCAGGTGTGACGACTGGGGAGTTGGATCGCGAGGCGGAACGTCAAATCGCTAAGAAGGGCGCGCGTTCAGCCTTCAAGAACTATCGAGTTGGCGATGTCGTCTACCCGAAAGTTTTATGTGTCGCCGTTAACGACGAGATCGTGCACGGCATCCCATCGGATGACTGTGAGTTGGTCGATGGCGACATCATTAGCCTGGATTTTGGTGTTGTAGTTGATGGCTACTACGGCGATTGCGCGGTGACGGTGCCTGTTGGCGGCGTTGGCGAAGAGTCGAAGCGGCTTTTGGAAGTGACTGAAAAGTCGCTGATGGTCGGTATTGAAGAAGCCACGCCGGAAGCCCGGTTGGGCGATGTTGGAGCTGCAGTTCAGGAAACAGCTGAGAAGGCAGGCTTCTCGGTGGTGCGGGATTTTGTTGGGCACGGCATCGGTCGGGCGCTTCATGAGGATCCGCAAGTTCCGAATTTCGGCAAACGCGGCCGTGGCCGCAAATTGATGCCGGGAATGGTTTTGGCAATCGAGCCCATGGTGAACATGGGATCGGCGGCTGTGACGATTGACGGCGACGGATGGACGGCGCGCACGGTCGACGGTCGGCGCAGCGCTCATTTTGAACATACGGTGGCAATCACCAAGGACGGGCCGGAAATCCTGACCACGGCCTGAGTGTAGAGAACGATGAAAGTCAGAGCATCGGTTAAAAGAATTTGCAGGGACTGCAAGGTCATCAAGCGCAGCGGAAAAGTGCGCGTGGTTTGTAAGAACCCGCGGCACAAGCAGCGTCAGGGCTGAGGACCCGAGTCATGGCACGAATATCAGGAGTCGATCTGCCGCGTAATAAGCGGATGGAAATTGCTCTTACCTATATTTACGGGATCGGACGTACGAGGGCTCTCCTAATCCTCGATGGCGCCGAGATCGAATATGGTCGTAAGAGCGATGATTTGACTGATGACGAATTAAACCGTCTTCGCGCGACGATCGAATCAACCGGCAAGGTTGAGGGCGATCTGCGACGAGAGGTTGCTTCGAACATCAAGCGATTGATGGATTTAGGTTGCTACCGCGGCCTCCGTCACCGTCGAGGTTTGCCGGTTCGCGGGCAGCGTACCCATACGAACGCGCGTACGCGCAAAGGGCCGCGCTCAGCGATCGCCGGCAAGAAAAAGGTCACCAAGCGGTGAGGCTGAAGAGGTAGGTTCTGATGGCAACCAAGCAGCAAAGCGCCGCCGCACGGCGCAAGAAAACAAAACGAACCGTGAGTGAAGGGGTCGCGCATATCCAGGCGACCTTCAACAACACGATGATTACGATCACGGACCCTCAGGGGAATGTGATTTCATGGGCCAGTGCCGGTCAGGCTGGCTTTAAGGGATCGCGGAAAGGAACACCTTTCGCGGCTCAGCAGGCTGCCGAGCGGGCTGCACGTGCCGCGATTGATATGGGGATGCGTACCATTTCGGTTCTGGTCAAAGGCCCAGGCGCCGGTCGTGAGTCAGCCGTTCGGGCACTCGGGCAGGCCGGGTTCCAGGTCCAAGCGATCCGCGATGTAACTCCCATTCCGCACAACGGTTGTCGTCCGCCTAAGAAGCGACGCGTCTAATTAGGACGAGGTAGGAAGAAGAATGGCCAGGTATACGGATCCCGTCTGTCGGCTCTGCCGGCGTGAGGGTATGAAGCTCTACCTTAAAGGTGAGCGTTGCTACACGGACAAGTGCGCAATCGAACGTCGAAACTACCCTCCGGGCCAGCATGGCCAGGGGCGTCGACGTAAAGTCTCGGAATACGCAGTGCAGCTTCGCGAGAAGCAACGCCTGCGTCGTATGTACGGGCTTCTAGAGAAGCAGTTCCGACGCTACTTTGAGTTTGCGGAAAACGACAAGGGCGTAACCGGCGAAGTCTTGCTGAACTATCTTGAGCGACGCTTGGATAACATGGTCTACCGTCTCGGTTTGGCGACGTCGCGGGCAGAGGCCCGTCAGATGATTCGTCATCGCCATTTTGAGGTGAACGGGAAGCGTGTGGATATCCCTTCGTACCTGACCAAAGCAGGCGACGAGATTTCGATTCGAGAGAAGAGCCGAGAGAAGGACGTCTTTAAGCGATCGGCCGAGATCGCAACCAAAAGAGGCGTTGCCGAGTGGTTGGAACTCGATGCAGCGGCGCTCAAGGGTCGTGTCATGCGACTGCCTGAGCGTGATGAGCTGACCATGCCGATCAACGAGCGGTTGGTCGTCGAGCTCTACTCTAAGTAGACGGTCGCCCTAAGGGCGCCAGGTTCCGGCAGCGGAGGCCGATATCGATATGTTGGACAATTGGAAGGATCTCATCCGCCCTAAACTCGAAGTACGCGAGCTCGGGGAAAAGTTTGGTAAGTTGGAACTGGAGCCGTTCGAGCGCGGCTATGGGACGACTATTGGAAATGCGCTTCGTCGTGTGCTGCTTTCTTCTCTGAAGGGTGCGGCGATCACGGCTGTGAACATCGAAGGCGTGCTTCACGAGTTTTCGACGATCGATGGTGTCACAGAAGATGTCACCGACATCGTGCTGAATCTCAAAGAGGTTCGGCTGCGCATTCATGAGGGGCACCGGCATACCGGCCGTCTCGAGGTGAAGGGCGAGCGTGTGGTTACGGCTGGCGACATCGACTTCGGTCCGCACGTCGACGTGCTGAACCCCGAACGCCATATCGCGACTCTCGGCCCCGATGGCGAACTCAAGATGGACATCGTTGCCAAGCGCGGCAGCGGGTATGTCCCGGGCGACAGGAACCGCGAAGAGGATGCTCCTGTGGGAACGATTTCGGTCGATTCTGCGTTCTCACCGGTGCGTCGTGTGAATTTCGTTGTCAGTAGCGCGCGTGTCGGCCAACGTACCGACTACGACAAGCTCTCACTTGAGCTGGTTACCGACGGTAGCATTCGGCCTGACGACGCGGTGGCGATCGCTGCTCGAATTTTGCAAGATCAACTCCACGTTTTCGTCAACTTCGACGTCGACGAGTTGGAAGCACAGGAGCCGGTAGCAGAGACGGCGGAAGAGGCTCTCGACGAGAACTTGTTCCGTTGTGTTGACGAGTTGGACTTGTCAGTGCGCTCGGCCAACTGCCTCCAGAACGCTGATCTTAAATACGTTGGCGAGCTCGTTCAGAAGACCGAGTCTGAAATGCTCAAGACGAAGAACTTCGGCCGCAAATCGCTGCTGGAAATTAAGGAGCTTCTTGTCGAGATGGGCTTGCAGTTGGGAATGCGATTGGCGAGCTTCCCGGATCGCGAGAACCTCGACCGCATGCGGCTCGAGCAAGATAGGTACTAGGCAATGAGACATCAGAAGAGCGGTCGCAAGCTCGGGCGGAATTCCTCCCACCGAAAAGCGATGTTCCGCAACATGGTGACGTCCTTGATTGAGCACGGGCGCATCGAGACTACCGATGCCAAAGCCAAAGAGGCGCGTCGTTTCGTCGATCGGATGATCACGTTGGGTAAGGCGAATACAGTAGCCGCGCGTCGTCGCGCGCGTGCCTTCGTTCGCACTGACGCTGCCGTGAAAGCCCTTTTTGATGAGGTGGCACCCCGTTTCGCCAATCGGGCTGGCGGTTACACGCGAATCATCAAGATCGGAAATCGGGTCGGCGATTGCGCCCCTATATCAATTCTCGAGCTGACTGAGCTCCCTGCCAAAGTAACGGCGGGAGAGGACGGAGCAGCCGGGGACGCTTCCTGAGTCGGGAGCACTACCCTCGATGAAAGCGGAGTTGCGCGAGTTGCTACGCGGCGCTTTGGAGCGCGCGCGTGATACCGGCGCCTTTGAACTCGACGAAATACCGCCAGTTCATGTCGAGGTCCCTCGCGAGACCGGACATGGTGATCTGGCGAGTAACGTCGCCATGTCTTTGGCGAAGCGGGCGCGTAAGCCCCCTCGTCAAGTAGCCGAGGCGATCATCGCTTGCCTGCAAGACCCCGATGGGTTGTTGCAGGCGAGCGAGATCGCTGGCCCCGGCTTTCTCAACTTTTCCTTCAGCCCAGCTGCCTGGCGACACCGGCTTCTCGAGATCGTCGAAGCGGGGGATTCCTATGGGAATCTAACGTTGGGCCAAGGCAAACGAATACAAATTGAGTTCGTTTCGGCCAACCCCACTGGTCCTCTTCACGTTGGTCACGGACGCGGTGCTGTCACTGGCGACGCCTTAGCGCGAGTCCTGGAAACCGCCGGATACGAGGTCGATCGCGAGTACT
>JBLFWR010000074.1:0-15612 GCA_047611725.1 Binatia bacterium | reverse complement strand
GCAATCATTTGGGCGCCGGAGTCTCGCAGGCCGGATCACTTGTTGACGCGCGCAGACTTCGTTTCGACTTCAGTCACAACGGGGCTGTTTCTGACGAGGTCTTGGCTGACGTCGAAAATGAAGTGAACGAGGCCATACGCAGCAACTACGAAGTTTCGATCGACGAGATGTCGTTCGACGACGCGTTGGCTGCGGGCGCGCTAGCGTTCTTCGGAGATAAATACGGGGATCGCGTGCGCGTCGTGCGCATGGGTGACTATTCGGTCGAGCTTTGTGGCGGTACTCACGTTGCGCGCACCGGTGACATCGGATTGCTGCGGGTGTCGTCCGAAAGCGGTGTCGCTGCTGGGGTTCGACGCATCGAGGCTGAGACCGGGGCCGGGGCGCTGGAATCAATTCGGCAACGCGACGCACTTCTCGCGGAGCTGTCGGTACTGCTCAAGAGCGGCGTTGAAGACATCCCCGATCGGGTACAGCGTCTGGTTGGCCAAGCGCGTGACCTTGAGCGCCAGCTCCAGAAAGCGGTGGCTGGCAAGTCACGCGATTTGGTTGGCGAGCTGGTTGCTCAGGCTCGTGATCTTGCTGGCTCGAAAGTCGTGGTCGCTTCAGTTGAAGGCGTTGACCCGAAAAGCTTACGAGGACTTTCCGACCAAATCCGAGAGCGGCTGGTATCGGGCGTTGTCGTGATTGCGAGTGTAACCGATGGGAAGGTTTCGGTGATTGTCGGAGCGACTGACGATCTGACCGACCGCTTCAACGCAGGAAAAATTGTACGCGAACTTGCGGCGCTTGTTGATGGCCGTGGTGGCGGAAAGCCCGATTTCGCCCAAGCCGGTGGCAACGATCCTTCTGGGATCCCTGCCCTAGTGGAGAAAGCCAACGAGCTCCTCGTCTAGCCTGGAATTCTCCGACCCCCGCCGTGTCCACGAGGTCTTCGGTAGCCATGACGCTAACGTGCGTAGGCTCGAAGGTTCGCTCGGTGTCGAAGTCGCAGTCAGCGGTGACGGCGTCACCATCCGTGGCGACGACGCCGAAACCGAACTCGCCGCGCGCGTTCTGCGCGAGCTCTACGATATGGCCGGTGATGGCCACACGATAGCCCCGGAAGATGTTGAGAGGGCGATCGAAATCCTCGGTGCCAATCGCGAGAACACGCTGCGTGAATTTTTCAGCGAGCCGGTTTTTACGTCAGCCAGTGGCCGCCGCATCGTGGCGAAGACCCCAAACCAGCGAACCTACGTGCAAGCCATGCGTAAGTACGATGTCAGCTTTGGGATCGGACCGGCGGGCACGGGCAAAACGTATCTGGCCATGGCCATGGCGGTTTCCGAACTGCTCGCCGGCAACTTCCAACGCATTATTTTGACGCGGCCTGCGGTTGAGGCCGGTGAGAAACTCGGATTCCTGCCCGGCGATTTGGCCGACAAGGTCAACCCGTATCTGCGCCCGCTCTACGATGCCCTTCACGACATGGTTAGCGTGGACAAGGCCGCTGCGATGGTCGAGCGTGGCCTGGTTGAAGTCGCGCCTCTGGCATTCATGCGAGGCCGGACGCTGAACAACGCTTTCGTAATTCTCGACGAAGCCCAGAATACGACTCCTGCGCAGATGAAGATGTTCCTGACTCGCTTGGGCTTCGATTCAAAAGCCGTCGTTACGGGTGATGTGACTCAAGTCGATCTTCCATCGGGACAGTTCTCTGGCCTTCGCGATGCCCACGAAGTGTTGGCCGACATCGGCGATATCAGCTTCGTAACATTCACCGACAAAGACGTTGTACGACATCCTCTGATCCGCCGTATTATCGACGCCTACGATCGCGCTGGCTCCAAGCAGAAGCGCTCCCAGTACGAGAACTAAGAGGCGCGCGGTGGCCGTTGATGTAGTCGACGAGATCGGCGCCGAGCAAGTTGCGGCCACCTGCGAACGGGCGGCGAACAAGATCATCACACTCCTGGAACTTGGCACAGCCGAGTTGGTTGTTTTGCTTTGCGATGACGAGCGAATTCGCGAGCTCAATCGTTCGTGGCGCCAACGCGATACGGCAACCGACGTGCTTTCGTTTGCCCAAGAGGAAGGCGAAGAACTCGCTGTTGGCCAAGGCCCGCGGATTCTCGGCGACGTTGTGATTTCTGTGGAACGCGCAGCGGTGCAAGCTAAAGCAGGATCTTGGTCTATAGAAGAGGAAACTGCTCGCCTATTGCTGCACGGGATTCTGCACCTGCTTGGCTACGATCACGAAAACGGCGGCGATGAAGAGGCGCGTATGAAAGCCGAAGAGTCGCGTCTCGCATCGATGCTGGTTTCGGCCGGTATCGGTTGCGCTTGTGAGGACCTTTCATGAGACGTTTGCGTCCCGTGTTGGTCGCGGCCTTGTCCGGGTTACTCCTGGCCGTGGCCTTTCCCAAGGCGGATCTTGGCTTTCTGGCTTGGGCAGCGCTGGCACCGTTGCTTGTCATCATTCGTGGTCGCAGCATCGGCGCTGCTGCCGCGCTCGGTTGGGTTACCGGCTTCTCGTTTTTCTCGTCGATCCTTTACTGGATCCCCGACACCGTCAGCAATTTCACGACCATCGCGCCAAGTGTGGCCACTGGCCTGTGGTTCTTGATGGCCGCTGCCTGCGCTTACAGCTTCGCCGTGTTCGCGGCGGTTGTGGAATGGCTTGCAGCCCGCGGTATCGCCCGCACAGTGGCCGCCCCTGCCGTTTGGGTGGTACTGGAATGGGCGCGTACGTTCGTCATCGCCGGTTTCCCATGGGCGTCGCTCGGGTACTCACAAATGGAGTACCCGGTTCTTGTTCAGGCGGCCGATCTGGGTGGCGTCTATCTGATCTCGGCGTTCCTCATCCTGGCCAACGCTGCCATGGCTGAGATGGTTGTTGCTCGTGAAGCCCAAAAGGGCGGCGGAAGTGATGCCAGCCTTCACGTTGCAGGCGCAGCGCCAAGCAAACATTCGCGCCGCTTCGCACTGCTGTTTGTGGCCCTACCACTGGTGCTCGCATTATACGGAAGCTTGGCGCTGCGAAGCGTTGAACAAGCGCCAGTTCTTGGCTCGGTGCGGGTCGGTGTTGTTCAGGGCAATGTCGCGCAGGATCAAAAATGGGATCCTGCCCTGCGCGAGAAAATTCTCGATCGCTATCTGTCGTTGTCCGAAGATGTCGCCAGCATGGGAGCCGAACTCGTTCTTTGGCCGGAGGCTGCCGTGCCGTTCTATCTCGGCCTGGACGCGCGGGCTCAGAAATTGGCGCGTTTCGCAGTCTCTCGTGATGTTTGGCTGCTCACGGGTTCGCCCGGTGTACGTCGCGAGGACGAAGTCACGCGTCCCTACAACCAGGCTTGGCTGGTAGGTCCGGACGGCCACTGGCGCGAGCCTTACGACAAGATCCAACTGGTCCCGTTTGGTGAGTACATTCCGCTGGGTGGGTTGTTCGGCCGGGTTCGCATCGCAGCCGAAGCAGTCGGCCAGTTCGGACGCGGCACCGAACATAAGGTGTTCGAAGGTCCCGCCATTCTCGCCACCGCTGGCGGTGCGGCGGCACTTGGTCGGCCTGCCCGCTTTGCGCCATTGATCTGCTACGAGGGGATTTTCCCAGCGCTCACGCGCCGTTTCGCGGCGGCTGGCGCCGATTTTCTAGTCAACATCAGTAATGATGCTTGGTACGGCGATACCTCTGCACCCCATCAACATCTGGCCATGATCATGCTGCGAGCCGTCGAGAATCGGATCCCTTTGGTTCGCGCTACCAATACTGGCATTTCCGGGTTTGTCAGCGCCGACGGCAGTGTTCGTGCGACGACGGCGCTGTTCGAAGAGGACATCGCGGTTCAGACTTTGCTGCTAAGAGACATCTTTTCGTTCTACCGTCGCTTCGGTGATGTCTTTGTTGCGCTGTGTGGGCTGCTCGTTTTGGCGCTCTTTGCTGTCGCTTCGCGCCGCGGGCCAATCTCTGCGCGTTGATCCCCGTAGCGGCTCGTGGAATGTTCGCCGCCATGAGCGAACTAGCTCCCGAAAACAAAGAGAGAGTGCGCACGTTACAGGAGAAGACCGATCTCCTGGGGCGGCGTCTTTGACCTCCCCACACTGAAACGAAGCTTCGCCGAGGTCGACGCGCGTTCGCAGGAGTCTTCCCTGTGGAACGATAGCGTCAAGGCCAGTGAAGTTCTGCGCGAACGAGCCACCCTAGAATCGGCGATTGGCGCCTTCGAGGGCGTTGCGAACGAGGTTGCTGATCTCGATCTATACGTCGAGTTGGCGGAATCGGGCGACTCTGACGCCATCGGCGAACTCTCCAGTTTGCTCGACCGGCTGGAGACCCAGGTCGATGAGATGGAAATGCGGCGCATGCTTTCGGGCGAGTACGACCGCAACAACGCCATCATCGAACTCCATCCAGGTTCGGGCGGTACCGAGTCTCAAGACTGGACCGAGATGCTCATGCGCATGTACCTACGCTGGTGCGAGCGCCACAATTTCAAGGTCAAGATTCTAGATATTCTGCCCGGCGAAGGCGCCGGCCTGAAGTCTGTTACGTTCACCGTTGAAGGCGAGTACGCCTACGGCTATCTGCGGGCCGAGTCGGGAGTCCACCGCTTGGTGAGAATTTCCCCATTCGACAACGCCGGGCGAAGACACACGTCTTTCGCTTCAGTACTAGCGCTGCCGGAACTTGACGATTCGATCGAAATTGAAGTCGACGATGACGATCTTCGCATAGACACCTACCGTTCAAGCGGGGCGGGTGGACAGCACGTCAACAAAACCGATTCGGCCGTTCGGCTGACTCACAAGCCTTCGGGAATTGTGGTGGCTTGCCAGAACGAACGCTCGCAGCACAAGAACAAAGCCACTGCGATGAAGATTTTGAAGGCGCGCCTCTACGAACTTGAAGAGCGCAAGCAGGCTGACCATCTCGCATCCATCGGTCCGTCGAAAAGTGAGAACGCGTTTGGAAGTCAGATCCGTTCCTACGTCCTGCAGCCCTACCGCATGGTCAAAGACATGCGAACCGGGGTGGAGGTTGGAAACACGGATGCCGTTTTGGACGGCGACATCGATATCTTTATCAAGGAATATCTAGCGCAGGCCTAGAGCCCTAGCCCCAGAGTTCTCGCCAAAGCCCGTTCCATACGAAACGACGCCTCGTCGAGTTCCGCTTCAGTAATCACTAACGGGGGAGCCAAACGCATCACTCGATCGTTGTGAAGCGTCCACCCAACAATCAGGCCTTCGCGGCGACAGGCTTTTGTGAAGCGCTCGGTCGTCTTGGCGTCGCTCAGCTCGACACCGAGCAATAAGCCGATCTGGCGAATTTCCCTGACCGCTCCGGGGTCCAGGCGCTCGCGCAACTTGTCGGCGAACTCGGCCCCAACACGCGCGGCGCGCGCGGGAAGATCCGATTCCAGAATTTCATTGAGCGATGCGAGTCCCGCTGCCGCGCATACCGGATGCCCACCGAAAGTCGTCACATGGCCAAGGGGTGGATCGTGCGAAAGGTGGTGCATGAGTTCCCGAGATGCCACGAACGCGCCCAGGGGCATGCCACCTCCAAAAGCCTTCGCCAGCACTAGGATGTCGGGAGCGGCGCCGTCGTGTTCGAACGCGAACAGGCGCCCGGTTCTGCCCATGCCGGTGACGACTTCGTCGAAAATAAGTTGTGTGCCGGTTGCGGTACAACGCTCGCGCAGCGCGGGTAGAAAACCGGGTGCAGGCAGCACAACGCCAGCTTCGGCCTGAACCGGTTCAACGATGACGGCAGCGACGTCGCTGTCGATAGCGTCAAGCGCGGCAAAATCATTGAAGTCCAAAAACGCGACTTCTGGCAACAGCGGCTGGAACGGCTCGCGGTAGACCGGATTCCCACCCACGGAAAGTGCGCCTAGCGTGTCGCCGTGAAAACTTCCGTTGAACGACAATATCCGAGCACGGCCTGTGGCTTTGCGTGCCAGCTTGAGCGCGCCTTCGACTGCTTCGGTCCCGGAATTCGTGAAGTACACCGAGTCTAGCCGATCCGGCAAAACAGCGGTGAGTCGAGTTGCGAGCTCGACCTGCGGCGGGATCACGAACTCGCCGAAGACCATGACGTGTAGATATTGCTCGGCCTGATCTCGAATCGCCTGAAGCACGCGTGGGTTGCCGTGCCCCAGGGCGGCGACGCCAATGCCGGCAAGTAGGTCGATATACTCTTTGCCCGATGCGACCACGGTAGACCCATGCGCTGATTCGACGACTAGGCCCATGGGCTCGTCCGAAGTTTGGGCGAGATCGCGTAGGAAGTGGGTGTATAGATCTGCGGCGTTCACGTTTCCTCCACCCGCCACGCCACAATTCCGCCTAAACGTTCGGCGCCGTCGGGTTGCCAAGCCAGCCCCGGGCGTTGCAGCTCTCCAACAGGGCACACTAGGCTCGCACCGGCCTCTTGTACTTCGGACCCAAAAGCGGCGAACGATTCCGAATTGGGATCGTCCGCCAGCGCGACACCGGCCAGTGGGGTTTCGCTGTCGTGGATCAAATCGAGAGCTTCATCGAGGTCGGCAATTGGGACCATCGTTACGATTCGAGAACCGGGGCCGCAGACCCATCGGGCTCGGGCATCGATTCGAATCGCCCAGGCGTCGTCACGCCCGAGCACCAGTCCACATTCTGGATCACAAGCAGCAGCGACTTCGGCATCGGAAAGGAATGCTCGTCGCGCGTTCTCCTGAGCTGGCATGCGGGGTTCGCGCGGCCACAGTACGGATAAACGTTCAAGGGCAATACCAAGCGGGTGTTCCCACTTCTCACAGGCCGTGTCATCGCCTTCGATAAGTATGAGCTGAGGGGTTAGGCATCCCATGCCGTCGTAAAGAACAATGTCGCGGGCCAGGCCGTTCACCCACTGCTGCGGGTCTGCATCACGCGGCACTACGGCAATCGAAAGCCGATTGCCATGGGCAACAATGCGACGACGGGCGTGACGGGAGGCGATGGTTTTGATCACGTCGTCTGAGCCCGTGACTTCGATGTGGTCTGACCAATCGAACACGAATTTTTCGGTGAGAGTGTCGTTGGGCGCCCACGCCGCGGGAACGATGAGGCTCGCCAATTCGGGGGACAATTCTGCCAGCGTATCGAGAAACGCACTGGTAAGAAGCGGCTGGCGACGGCTCTCGCGCAACACGCAAACGGAACGGGCCAGTGCGGCTGCGCAGATTTGGGGTATGGCTAGCCCCGGAATGTTCCCGGCAAGTGCGTGGAAGATCACACGAGGACCAAGCAAGCGGCCGCGCGGATCCCGGGCGGGTGCCCCGAGCCGTTCGGGCTCTCCGACTTCTTGTTCGATCCAACGATTCAGAGCTTCCTCGGTGATCACGCCGAAGATCGCGTCCATGCCTTGTTCGAGCATTGCCGGATGCATTCTCAACGTGTCGCACAGTGACCGAACCACAGTCTTTCGTCGCGCGTAGTGTGGAGCGCACCACGCGCGTGCCGCCGCTGCCAGTAGTTCGACGATTTCTGGCGTCGTGTACTCTTCCAGAATCGTTTCGCGTGCTTGCAGGCCCGACCGAATCGCATCTTCGATGTCGTCTCGATCATGGGCGATGCCAGCGAGTGTTTGATCTTCGGTGCTAACCACCATCAGGAAAAATCCGCTGTTTCTTCGGCTATCGCGATCAGCTGGGAGCAGCCTCGCGCTTCGGCCAAGGGAGCACGCCCCGTAATCTCGAACCCACGGCCGGCGCGGCGGCCGCAATCAAGCGTCAACAGCGCGGAGACACTTTCCCAATTGGATAGATCGAAATGAGCGAGCAACCCGATCTCTCCGTCGGGTTTTTCGCTCAAGTCGACTGGGTCAAGCACGCGTGTTTGGCACCACGGCGGTCCAACTTTCGATCGTTGGATGAGCGAGCCGTCGACGCGCGACAACAGCGCGTCATCATAGAATTGAGACAGCATCTCCGTCATTCCGTACTCGTTGACGCACGACCAGGCTGGAACGTGGAGACGTTTCCAAGCCGCTTTGAGAATGCCTTTCGAAGACAGCGAAGGGCCACCTTTGGGGCCTCCCGTATCTACGATGCGGCTGTCCGCAGGTAGGCGAAGGGCAAGACCACGAGAGCGCAAGGCGTCGAAAAGACGGGTCAAGCCTGAGGAAATTGCCAGAATAAGCACTGGGGTCGAGCCTCGCGCAGCGTCAGACAGGAACGACACCGCCCGGTCGAGATCAATGTTTCCATCGGTGTCGAACACCGAGAGCGATTCCTCGCCAAACTCATCAAGACACCACGAGAACATACATCCCAGCGAAGAGTGAGGGTGTGTTGCTGCGGTTGGTCCCAGAACGAGGGTGCGAAGCGGGCCCGGAGTGTCGGGCAGGACCATTCGTGAAAACCAGGTCATGGCCGACGTCCGGTAGGTTTCGTCATCGCCCAGCCAATGCTGGCTGCGAGTGTCGGGACCTTGCGTGGTTCCGCTGCTTTCGAAAAACAGGGCGCGATTTCCACTGGGCCGGGCCACGAGCGGTCGCTTGAACGCATCGCTGGGCAACGCCGGGATGTCGGCAACTTGGTGAACATCGCCCGGACGCACACCGCGCGCTTCGCAGAACCGGCGATACGGCGCTACGCGCTCGAACTGCCAAGCGAAGATTTCCAAAGCTAAGCTACAGAAATCCTGTTCGCTGGGGCGATCAGTTGCGACGAGCGAGCTCGCGCTTTGAATGAATTGAAGGGTTCGTTCCTTCATGGGCGCGCGACTGTAGCACCGTTGACGGGCAATGCTCGCGCTCGCGCCCGTTGCACTTGTTGTGCATGGCAGTAGAGTTGCCCCATGGCCGAAGACGAGGACATCTCCGAAATCGAGGAATCGTTCTACCAAGGGACCGACCTGCATGGGGAAGGTCGCGACGACGAGGCTCTGGTCTGCTTCGAGCGTTGCCTGGAAATCGACCCTGACTACTCAGATGCGATTTTGGGTAAGGCGATGGTTTATCTGGGGCGCGAGCAGTTTGATGAAGCCATCGCGCTCGCAAAGCGCATGGTCGAGCTAAACCCGGACGATATCCTCGCCCAAACCAACCTTTCAGTTTTTTGCCAGAGGGCCGGTCTTATTCAAGAGGCTGAGGACGCTGGGGCAAAGGCCCGTATGCTGGACTGGAAACGCACGCTCGCCGAAGGCGATTGAGCCAGCGGGCACAGGAGTATTCGTCATTTCCGAAAAGCGAAGTGATTCAGAGATGGTTGGGCGCTTGCTCGAGCGCCTCAAGCTGGTCGTGGCGGTCTCGGAAGAGATTCCGGTAGAGGCCAAGCTGCATCTGCAGCCTATGATTCAAGATATGACGAGCATTTTATCGGCCCCGGAGGCCGAGCAGGACCAAGCACGCGTCGGGGGGTACTACCACTCGCTACTCGAAACGAGCGAGGATGATCCCGACGTGGTGGCCCTACTCTCAGCCGTCCGAAACTTCGTCTCGTACCTTTAGCGACTTATTGAGCCGCCGCGGCTGCCTTGGCCGCGGCCGTAGCTTTGGCTAGATCGGCTTTGACCGATTTCAGTTGTTTTTCACAGACTTCCTTGTCGCGAGTTTCGCGAGCCGTACGCGTGCTGGCGGTCTCACGCTGGTTCTGGAGGTCTACAATTCGATCTTCGAGCTCCTTGTTTTCTTGGCGTAGTCCCGGGGCGTCGCCCATCTGGACGTAGCCTGCGAAGTAGCCAACGCCCAATAGTACGGCTGTGAGTACGGCTCGTGCGGCCCACTGCCAGACTGCGTCGCTGAGTTGAGCCTCTGCTGATTTCTTTTCTTCGGCCATCGATGCCTCCTTAAAATGTCATCCAATTCCGGCCGCAGGGGCCGAAGGGTTGTAGAACCTAGCAAAGCCGCCCGGGAGGGTCACGCGCTGTGGCAGCTTGCGCGCATTCAGAGCCGCGACTAGGTTTCGCGCCATGTCGAACACGGAGCGTGAGTGGGTTGTAATTTTGGGTGCGTCCAGCGGATTCGGTGCTGCTGTCGCGCGTTCTTTGGCGGCTCAGGGGCTTGGGATCTGTGGCGTCCACCTGGATCGGCGTTCCACGATCGCGGCGGCAGAAGAAACAAAGGCGGCGATTGAAGAGGCCGGGGCCCCCGCGATTTTTTTTAATGTGAACGCTTGCGACGAAGTAAAGCGGGGCCAGGTTCTCGACGCATTGGCGGATCACTGCGCTCCCGGCCGATGCCGGCTGCTGTTCCATTCCCTGGCCTTTGGCTCGTTGCTGCCTTTGGTCGGCGACCAGTCCAAGGGCTCTGCCCGCCCTTCCCACGTAAGCATGACCCTGGATGTCATGGCCCACTCACTCGTTTACTGGACCCAGGAGCTGGTTTGGCGAGGACTGCTTGGGTCCGGAGGGCGTGTGTTGGCCATGTCCAGTGCTGGCTCGACTCGTGCCATGCCGGGGTACGGAATGGTATCCGCTGCCAAGGCTGCCTTAGAAGCTTATGTACGCCAACTTGCAGTAGAACTTGGCCCACGGGGGATCAGTGCGAACACCATCCGGGCGGGCGTGACGGACACTGCCGCACTGCGTAAAATCCCTGGCCACGAGGCGATGCGCGAGATGGCGCAACGCGTTAACCCCCGTTCGCGCCTCACTACTCCCCAAGACATTGCCGGGGTCGTGTCGCTCTTAGTTCGGCCGGAAGCTGATTGGATAAATGGTGATGTGATCGGCGTCGATGGTGGCGAGGATATCGCCGCTCCATAGCCGGTCGCGGCCCCTACCTGTTTTGATCGGTCCAGACTCGTCCTGTCATCTGGACAAGCGAGTCCCAACCAAACCTGCAGGTCTTTGCAGTGTCCGCGTTTAGTATCGGAAACCTACGTAAAACCTTGCGCTCCCCCTTGACCACGGGGCTGTAGCACAGAATAGTGCTCCGCAATATGGCCTAGACTTCCGTTCATGTTGCGCGAGTCAGGTTCTTTGGTGGGGAATGTACGTCTCCGGGGGTTCTATGAAGTTCAGATCAGTCTTTTTACTCGCTGCACTATTGTCTTTTGTCTGCCAGCCGCCCGTTGTGGCCCAAGCTCAGACAGACAAGGAGGCGCTGCTCGGTCAGCCTGTCCTCTACAAGGGCGAATTGATCGGTGGGTGGTCCGACACTCAACCGCGTGCGGAGGCGATTCCGTCGGCTGTCGGTTCGACGTCGCTGCCATTAGGCAGCACGACCACGATGCCAGCGTGGTCAAGCACAACGATACCGCCGGATGATGCGACCTTCCGGCGCACTCCGTCGACGTCGACGACGACGACGGCCCCACCCGTTTGTCAGATCGGCGCAGAAAGCGGTGATCCTACGAACCTGCTGTTCCCCCTAGATGGCAGCTTCGTCCCCGTACCTTTCTCTGCCGATGGTGGCTCTGGCCATCGCCCGGCTTCGGGTACGACCGAAAATAACGATGATGATTCCTACCTCATCACCGACTTGCCTTTCGAGTTCGATTTCTGCGGTACCGATACCAACCAGATTTCGATCAACAACAACGGTAACCTGACCCTTACGGATCGCTTCAGTCCCTTCACCCCGACCGGCTTCCCCATCCCGGTTTCGGCGGCCAAGGTTCCGATGCTTGCTCCTTTCTGGGCTGACGTTGATTCCGGCGACGACACCTGCCCCGTCGGCGACGTCTGGATGCGTCAAACCGACGACACCTTGGTCGTTACTTGGGATAATGTTGGTTACTTCGATCGACGCGGCGGGCATCGCAACACTTTCCAGATCGCGATTTCTGATGGCACGAACCCCGAGATGGGCCTGGGTAACACGGTCTGTCTGTCCTACGACGAAATGGAGTGGACCAGCGGTGAAGCTTCGGGTGGAGATTCCGACGGTCTAAACGGAGCCCCGGCCAACGTCGGCGGTAGCTTCGGCGACGGTACGGGCTTCTTCCAGATCGGTGAATTCGACAACGCGATCGACGATCCTGACTACGACGGACCTTTTTCCACGACCGACAACGTTAACTTCCTCGACGGCTTCCGCACCTGTTTCTGTCTCTGCGATCCGATCCTGGGTGACGGCAACGTTCCTCCGATCCCTCTTTTCAAGGCTCCTGAAGATTGCTCGGTGACGGTTGACACGACCTTGGCTGAGGCGGTCAACCTCGATCTGAACTTCATCTCACCCGAAGATGGCCAGGTCACGACAGTTTCTGTGTCCGACGATGACGGCACCGGCGCCTTGGGCCTGGTGTTCGCAAACACTTCGGGCAACCCAGCGTTGGCTGAACTCGACTGGACTCCGGTCATTGCCGACGTTGGCGTGTATGACCTCGTTCTGCATGCCGAAGATGACTTCATGCCGGTCGCGGGAACCAAAGACGTTCCTTGCCAGATCACGGTCGTCACGTCCTGTGGCAACGGCACGACCGCCGGCAACGAAGAATGTGACGATAGCAACCGCACCTCTGGTGATGGCTGCGATGAGAATTGCATCATCGAGTTCTGTGGCGACACCGACATCAACAACGTTGACGAAGAATGCGACGACGGCAACACAGCCAACGGTGACGGCTGTGACGACGATTGCGATCTCGAAGTCTGCGGCAATGGCGAAACTCAATCCGGCGAGGAATGCGACGACGGCAACACTGCCGACGGCGACTCTTGTAACGCCGACTGTACAATCAATGTTTGTCCCGACGGTGTGACCTTCATCGGTGTTGAAGAGTGCGACGACGGCAACACCGTTGATACCGACGCTTGTACGAACAGCTGCACCATCGCGGTTTGCGGCGACAACTCGCTCCAGTCCGGCGTTGAAGAGTGTGATGATGGCGGCACCGCAAATGGTGACGGCTGTGACGATGACTGCGACCTCGAAGTCTGCGGCAATGGTGAGACCCAGTTCGGCGAAGAATGCGACGACAGCAACACCGCCGACGGCGACGGTTGTGATAGCGACTGCGACCTAGAAATTTGCGGTAACGGCGAAACGCAATTCGGCGAAGAATGCGACGATAGCAACACCGCCAACGGCGACGGTTGCGACGATGACTGCGACCTCGAAGTCTGCGGCAACGGCGAGACGCAGTCCGGCGAAGAGTGTGACGACGGCGGAACCGCCGACGGCGACGTCTGCAACGGCGACTGCACGCTTAACGTTTGCGGTGACATGGTTGTTTTGGTCGGCACCGAAGAGTGCGACGACGCGAACACCAACGACAACGACGGCTGCAAGAATGACTGCACGCTAAACATTTGCCCCGATGGCGTGGTCTACACCGGCACCGAAGAGTGCGATGACGGCAATACCGTCGATACCGACGCCTGTCTCAGTAACTGCATGGACGCCGAGTGCGGTGACGGGTTCGTATTCCTCTGTCTGGAGCCAGAGCCGAATGGCATTCTCAAGGTTGGCAGTGACGCGGTCGAAGAAGCGATTGAGGACGATACTCGTGTTCGGATCGCCAACGACGAGCGTGGAACCTGGATCTCTGTTTGGCAGAGCACCGTAGAGGGTGGCGATTTAGAGATCGCTTACGCCGTCTCCTCAGACGACGGCCTTTCCTGGGCTGACTCCGACGTGCTCAACCTCAACGCTGGCATGGACGGCACCGCCGAGGACGAACGTCCTTCGATCGCGACCGATAGAAACGGCACCTGGGTTGTGGCCTGGCACACGAACTACAACCCTGGCGGAGTTGGCAGTGATGCTGACATTGCCTATGCGATTTCGACCGACGACGGTGCGACCTGGTCTGCGCCGGCCTTCTTGAACTCGAATGCTGACGGAGCCGATGGCAACGACAAGTTCCCATTTGTCGTCTCTGACGGCAGCCTGTTTGTCGTAGCGTGGATGACCACCCAATTCGGTGGCGACGGCGACATTGCCTACTCGACGAGTTCTGACGGCGGAGCGACCTGGAGCGCTGCCTCAGGACTGAACACCTCTTCTGGCACGGACACCGGCGTTGACGCTGCCGTTAATATCTCTGTTGAAGACGGACAGTGGGTCGCGGTTTGGCAGTCCAAAGAAACGTTCGGCGGTATGTTCTCTACCGATTTCGACATCTTCACCGCGAATACGACCGACCCCACGGGTGGCTGGAGTGTTCCTGCTCCTGTTAACAGCAACGCCGCTGGAGTTCCGGTGCTCGATGACTTCGCGGTCGTCGCGCCTCTGACCGGTGATCGCTGGATCGTTGCTTGGCGTACCCAAAATGACCTCGGAGGCACAATCGGCTCCGACAACGACATTGTTTACGCGCTTTCCACCGATGACGGCCTGACCTGGTCGGACCCGGCAGTTTTGGACTCGAACGCGTTTGTAGACGCCGACAGTGAGGGCGCCGTTCAAATCGCGGCTGACTCACGAGGCGTGGTTCGCGCTGCGTGGCAGAGCGACATTTTCCTCGGACCCGGCGCGCCAAAAGACATCGTCGGTGCTGCGAGCAACGACTTTGGTGCGACTTTCAGCGCTCCTTTGGCGATCAACGCCTTGCCAGGGGTCACGACATTCGGGCACTTCTTCCCGCAGATCGCCACCAACGATCGGGGTCGATTCGTAACCGTTTGGCACACTCGTGAAGACGAGCCCGGCGGCGCGGCATCCAGTCTCGAAACTGACTACGACCTATTGGCCTCGGTCATTACCTGTGAGGCTTGTGAGCCGTCGATTCCCACCGACCCATCCTGCCGCAATGACTGTACGGTCCCTGTTTGCGGCGACGAGATCACTGACGCCACCAGCGGAGAGTTCTGCGACGACGGCGATACCGATCAGACAGACGGTTGTCTCAACAGTTGTTTGATCGCCAGCTGCGGCGACGGCTTCCTTTGGGATGGCGTTGAGGCATGTGACGACGGCAATACCGCAAACGGTGACGGCTGCGACGACACCTGCGACCTCGAAGAATGTGGCAACGGTGAGACACAGTCTGGCGAAGAGTGTGACGACGGCAACACCAGCAATAGCGATGTTTGCCGCAACGATTGCATCCTAAACTTCTGCGGCGACCTGTTCGTTTGCACCCTTCAGGGTGAGTGTACGACTGGCCCCGGAGACGGTGAAGAAGAGTGTGATGACGCCAACCTGTCGAACAACGACTTCTGCCAAAACGATTGCGATCTGAGTGAATGCGGTGACGGCCAGCTTTGTACGGACCAAGGTACTTGTACCAGTGGCCCGGCCGGTGGCATCGAAGGCTGTGACGACGGCAAC
The DNA here is from genome assembly GCA_047611725.1 of Binatia bacterium. Lineage (GTDB taxonomy): Bacteria > Desulfobacterota > Binatia > UBA1149 > CAITLU01 > JBLFWR01. The sequence goes on along the minus strand of JBLFWR010000074.1, from coordinate 443 downwards.
AACGACAACGGCGATTTCTGCAACTTTAACTGCTCGGTTAATGAGTGCGGCGACACGATTCTGTGTACCGACCCGAATTGTAAGGCCGGGCCGGACCTTGGTCCTGAAGAGTGCGAAGACGGAAACACCGCAGACGGCGACGGCTGCGATTCCAACTGCGCCATCGAGGTCTGCGGAAACGGACGCACCCAGGTCGGCGAGGAATGTGACGACGGCAACACTGCCGACGGCGACGGCTGTGACAGCACGTGTGACTTCGAGGTTTGCGGCAACGGCGAGACGCAATCCGGCGAAGAGTGTGACGACGGCAACACCGCCAATGGCGACGGCTGCGACGACACCTGCGACCTGGAAGTCTGCGGCAACGGCGAGACGCAATCCGGTGAAGAGTGTGACGACGGCAACACCGCCAATGGCGACGGCTGCGACGACACTTGTGACCT
>JBLFWR010000073.1:0-15765 GCA_047611725.1 Binatia bacterium | reverse complement strand
CTGGCGACACTGTGAAGTTGCAGGTTGCACTGATCACCCCGATCGCAATGGACGATGGTCTGCGCTTCGCAATTCGCGAAGGCGGCCGAACTGTCGGCGCTGGCGTCGTCACAAAGATTAACGAGTAAAGCGATGCGTGACCAAATTGTATTGGCCTGTGAGGCCTGCAAACGAAAAAATTATCGCGCAAGTCGCAATAAGAAAATTTCCACCGAGAAGCTAGAGCGAAAGAAGTTTTGTGCGGCTTGTCGGAGTCATACGTTGCATAAGGAAGGCAAGGTCTGAGCGACAGTCGTTACGTATCTGCGGGTCAGTAGCTCCAATTGGTAGAGCATCGGACTCCAAATCCGGCGGCTGTAGGTTCGAATCCTGCCTGACCCGCCAACCCGCAACGGCATCGCGAAGAATTGCCGCAGGAAAAGTCGATCATGGCGAACGCGAGCGAGTATATCGGACAAGGGCGAGCCTTTGTTTCCGAAGCCTACACCGAACTGAAGCGTGTTCACTGGCCCAGTCGTCAAGAAACAATTGCGTTTACGTGGGTTGTGATCGCCGTTGTTGCTTTTACTTCGCTGTACCTCGGGGTGGTCGACTTCATCATCTCCCTGGGCATGCGGTTCGTCTTTTAAGTCGGGCTCGGGTTGCAACAAATGAGCGAGGGTAAAGAAAAGATAGGCGATGCCGCCGTGCCAGCCGAGCCGGTCCCGATGGCGTGGTATGCGGTGCATACCTACTCCGGGTACGAGCAGGCCGTACGGCGACAGTTGGAGGAGCGCATTCATGCGCTCGGGCATGACGACGATTTCGGAGAGGTGCTAGTGCCGGCCGAGTGCGTGATCGAGCTGGTGAAGGGAAAGAAGCGGACTGCAACGCGCAACTTGTTCCCTGGCTACATTCTCGTGCACATGCGGCTTAACGACCACACTTGGCATGTGGTGAGCAGCACACCGAAAGTGACCGGTTTTGTCGGAGGTGCGACCGACCCTCCGTCAGTTCCTGACCACGAGATCGAGCGCATTGTTAAGCAGATTGAAGAAGGTGCTGTTAAGCCGAAGGCGAAGGTCGCTTTCGAGGTTGGCGAGCAGGTGAAGGTGATCGACGGACCTTTCGCGGACTTCAACGGTGTCGTCGAAGAAGTACGCCCCGAGAAGGGCACGCTGAAAGTTTCGATCTCTATTTTTGGACGATCCACCTCGGTCGAGATGGAACTCGTCCAGGTCGAAAAGCAGTAGATATAGGTAGGCAGGGTAATGGCTAAGAAGGTCGTAGATCAGCTCAAGCTGCAGATTCCGGCGGGGGCGGCGAATCCGAGTCCTCCGGTGGGCCCGGCGCTGGGCCAACGTGGCGTGAACATCATGGAGTTCTGCAAGGCGTTTAACGCTGCAACGCAGGCTCAGTCGGGTGACGTGATCCCAGTGATCATCACCGTCTATGCCGATCGTTCGTTTTCGTTTGTCACGAAAACGCCACCGGCGCCGTTGTTGTTGCTCAAAGCTGCAAAGCTCCAAAAGGGCTCCTCGGAGCCGAACAAAAACAAAGTTGGTAAGGTCACCAACGCCCAGGTGCGGCAGATTGCCGAGACCAAGATGGCCGACCTGAACTCCAATGACATTGATGCAGCCATGCGAGTCATTGCGGGAACCGCTCGCAGCATGGGCATCACGGTTGAGGGCTGACGCGATGGCAACCAAAGGTAAAAGATACGCAAAGGCGGCTGAGTCCGTCGAAGAAGGCCGTGAGTACGGCCTAGACGAGGCGATTGCGTTGACGGTCGGCGGAGCCGGGGCGAAGTTTGACGAAAGCGTCGAGCTTGCCGTTCGGTTAGGTGTTGATCCCCGACACGCTGACCAGAACGTGCGTGGTACGGTCGCCCTGCCTCATGGAACCGGCCGTACGGTTCGTGTTGCAGTGTTCGCCAAGGGCGACAAGGCGCGCGAGGCCGAAGAAGCCGGTGCGGACATCGTTGGCGGTGAAGAACTCGTCAAGAAGATTCGCGATGAAGGTTTCCTCGATTTCGACCGTGCGATCGCGACCCCAGACATGATGGGGCAGGTCGGCAAGATCGGTAAGCTGCTTGGACCGCGTGGGCTTATGCCCAACCCCAAGGTTGGCACCGTTACCCTCGATGTTGCCCGAGTGGTTGGCGAGTTGAAGGCCGGCCAGGTTGAATTTCGAGTCGAGAAGGCCGGTATCGTTCACGTGTCCGTCGGCAAGGTTTCGTTTGGTGCCGAGAAGCTCCAAGACAATGCACGCTCGGTGATTGGTGCACTCCAGAAGGCCAAACCAGCCAGTGCCAAGGGCCTCTATATAATGAGTGTTGCGTTTTCCACGACGATGGGACCAGGCGTCCGCGTGGACCCTTCAGAATTGCGAACGGCCGCCTAAGCGGACCGCGGAGCAGGACCAGACAATGTTGTATTCGGAAAAGATCGAGCAGGTCACGCAGCTGTCGGATAGATTCCAGCGCGCGCCGATCACCATATTGGCTGACTACCGTGGATTAACGGTGTCGGCCATCACTGAACTTCGTTCGAAGCTGCGCGCCGCCGACGGTGAGCTGCTTGTTGCGAAGAACACACTCACGAAGCTGGCGATTCGGGACACACCGAACGAGGCAGCGACGGAGTGGTTGGCGGGGCCGACTGCTTTGGCCTTTGGTTTTGGCGATCCGGTCGCTCTTGCCAAAGTCGTCAAGGACTTCGCCAAGGATAACGAGAAGCTCGAGCTCAAAGGCGGCGTCATGGAAGGCCAGCGCCTTGATGCTAGCGAGGTTGAGCGACTCGCGTCGATGCCGAGTAAGGACGAGATGCGGGCTCAATTCCTTGCGCTCCTTATGACGCCTGCGACTCAGTTGGTGCGGATTCTCTCTGCCCCTGCCCAAGAAATGGCGCAGGTGTTGGGAGCCCGCCAGCGACAACTCGAAGAATCGGACTCTTAGAGTCACAAGCTCGACTTACATGTCGTGTCGATGTTCGGCACGGCAACACCTAGATTTTTTTAGCGGGGTTTACCCCCGCACGTACAGGAGGAAGAAATGGCTCTTAGCACTGAGGAACGACAGGATATCATCGAGAAGCTCTCGGCAGCCAGCGTCCTAGAGATCGCTGAACTTGTTCACGAGCTCGAAGAAAAGTGGGGCGTTAGCGCTGCTGCTCCGGTTGCCGTTGCAGCCGCTGGTCCGGCCGGTGGTGGCGAAGCTGCAGTTGAGAAGGACGAGTTTGATGTCGTTCTTATCAGCTTCGGTGAGAAGAAGATTCAGGTCATCAAGGCGGTCCGTGAGATCACCGGTCTGGGCCTGAAAGAAGCCAAAGACATGGTCGAAGGCGCGCCGAAGGCTGTCAAAGAAGCAGCGAACAAGGACGATGCTGAAGCCGCTAAGACTAAGCTCGAAGCTGCCGGGGCTACTGTCGAACTCAAGTAGTCGCGCGTCGTTTTTTCGATACGCGTTACTTCCGGCCCCTAGAGGTCGGAACGTCTTGAGTCGGCGATAAAGCCCCAGAGGTCCAGATGGCGAACGTTACCAAGAACTTCAGACTGCGGAGAGACTTCGGAAAGCTGCGAAGGGTGTTGCCGGTTCCAAACCTGATCGACATCCAAAGGCGGTCCTACGACAGCTTTTTGCAGCAGGAGACGGATCCCGATGGGCGCCCAGCGACGGGCCTGCAGGGGGTTTTTAAGTCGGTTTTTCCAATCAAGGATTTTACCGGCACCGCGCAGCTGGATTTCGTCAGCTACATTATCGGTGAGCCTAAGTACGACGTCGAGGAGTGCCATCAACGTGGCATGACTTACTCGGCGCCACTGAAGGTGACCGTCCAGCTGGTAACGTGGGACGTCGATGAAGAGACGGGCGCAAAGACCCTAAAGGACATCAAAGAGCAGGAAGTTTACTTCGGTGAAGTTCCGCTGATGACCCCGAACGGTACGTTCATGGTTAATGGCACGGAGCGGGTGATCGTTAGCCAGCTCCACCGTAGCCCGGGCGTTTTCTTTGACCACGACAAAGGGCGTACGTCGGCCGGCGGTCGGCTGTTGTTCAGCGCGCGTGTGATTCCGTATCGGGGCTCTTGGCTCGATTTCGAATTCGACGCCAAGGACATCCTTTACGTACGTATTGACCGGCGGCGAAAATTTCCTGCGACGGTTCTGTTGCGTGCACTTGGGATGACTACCGAGGAGCTGCTCAACTACTTCTATCCGACCGACGTCGTTCGTTTGGAGGGTCGCAAAGCCTGGAAGCAATTCAAGCGTGAGACGCTTGAGGGGCAACGGGCGTCACGCGAAGTGAAGCATCCTTCTTCGGGCGAGATCCTCGTTAAGGAAGGACGCAAGTTCACCAAGCGCGCGCTACGTGAGTTGGGCGAGAGTGGGATTGAAGAAATCCCGATTTCTCTCGACGATATTATTGGTGCCGTCCCCTCCACCGACATCGTTGATCCAAAGTCCGGCGAAGTTATCTGCGAAGTTAACGGCACCATCACTGCTGAGATTTTCGACACGATTCGTGAAGCTGGCATCGATCGACTTGAGCTCGTTTACATTGACGAACTCAATCGTGGACCGTCCCTGCGCAATACTCTGATTCTGGACAAGATTGAGACGACCGCCGAGGCGATCATCGATATCTACCGCAGGTTGCGCCCCGGAGATCCGCCAACGATCGAGACGGCCACTGCGTTCTTCAACGATCTGTTTTTCAACCCCGACAAATACGACCTGTCGGTAGTTGGGCGCTTAAAGCTCGACCATAAGTTGGGAATCGAAGTGCCGTTGGAGCAGGGGACGTTGCGACGCGACGACATCCTGAAAGTCGTCAACTATCTAATCCTTCTTAAGAACGGCAATGGCGCGATCGATGACATTGATCACCTCGGCAATCGCCGTGTTCGCACCGTTGGTGAGCTTGTCGAGAATCAGTACCGTATCGGCTTGCTTCGCATGGAGCGTGCGATCCGCGAGCGCATGAGCCTCCAGGATTTGGAAACGCTGATGCCGCAGGAGCTGATCAACTACAAGCCGGTCAGCGCAGTCATCAAAGAGTTCTACGGCTCGAGTCAGCTCAGCCAGTTCATGGATCAAACCAATCCGTTGTCCGAGGTCACGCACAAGCGTCGTCTTTCGGCGCTCGGACCAGGTGGTCTGACCCGCGAACGTGCAGGCTTCGATGTTCGCGACGTGCACCCGACTCACTATGGTCGTGTTTGTCCGATCGAAACGCCTGAAGGCCCGAACATCGGTCTGATTTCGTCGCTGTCCACGTACGCTCGCATCAACGACTACGGGTTTGTAGAGACCCCGTATCGCACGGCGGGCGCGGGCACCGTATCGGATTCTGTTGAGTATCTGACGGCGCTGGAGGAAGAGTCTCACGTCATCGCGCAGGCGAACGCTCCGGTCAGCGACACAGGTCGTTTCTTGCTGGAACAGGTTTCGGCACGTCGCAGAGGGATGTCGCCGCAGGGTGAGCAGACGATGGATTCGACCGTCGTTGCACCCGACCAAGTCACGATGATGGACGTGTCCCCGAATCAGCTGGTTAGCGTTGCTGCAGGCTTGATTCCTTTCCTTGAGCACGATGATGCAAACCGCGCGCTCATGGGTTCGAACATGCAACGGCAAGCGGTTCCTCTTTTGCGTGCCGATGCGCCGCTTGTCGGCACGGGCATGGAGAATGTTGTCGCTCGCGATTCCGGTGTGACCGGTGTTGCGCGACGCGACGGCGTGGTTGAAAGCGTCGACTCAGAGCGGATCGTCATCAAAGCCGACAAGCCCGAGGGTCCTCAGGATCCTGGCGTCGATATCTACAACCTCACGAAGTACCAGCGTTCGAATCAGAATACCTGCATTAACCAAAAGCCGATCGTAGTCGTTGGCGAGCCGGTTAAAGCGGGAGATGTAATCGCTGACGGCCCTTCCACCGAAACTGGCGATCTTGCGCTTGGTCGCAACGTCCTCGTCGCGTTCATGCCGTGGAATGGTTACAACTTCGAGGATTCGATCCTGGTGTCCGAGAAGCTGGTCAAAGAAGACTACTTCACTTCGATTCACATCGAAGAGTTTGAGTGTATTGCGCGCGACACGAAGCTCGGACCGGAAGAGATCACTCGTGATATCCCCAACGTCGGCGAAGAGGCCCTGAAGGATCTCGACGAAGCGGGGATCATTCGAATCGGCGCCGAAGTCGGCCCTGGTGACATCCTGGTCGGAAAGATTACGCCGAAGGGTGAGACGCAGCTTTCGCCTGAAGAGAAGCTTCTTCGTGCCATTTTCGGTGAGAAGGCGGGTGAAGTACGCGATACGTCGCTGCGTATGCCTCCAGGCACCGAAGGTACCGTCATTGATGCGCGCGTCTTTCAGCGCAAGGGCGTTCAGAAAGATGAGCGTGCCAACGCCATTGAAGAAGCACAGCGTGCGAAGCTTGATAAAGATGAGCACGACGAAATCCGGATCATCCGCGATAACGCTCAAGGCAGCATCTCGATACTGCTCGAAGGCAAAGAGACGCAGACTCGCCTGACTGACGATTCCCGCGAAGTCATTCTTGCTAAAGGTGAGATCGTAACCGCAGAGCTTCTCGCTGGACTCGATAAGGCCTACTGGGGCGATATCAAGATCGGCGATGACGCCATTGAGCTTGAGCTGGCCCGTATCGTTGAAGCCATGAACGGCAAGATCGGCGCGATCCATAAGCAGTTCGCTGATAAACGCGAACGGCTGTTAATGGGGGACGAACTTTCGCCTGGCGTGATCAAGATGGTCAAGGTGTTCGTCGCGATTAAGCGGCGCATGCAAGTCGGTGACAAGATGGCAGGCCGTCACGGCAACAAAGGTGTCGTATCGCGAATTGTTCCCGAAGAGGACATGCCGTTCCTCAACAGTGGAGCACCGGTTGATATTTGTCTGAACCCACTCGGTGTTCCTTCGCGAATGAATGTTGGGCAAATTCTAGAGACCCACCTTGGTTGGGCCGCGCGCGCTCTTGGCGAGCGCTTCGGCGCGATGGCCGACGCCGGTCAGTTGACTGAGTTGCGGGACCTAATGACGCGCTCTTACGAAGGGGATGCTGCTCACGAGTTTGTGAAAGGACTCGATGACAAGGACATCCTTCGCCTGGCAGACAAGGCCCGTCGCGGAGTTCACGTCGCCACGCCGGTCTTCGACGGTGCCTCCGAAGAAGAGATCTTCCACATGGTCGAGCTCGCTGGGCTTCCCGATACCGCCCAGGCGGCATTGACTGATGGTAAGAGCGGCGAACCTTTTGATCTGCCGATCACCGTTGGGGTGATGTACATGCTGAAACTCCATCACTTGGTGGACGACAAAATCCATGCTCGCTCAACGGGACCGTACTCGTTGGTTACGCAGCAGCCGCTCGGCGGCAAGGCTCAGTTCGGCGGACAGCGTCTTGGTGAAATGGAAGTGTGGGCGCTCGAAGCCTACGGAGCCGGCTACACCTTGCAAGAAATGTTGACGGTTAAGTCCGACGATGTGGCAGGTCGCACACGGATGTACGAGGCCATTGTAAAGAACGAGAACACGTTGGAGCCGGGTCTTCCCGAGTCGTTCAACGTGATGGTCAAGGAGCTTCAGTCCTTGGCTCTCGATGTCACCCTCGTAGAAGACGAAGGAGAAGCGGCCTGATGGAAAATCTACTAGCCCAGCTCTTCGACAAGCCGAAGGACCCCCGTAACTTCACTGCTATCAAGATCGGTATCGCGTCTCCCGACACGATTCGTTCCTGGTCACACGGTGAGGTGAAAAAACCGGAAACGATCAACTATCGTACCTTCAAGCCTGAGCGTGATGGCCTTTTCTGTGCGAAAATTTTTGGTCCGACCAAGGATTACGAATGCAACTGCGGCAAGTACAAGCGCATGCGCCACCGTGGTGTCGTTTGTGAAAAGTGCGGCGTTGAAGTCATTCAGTCCAAAGTTCGCCGCGAGCGAATGGGGCACATCGAACTAGCGACTCCAATCGCTCACATTTGGTTCACGAAGAGTCTTCCGAGCCGCATCGGAACGCTTGTCGATCTCTCGCTCAAGCAGCTCGAGAAAGTCCTGTACTACGAAAGCTACATTGTCGTAGACCCCGGCGACACCGATCTGGAGGAGAACCAACTCCTGTCGGAGATGGAGCATCGGCAAAAGACTCAGGAATTCGGAGCAGGTTCTTTCGAAGCTGGCATGGGCGCCGAAGCGGTACGCAAGGTCCTAGGTGAGCTGGACATCGATGACCTTGGCGAACAGCTTCGTGTCGATCTTGCGGAAACCGGCAGCGAAGCGAAGCGCAAGAAGTACATCAAACGCCTGAAGGTCGTCTTAGCATTCCAGAACTCATTGGCGCGACCCGAATGGATGGTGTTGGAAGTAATCCCCGTCATCCCGCCGGATCTGCGGCCGTTGGTTCCGTTGGATGGTGGACGGTTCGCGACTTCGGATCTGAACGATCTGTATCGTCGCGTTATTAACCGTAATAACCGACTCAAGCGCCTCATGGAGCTTCACGCGCCGGACATCATCGTGCGCAACGAGAAGCGCATGCTGCAAGAGGCGGTTGATGCCTTGTTCGACAATGGACGTCGTGGTCGCCCGATTACGGGTGCCAACAAGCGTCCACTCAAGAGTCTGTCGGACATGCTCAAGGGAAAGACGGGCCGATTCCGTCAGAACTTACTCGGAAAGCGCGTCGATTATTCTGGTCGCTCCGTGATTGTCGTTGGGCCAGAGTTGCGCCTGCATCAGTGCGGCTTGCCCAAGAAGATGGCGCTCGAACTCTTTAAACCGTTCATTTACGGCAAGCTCGAAGAACGCGGATTGGTCACAACGATCAAAAGCGCGAAGAAGATGGTCGAGAACGAGCGCCCGGAAGTCTGGGATATTCTCGACGACGTGATTCGTGAGCATCCGGTCATGCTCAACCGCGCACCCACACTTCACCGTCTCGGTATTCAGGCGTTTGAGCCGGTTCTCATTGAAGGCAAGGCGATTCAGTTGCACCCGCTCGTGTGTGCGGCGTTCAACGCCGACTTCGACGGTGACCAAATGGCGGTGCACGTACCGCTGTCGGTTGAGGCACAAGTCGAAACCCGTGTCTTGATGATGTCGACCAATAACATCCTCTCTCCGGCACACGGTAAGCCGATTATCGTTCCGACCCAGGATATCGTTCTTGGCCTGTACTACATGACGCGTCATCGTCTCGGACAACCGGGCGAAGGCGGAGTCTTTTCCGGCTTTGAAGAAGTTCACGTGGCGTTCGACCAAGGTGAGGTGGGACTGCAGGCGGCGATCAAAGTTCGCGTCAACGGCGTCTTGACCGAAACCACTGTCGGTCGCGCGTTGCTGTATGACGATGTCGTCCCCGAGGGCGTGGACTTCAAGTACGTGAACTGTGTGATGACGAAGCGTCAACTTGGCGAGCTTGTCGACATCACGTATCGTCTGTGTGGCAACAAGCACTGTGTGTTGTTGGCGGATCGACTCAAGGATGTTGGTTTCCGCATGGCGACCCGCGCCGGTGTATCGATCGGCATCAAGGATCTAATAATCCCAGCTGCCAAGGCGACGCTGCTTGGTGCAGCCAACGGCGATGTTCGTGAGATTCAGAATCAGTACGAACAGGGGTTCATCACCAACGGTGAGCGCTACAACAAGGTTGTCGACATTTGGGCGAGCGTCACTGATCGCATCGCGGATGAGATGATGTCGGGTATGGCGACCGAGCGTATCGTCGACGCCGATGGCAAGGAAAAGGAAGTCGTTTCCTTTAATCCTGTGTTCATCATGGCCGACTCTGGCGCTCGTGGTAGCGCTCAGCAGATTCGCCAGCTAGCCGGAATGCGTGGCCTGATGGCAAAGCCTTCTGGCGAAATCATCGAAACGCCAATCACCGCGAACTTTCGTGAGGGATTGACCGTACTTCAGTACTTCATCTCGACTCACGGTGCCCGAAAGGGCTTGGCCGATACGGCTCTGAAGACTGCGAACTCTGGTTATTTGACGCGTCGACTTGTTGACGTTGCCCAGGACTGCATCATTTCCGCTTATGACTGCGGCGCCTTGGATGGCATTGAAGTCACGGCGCTCATTGAAGGCGGCGAAGTGATCGAGCGCCTCGGCGATCGAATTTTGGGCCGTGTTGCGCACGAAGACGTGGTGGATCCGTTCAGCGGCGACATCCTTGTGTCAGCCAACACTGAAATTAACGAGACGCTTGTCGACGCAGTCGAAGGGGCGGGCGTTGAGCGAGTTGCCATTCGTTCCGTGTTAACCTGTCAGCTGCATCGCGGAGTGTGCACCTTGTGCTACGGTCGCGATCTGTCACGTGGGCACTTAGCCTGCAACGGCGAGGCAGTTGGTGTGATTGCCGCTCAGTCGATCGGTGAGCCCGGAACGCAGCTTACGATGCGCACCTTCCACATTGGTGGTACCGCCAGTCGGCGTGCTGAGCAGACGACGCTTGAGCCGCGTACCGAAGGCGTGGTGCGGTTCGTCGGCGTAGAGTTTGTGGAAGATCGAGATGGGCAGTTGGTGGTGATGAACCGCAACGCCGAGATCTCGATTGTTGAGGTCCTCGAGGCAGGCCAGACGCGCGAGCGCGAACGTTACCCGCTGGTCCATGGTGCCAGGCTGAAGAAGCGTGACGGCGATCTCGTCAAGGCCGGCGAAATGGTGGCCGAGTGGGATCCGTTCATGACGCCCATTCTCACCGAAGTTGGTGGTGTCGTGAAGTTTGCGGACATCGTCGACGGCGAAACGATGGAAGAGCGCGTTGATCCGAATACCGGCTTGGCGACCAAGGTCATCACTGGAGTGAAATCCAAAGACGATCGACGGCCGCAGATGACCATCTGTGATGCAGACGGGCAGATTGTCCCGCGACTGCGCGGTGGTGAAGCTCGATACGCCTTGCCGGAAGGATGCTACCTCAACATGGAAGAGAACCAGCAGGTTATGCCTGGTGACGTTCTCGCCAAAATCCCGCGCGAAACCACGAAGACGAAAGATATTACCGGTGGTCTGCCGCGTGTTGCTGAGCTGTTCGAAGCTCGGCGGCCGAAAGATATTGCGGCCATCAGTGAAGTTGATGGTGTTGTTACTTTCGGAAAAGACACGAAGGGCAAAAGAAAGCTTATTGTCACTCCAGAAGTCGGCGATGCTCGCGAGTATCTGGTCAACAAGGGCAAGCACATCATCGTCCAAGAGGGCGATTACATTCGCGCTGGCCAACAACTTCACTCTGGATCGTCCAATCCGCATGACATTCTCACCGTAAAAGGCGAGAAGGAGTTGGCCGCGTATCTGGTTGACGAGGTCCAAGAAATTTACCGCCTCCAAGGCGTACGGATCAACGACAAGCACATCGAGGTGATCGTTCGCCAGATGTTGCGTCGGGTACGCGTCAAGGATGCCGGCGAGTCGATGTTCTTAGTTGGCGACCAGGTCGAGAAGTGGAAATTTGAGGCAGCGAACAACGTGCTTCGCGAAGCTGATAAGACCCCGGCAGTCGCTGAGCCGATGCTACTAGGCATCACAAAGGCCAGCTTGGCTACCGAGAGCTTTATCTCAGCCGCCTCCTTCCAGGAGACGACCAAGGTTCTAACAGAGGCTGCGATCAACGGATGGACCGACCATCTGCGTGGCCTTAAAGAGAACGTCATCATGGGCCGTTTGATTCCGGCCGGTTCCGGAATTGCGGAGTACACCTCGGTGGAGATCGAAGTTCCCGGGGTGGGTGACGCGGCTGAGGACGATTTGAGTCAGGCCCTACTAGGGGCTTGAGGCTGCCGTTCCAGAGTTTCCTTGGACTTGCGCCTTCGGGCGTGATTCCAAGGCGTGATTCCAAGGCGTGATTCCAAGGCGTGATTCCAAGGCGTGATTCGTCGAGGGAACCTGGAGATGGCAGTTTGGCGGCCTTTTGGGCTGCCGTTTTGAGAACGGGCTGCGCGCTGCGCGGTCCCGAGGGGCGAACGAAGGTACGGGATCAACCGTACTAGGGCGCCAACCGCGGGCAGCTTCGAGGCTGACCGATGACGACAATAAAGTAGCAGGGACATAGGGCCCTACGACGCAGAGCATCGAAACTTCGACGCAGAGCGCCGTGGGCGTTTGACCCCGTTTTGCGCGGAACGTAGGAGTAGGGATTACCTCGTTTCAGAACGCTTATTATTAGTGACCGCCACCCCTAATGTGGGGCTGCGCACAGGGATGAATCGTGCCGACGATTAACCAATTGGTCCGCAAGGGCCGCAAAAAAATTGCCCGTAAGACTACGGCTCCAGCGCTTGACGCATCGCCCCAAAGGCGAGGCGTCTGCACACGCGTCTATACATCGACACCCAAGAAGCCGAACTCGGCTCTTCGGAAAGTCGCCCGCGTGCGACTGACCAACGGAATTGAGGTCACGGCCTACATTCCGGGCGTTGGTCATAACCTACAAGAACACTCAGTGGTCTTGATCCGTGGCGGTCGCGTCAAGGATCTCCCAGGTGTTCGTTACCATATTGTACGCGGCACCCTGGATTCAGTGGGTGTTGGCGAACGTCGCCAGTCGCGTTCCAAATACGGCGCCAAGCGTCCGAAGTAAGGGAGAGCGAGGATGTCCAGAAAAGGCCCCGCCAAAAAGCGTGAGCTCCTCCCCGATCCGAAGTTCGGAGAGAAGGTGATCACCCAGTTCATCAACAACATGCAGATGGGTGGCAAGAAAAGCCTCTCGGAGGGCATCTTCTACGGCGCGATCGACTTGGTCGAAGAGCGCACTCGCGAAAGCGGTGTGGCGCTGTTTAAGGCCGCGCTTGAGAACGCACGTCCCGCAGTTGAAGTGCGGTCTCGCCGTGTTGGCGGCGCCACATATCAGGTGCCCGTCGAAGTTCGTCCTTCACGCCAGGTCGCTCTCGCGATTCGCTGGATCATCAGCCAGGCACGCGGACGTGGTGAGAAGACCATGCGTGACCGCTTGGCGGCCGAGTTGGTCGACGCTGCGAACAATCGCGGCGGAGCGGTGAAGAAGCGCGAAGATACTCATCGTATGGCTGAAGCTAACAAGGCATTTGCTCACTACCGCTGGTAGTTGACGCTGCTCCTGAATTTACTGAGGCTACGAAGGCAATGGCTCGCAAAGTTCCGCTCCAAAGGACTCGTAATATCGGCATCATGGCTCACATTGATGCGGGTAAAACGACGACTACCGAGCGAGTGCTGTTCTACACCGGTATCAGTCACAAGATTGGTGAGGTGCATGATGGCGCGGCGACCATGGACTGGATGGAGCAAGAGCAGGAGCGTGGAATCACGATTACGTCGGCGGCGACGACCTGCATGTGGGACAACCACCGCATCAACATCATCGATACGCCGGGGCACGTTGATTTCACCATTGAAGTGGAACGCTCGCTTCGGGTCCTAGACGGTGCGGTTGCGGTGTTTTGTGCAGTAGGCGGCGTGGAGCCGCAGTCAGAAACGGTTTGGCGGCAAGCGGACGAATACCACGTTCCGCGCATGGCATTTGTAAATAAGATGGATCGCGTAGGCGCAGATTTTGGAAACGTTGTTTCGCAGCTCAAGACTCGTCTTGGAGCGCGCGCGGTTCCAATTCAGTTTCCGATCGGCGCGGAAGAAAGCTTCACCGGGTTGGTCGATCTCGTCACCATGCAAGCGATTAGTTGGTCCGATGACGACCTGGGCGCGACCATGACAGTCGGCGACATTCCTGGAGACATTCTGGCTGATGCCACCAGCGCTCGAGAAGCGCTGGTCGAAGCGCTCGCGGATGTCGATGAATCGATCATGGAGAAGTTCCTCGAAGGAGCAGAGGTGCCGCAAGCCCAGATGAAGGCTGCGATTCGCTCTGGTGCAATTTCTTTGAAGATCTGTCCGGTCCTTTGCGGTTCAGCATTTAAGAACAAGGGCGTGCAGGCTATGCTTGATGCCGTTGTTGACTACCTGCCGTCGCCGTTGGATGTCCCAGCGATCAAGGGACTTGATCCGGACGACGACACGAAAACGATAGAGCGTAAATCGGCTGACGATGAACCGTTTGCCGGGCTTGCATTTAAGATTATGACCGACGCCTTCGTCGGCTCGTTGGCTTTCGTGCGCATCTATTCTGGCCATCTCGAAGTCGGGCAGACCATCTTGAACACTCGCACGGGCAAGAAAGAACGCGTGGGCCGTCTTCTTCAGATGCACGCGAACAATCGTGAGGACGTTCAGGAGTGTTGGGCTGGCGATATCGTCGCGATGGTCGGAGTTAGAAACTCAACGACCGGTGACACGGTTTGCGATCCTAAATTCCCGGTCGTTCTTGAAAGCATCCACTTTCCGGATCCGGTTATCGCGGTAGCGATTGAGCCCAAGACCAAGAGTGATCAGGAAAAGCTTGGAGCGGCTCTCTCTAAAATCGCCCAAGAAGATCCTTCGTTCCGCGTGCGCCAGGATCAGGAATCCGGCCAGACACTGATCTCAGGCATGGGCGAACTCCACCTTGAGATTATCGTTGATCGTATCACCCGCGAGTTTAGCGTCGACGCGAACGTCGGAAAGCCGCAAGTCGCCTATCGCGAAACAGTGCGTGACACGGCCCAAAACCGAACCAAGTTCGCCAAGCAAAGTGGCGGTCGTGGTCAATTCGCTGATGTTTCCATCGTGATCTCTCCAAAAGAACCGGGTGAAGGCTTCGAGTTCGAGGACAAGATCAAGGGCGGTGTAATTCCGCGCGAATACATTCCGGCCGTCCAGAAAGGGATTGTCGAAGCTTCCGGTTCCGGCCCTTTGGCTGGCTACCCGGTTATCGACTTCAAGATAGAGCTGGTCGACGGCTCTTTTCACGAAGTCGATTCGTCGGAAATGGCGTTCAAGATTTGCGGCTCGATGGCATTCAAGGAAGCGATGCGTAAGGCATCGCCGGTCCTCCTCGAGCCGATGATGGCTGTCGAAGTGGTTATGCCCGAAGAGTTCATGGGCGACATTATCGGCGACCTCAATAGCCGGCGCGGCAAAGTGCAGAGCATGGACGCGCGCGGCGCTGCCGGGCAAGTCGTTAATGCGATGGTCCCGTTGGCGAATATGTTTGGCTACGCGACCGAGATGCGATCGCGCACGCAGGGGCGAGCCACGTACACAATGCAGTTTGATCATTACGAACCAGTCCCGAATTCGGTCTCCGAGGAACTCACCGCACGTGCGGTGGGTGCGTGAGAACGGTCCTCGAAATGGACCACGAATCGGTAACTGGGCAAGCGGCGTAAGGAGACGCGAGCAAGATGGCCAAGGAGAAGTTCGAGCGCACTAAGCCCCACGTAAACGTGGGGACTATCGGTCACGTCGATCACGGAAAGACGACATTGACTGCTGCGATTACGCTTGTGCAGAGCAAGAAGATGGGCGGCGATTTCATCGCATTTGAAGATATCGACAAGGCTCCCGAAGAGCGCGAGCGCGGTATCACGATTGCGACTGCTCACGTTGAGTACCAGACGGAAGCCCGTCACTACGCTCACGTGGATTGCCCGGGTCACGCCGATTACGTGAAGAACATGATCACGGGTGCAGCGCAGATGGATGGCGCGATCCTGGTCGTAAGCGCTGCCGATGGCCCGATGCCTCAGACTCGTGAGCACATTCTGCTCGCTCGTCAGGTCGGTGTTCCTCGTATCGTCGTGTTCTTGAACAAGGCGGACATGGTCGACGATGAAGAGCTCCTTGAGCTCGTCGAGATGGAAGTTCGTGAGCTCTTGAGCATGTACGACTTCCCTGGCGACGACGTCCC